>JAYVQG010000193.1:0-26303 GCA_043757025.1 Limnoglobus sp.
GAGGGCCTGGAGAAGCGCGAGGCAAGGTGAGTTTACGAAAGTCGCGATCGAGAAGAGCGGATTTCGCAGGGGTTTTCACGCGACCGGGAATTGCTGAGACTTTACCCGATCACCCAGAGTGCCTTCTCGCGGCGCTTCACCACTTCGCCGATGATTGCTGTGGCGAGTGCGCCGCTGGCGTTCAGCTTCTCCAGTAACAGCGGGAGTTTCTCCGACGGAAGTGCGATCAGCAGCCCGCCGCTCGTTTGCGCGTCGTAGAAAAACTCGCGGCGATAGGCATCGGGCGTGCCGTCGAAGTGCGTGTCGGCTTCAGTGTATTCGCGGTTGGTTTTGCTGGCGCGGGTGCGGTACCGCTTCACGTCGATTTGCTCGATTCCGGGCATAAACGGTAACTTCGCCAGATCGATAATCAGCGTCGTTTGGCTGCCTTCGGCCATCTCGTAACTGTGCCCCGCCAGCCCGAAACCGGTGACGTCGGTGGCGGCGTGCGCATCGCTGGCGATCATGGCATCGCGGCCGGCGGCGTTCAGTTGAATCATGCTTGTACAAGCAGTTTTCAGCAACGATTCTGGGCAAGCACGGTACTTCGACGCCGTCGTTACGAACCCAGTGCCGAGCGGTTTCGTGAGAACCAGCACGTCGCCGACTTTCGCGTTGGCGTTCGTGAAAATGCGGTCCGGGTGGATCGTTCCCGTGACCGACAGACCGAACTTGATCTCGTTATCGCGGATCGTGTGCCCGCCGACGATCGTGCAACCGGCCACCTGACAGCGTTCGGCACCACCCGCCATGATGCGACCGAGCCATTCCGTGCTGAGTTTGTCGTCCGGATAGCCCACCAGGTTCATCGCGGTGATCGGCGTGCCACCCATCGCGTACACGTCGCTGAGCGCGTTCGCGGCGGCGATTTGGCCGTAAATGTACGGATCGTCGACGACGGGCGGGAAGAAATCGACCGTCTGCACGATCGCAAGCGTGTCCGTGAGGCGATACACCCCGGCATCGTCGTGCGTTTCGGTGCCGACGAGCAGGTTGGGGTCTTTCGTCTTCGGCAAGTAGCTCAGAACCTGAGCAATGCCCGAGGGGGGCAGCTTACCGGCTCAGCCCGCGCACGAGGCGTAATCGGTGAGACGTTTCTTGCGACCGAACGGAAACACGGGGAAACTCCTGTACCAGATCGATTCGAGCCTGGTTTTTCTAGTACCGGTTGGCGATTCGGCGAATGAAACTGCGATTGATCGGTCACAGATTCGACGTAAGTCACAATTGCGGCGGTTCAAAAACCGTTTTTTGGGGTGTTTTTCCGATTTTTGAGTCCCAAAAAGTCGCGTTTTTGATCGCAATCCACTAATCCGTATTCCGTATCTCGCACTTTTGTCGCGGGTTATGTCGAATGCACTCGATTCGACAACCGGCGCAAATGGCGACCGAAAATCGACCGAGTGCGACACAAAATCGACCGACCACGACATTCTCACGACACTTGGAGACAATCTCACGACACTTCGAGACACGTTCGCGCACGATGCAAAAGTCGACTTACGTCGGATCGTCTTGGATTTTTTGACTTCGGGAATTCGCGTGGATTCGGCCAACCCAAAGCCCACGGACGACCGTCCGTGGGAACTTTCTAGAATAGACAGATCGTTTAGTAGACAGAATCGGTTCTGTCTACTAAACGATCTCGATGGCAATCAAGTCGGCAAATCGAAGAGCGGCGAATCGTGGAGCTACGCGTACGATCATCGCGGTCAGATGACGCAGGCGACGAGTGACACCGGTGTGTCGGTGGCGTACAAATTCGATGCCTTCGGCAACCGCATCGAGCGAGATGCGACGGTCGGCGGTGTGTCATCGGTGGAGAAGTTCGTCGTTGATGGCTGGGATACGGCGAAGCCGGGCGCGGTCGGCACCGAGAACTTCGATGTCGCAATCGACCTCGATGCGTCGGGCAACGTGGCGAATCGGCGGATGTTCGGGGCGGGCTTCGACGAACTGCTCTGTGGACAGGACGGCACGGGTGCGGTACGGTGGTATGGCACCGACCACCTCGGCAGCGTACGAACGGTCTTTGACAACTCGGGCACGGTGACCAACACGGTCGACTACGACGCCTTCGGTGCATTTTTAGGCGGCGTCCCTGTGGATCGCTACGCCTACACCGGCCGCGAATACGACAGCGTCACGGGACTGACGCACTACCGCGCACGCGAGAAGGACGGCCACCGCTTCCTGAGCGAAGACCCGAAGGGCTTCTCGGCAGGCGATCCGAACCTGGCACGCTACGTAGGCAACTCGCCAACGAACGGGCGGGATCCTAGCGGATTGCAAGGGCGACCGCCACTCAACACGAACGGTGTCCCAAAGCAAATCACAGAAAAAGAAAGTAAAGAAGAAACCAAAAACTACTGGAACAAAGTACGATTGGGTAGAGAGTTTCGCAAATACGAAAGGCTGAACAAGGCGATACAGCAAATTGAAGCCTCGCCATGCAGCGACGACCAAGTCGTGCAGAAGCATCTCGCGATCATGAAACTGTATCGAGACTGGATAAGACCAGCGATCGAGCCAAAGGGATGGACAGGTCCGAGGCATAACGATTTTCGACATGGCGGCGAGGGTGAAACTCCCGTTTACGACGTCCCGGATCACGAACTGCCAGAGGCGCTACTGGATCGTGAACCTGAAGGAAAACCGCTGAGGGATGACGCGTTTCGGTCTGAGTGGGCCGCTCGCGAACGACTAGGTGTTCTGCGGAATGATGCGGTCGGCAGTCAAGCAGCCATGGACGCACTGGGGGTTGCAAGTGCGTTCGATCCTACTGGTGCGCTATCAATTGTTGAAGCTGGTGCTGAGTTAAACAGAGGAAATCCAGGTGCAGCAGCACTTGCAGCTGTTGGAGCCATTCCAGTATTAGGCAAGGTATTCAAGATAGCAAATCGCGTATTTAAGCCACTAAATAAGGTAAAGCAGTCTGACGAGTACATTCAACGGTTTAATTTTGGCGATCATTTACGTGGCTTGATTGGTGACCATCCGAAAGATATGATTGATCCACATGCTCACCATATACTCTTCAAAAAGGGACTTGGAGCTGCCCAGCAAGCGCTTGTATGTGAGGGCCAAGCGATATTAAGAAAAGTCGGGATTGATCCAATTTTCGGAAAAGAGAATCTTGTATGGGCACCTTGGCGTGTCGTGAAGCAACATGGGCCAGAATCGTTGAAAAAGGTGGTTGAAAAGTTGCGCGAACTGGACAAAGCAGGAGCTGACTACGACGATTTCGTGAAAGCGTTAAACAAGTTGGGCAAGGAAGCTGCCCGTAGGAGTCCATAAACATGTCTGAGCAAGAATTTATGATGTCGATCCACCGTGCAATTAAGCAGGGTAATCTACCAGAAGTGATCGACCTTATGGCGGAAGAGTATGCACTCTTAAGAATGCGTACCCCTTTCGGAACATGGCTTCAAGATGCGGCAACCTATGGTAAGTTAGACATCGTGCGATGGCTTTTGGCGCAAGGCCTTGACATAAATGCATACGACGATTCTAATGAAAGTCCGCCGCTTACCCTAGCTGCTTCTGAGGGTCACGTTGAGGTAGTCAGATTACTTATTGAGGCTGGTGCGAAATTAGAGGTGTCAAATTCCGTCCGAAACCCATTATTTGCAGCTATCACCGGAGATTTGACGACTACTCAAACAAATGTCGCCAAACTTCTCATCGACGCCGGTATCGACGTTTCACTGCGATATCCGGGTCTCGACAACATGGATGCCTTGGATTACGCAAAGGAGTGGGGAAGGAGCGAAATCGTCGATCTCTTGAAATCGCCGTCGAAACGATAGGGATGGCAACTACACGATTGGCCGCGATGCGCTCAACCGGGCGTCGGCGGTGGCGACGCCGGGCGGGGTGACGATGGCGTTCGCGTTCGATGCGGCGGGGAACCGGACGAGTGTCGGCGACAGCACGGGTGGCGTGCAGACGAGCACGTTCGACTTGGCGAACCGGTTGACGAGCCGGTCGCTCGATGCGCCGACGGGCGGCGATTTGCGGGTGGATTTCACGTACACGGATCGCAACGAACGGAAGTCGATGACCCGCTTCAACGATCTGGCGGGGACGACGAAAGTCGGCGACAGCAGCTACACGTTCGATGCGGGCGGGCGGCTGACGAACTTGCAAAATCGCACGGGTACGAATGCGGTGATCGGCGACTACGCGTATCAGTACGATCTCAATAATCGGCTGATGCAGAAGACCGAAAACGGCGTCAGCACCAGTTTCGCGTACGACAAGCTGGGCCAGGTGACGGGCGCGAACGGCAAGTCGCTGAGTTACGATGCGACGGGGAACCGCACGACTTCGGGGTACGTGACGGCGGGCGGGAATCGCGTGACGAGCGATGGCACGTGGACGTATAGTTACGATCTCGATGGCAATCAGGTCGGCAAATCGAAGAGCGGCGAATCGTGGAGCTATGCGTACGATCATCGCGGGCAGATGACGCAGGCGACGAGCGACACCGGTGTGTCGGTGACGTACAAATTCGACGCCTTCGGCAACCGGATTCAGCGAGACGCGACGGTCAATGGCGTGTCGTCGGTAGAGAAGTTCGTCGTCGATGGCTGGGACACGACGAAGCCGGGAGCGGTCGGCACCGAGAACTTCGACACGGTACTCGATCTGGATGGCGCGGGC
The DNA here is from genome assembly GCA_043757025.1 of Limnoglobus sp. Lineage (GTDB taxonomy): Bacteria > Planctomycetota > Planctomycetia > Gemmatales > Gemmataceae > Limnoglobus. The sequence continues at coordinate 4,705 of JAYVQG010000193.1, forward strand.
AACGTCACGAACCGGCGGCTGTTCGGCAGCGGTTTCGACGATGTGGTCGGTCGCCAGGATGCAGCGGGGAGTGTGACGTGGTACGCCACGGACCGGAGCAGTAGCCACGACTCCGCAGAAAATGAATCCGCAATGTTGCTACCGCGTTGTTACTGTTTCCAAAATCTTTAGAGGCGGCGCGACTCCGAAGGGTGCGGCACCGGTCAACATTCCATGGCCCGTGTTGGTTGAACCTCCCGCGTTCGTCCCACGTGCGGCATTAGCCAAGCGAGATGTGGCAGTGCCCATGCAGAAAAGTCCCGCGCCAGCCGAGCGAAGGCTTTACAGCAGGTTGAGGGTGCCGCGGGTGACGCCGAGTTGGTTGAGGGCTTTCAGTTGTCGCCACGTCTGCTTGCCGTCGTCGGTGCCTTCGATGACGCGGCGATATTGTTCCATCAACTTCGTTGCCTCTTCCGGCGTTTCGCGAAGGAGATCGATGCGGAACCAGCGGACGCCAAATTCCTGCATCCGCCCGATATACTCCGCCGCCGACTGTGCGACGTTGTTGAACACGGTGTTGCGGCAACCGGTATCTACGTGAACGGGGAATGCCGAACCGACGCGGTCTCGCAATTCGATCCTGTGAGTTTCGCAAGGCCGACCGCAATCGCGGTGGTCTTTCCCCGTCGAGAGGAACGCCGCAAACACGCAATGCTCCATGTGGAACATAGGCATGTGTTGGTGGATGACCGCCTCGTATCGCGATGGGTCCGAGTGCTCCACGAGTGCCTGAAACTGCTGCCAGTTCAGGTCGAAGCTCGGTACGATCCGTTGCAGACCTTCGCCGAGTAGCAAGTTTGCGGTGAGGTCGTTGGCCACGTTCAAGCTGAAGTCGCCGATGAGTATTGCGTTCGGCAACGTGTCGCGGTAGAACTCGACCGAGGCGAGGTTTCGCACGAGGACGATGTCCGGCTCGACGCGGGAAACCATCGTTTGAAAGCCTTCTTCGCCTGGCTTCCAGATGCGGTGCGTGGCGAGGCCGATGGGTATACCTGCGGCGCGGGCGAGTGGCACCGCGTCTTTGTATTTCCGTAAGTCCTCGAAGTCGCAGTACACGACAGCGGGGCGGAACGCGAGCGCCGCCTTTAGCTGATCGAGATTGCGACAGAGGACTGTCAGTGACGGTGAGATGTCCGTGACTTTCGGCTTCGCCGCGCGCATTCGCTCGAGCGCATCTGGTAGCACAATCGCGTGTTGTTTGCCGTGGCCGTGCTGCTCCGTGAGGTCGGCCCCTGCGCGTCGCCGTAGGTCGTTCAACACGCTCTTCGGGATCATCAACGAACCCGGTAATTCGAGCGAAACTTTTTCCAACTCGAATGGCGTGTCGCCGAGGCGTGCGAGTTGGTCGCGGATTTCCTCGTCCGTCGTCGCACGCTTAGTTGCCACTTGTAGCGGGCCGGGCCACGTCGCGGACGCTGCGGTGTTTCCGACGTTCATCGTCAGCGTCAGCGGGCCACCGATTGCGCCGCTCAGCGTGGCCGTAATCGGTATGCGCTTGGCGAGGCGGTCGTCTTGGGAATAGCTGGCCATCAAGCGTTTTCGCAACTGCGGGTCGTCAGTTTTCCAGACTTCGCAGCCAAGCGGCACCTTGCCCAGATCGATCGAATCGGGTTCGAACGAAAGCTCGACCATCGCCGGTTCGCTCGCGCCGCGAATCGGTTGCACTTTCCAGACGCGGCCACCCGGCTCGTTCTCGGCGGGCTTGCCGAGGTCGAACAGCACGCCGTCGCCGGTGCGAATGCGTTCTTCGACGGCGAGCTTGTCCGCGAGTTGAATTCGCACGCCGAATTTCGTGAAGCCGACCACGCTGCCGAGCTTCGTGCCGCGGCTCTTGGGGAACCGCCCGCGAACGAGAATCTGGTGGTTGTTGCCGTTCAGAAAGCCCGACGTGAGGCCGCGGCTAAATGTCTGGGCGAGGTCGAGTTCCTCGTTTCGCGGCAACGCAAATGCGACACCTTCGATGGCGGCGTCGATGGCTTTGCGGTAGGTCTGCGTCGTGGCGGCGACATACGGCCCGGCTTTCAGGCGGCCTTCGATTTTGAAGGAAATGACGCCCGCTTTCACGAGTGGTGCGATCCAGGCATGTGCGGATAAGTCTTGCGGGCTGAGCAAATACGCCTTGTCGCCGAGGTCGCGTTTCTCGCCGTCGACGATCAACTCGTACGGCAATCGGCACGCCTGCGCACATTGCCCGCGATTCGCGCTCCGCCCGCCGAGCGCTTCGCTCGTCAGGCACTGGCCGCTATACGCCACGCAGAGCGCGCCGTGAATAAACACCTCGACCGGCATATCGGTGAGCGCCGTCACTTTGTGAATATCGTCGAGCGACAGTTCCCGCGCCAGCACGACGCGCTCGACGCCGATCCGGCGCACGAACTCGATCCCGCGCGACTCGGTCAGCGTCATCTGCGTGGAGGCGTGGATCGAAAGCGTCGGTGCCAACTGACGGATGAGTGTCACCAACCCGAGGTCTTGCACGATCACGGCATCGACGCCCGCGTCGGCAATCGCCTTGATGAAAGTAACTGCCTCCGGCAGTTCGTCGCTGAAGATTAGCGTGTTGAACGCGACGAAGCCGCGCACGTTTCGCGCGTGCAGGTACGCCATAATCAGGGGGAGTTCTTCGAGCGTGAAGTTCGTGGCGCGGGCACGCGCGTTGAAGTTCGACAGGCCGAAGTAGACCGCATCGGCCCCGTTCGCCGTCGCCGCCCGCAATGCTTCCCAGTCGCCCGCCGGCGACAGGAGTTCGGGTTTCGTTGAGGCGGTCATCGTATCGTGTGAAGTCATCATGAAGCTATTGTACCAACTCGGCGATTCGGCCCCGTTTCCCGCGCATTTATGGCAGTTTCCGCGAAACACTCGTAAGCTGCGTGTGGTTGTTCAAACTGGCATTTTCCCGATGAGGTGAGATATGCGTCGGTTCACCGTTCCGTTGCTTGTGGCGATTGCGATTGCGTGTGTGTGCGTCGGCTTCGCGCCGGGTTGGTGGGTGAAGGGGCACGAAAGCATTACCGAGGCGGCCGCGAGCAAACTCCCCGACGATGTCCCCGCGTTCTTTCGTGCGGGTGGCAAGCACCTCGCGCACTTCGCCGGCGACCCGGATCGCTGGAAGAACCGCGAGTGCAAAGTGCTGCGGGCGAGCGTCGAAGCGGACCATTACCTCGACCTCGAAGACCTCGACGGGAAGCCGCTTCCGCCCGAAAGTCGCTTCAAAGGCATGGACCTCATGCGGAGCTTGAAGAAAGATCCCGTGCGCGTCGGGATGTTGCCGTACGCCATCGTCGAAGGCTACGAACGGCTGGCGTGCGCATTCGCCGATCACCGGAAAGAACCGGAGAACGAGTCGGTCAAAATGAAGTGCCTCGTCTATGCCGGGAACCTCGCACACTACACGACCGATGCCTCGATGCCGCTGCACACGACGATCCATTTCGATGGCCGCGTCACGCCGGGCGCGGAGAAGAAGCAGAAGGGCATTCACGCGAAGATCGACGCATTCCCGGAGAAGAACAAGTTCGACCCCGTGGAAATTAGTCGCGGCTTGCAAGCGAAACCGGTCGACGATGTGTGGGACTACACGAAGAAATTCCTCGCAGAATCGTACGCGCACATCGACCGCTGTTACGAACTCGACGCCGCCGGTGCGTTCGAGAAACCGACCGAAGAGAGCCGCGCCTTCATGATCGACCGCTGCCGCTCCGGTGCGCAATTCACGATGGACATCTGGATGGCCGCCTGGGCACGCAGTGCGAAACTGCCCGCGCATTATTGAGGCGGCGTGCCAAGTAGGGCACCCACGTATGGGTGCCCTAGAACGAATGGTTGTGTGAGATGGCTTTCAAAAGCCATTATCGATCGACGTCTAGCAAGGATCATTCATGCGAATTCTGTTGACCAACGACGATGGTATCTACGCGCCGGGCCTGCGTGCGTTGCGCATGGAGTTGAAGAAACTCGGCTCCGTTACCGTCGTGGCCCCTGCCACCGAACAGAGTGCTGCGGGGCATTCGGTCACGCTCCTCGTTCCGCTGCTTGTGAATGAGGTTTACGAAGACGATGGCCAGTCGCTCATCGGTTGGGCGGTCGAAGGGCGACCGGCCGATTGCGTGAAACTCGCACTTCTCGAACTGCTCAAGGAGCCGCCCGATTTGATCGTCAGCGGGCTGAATGCGGGGTCGAATGCGGGTATCAACGTCATCTATTCGGGGACCGTCGCCGCCGCCGTCGAGGGGGCGTTCTACCACCACACCGCCATCGCCTGTTCGCTCGAATACGACAAAAAAATCTACGACTTTCCAAAAGGTGCCCGTTACGCGCGGCAGGTCGTCGAACAGATTCTCGCGAACGAACCCGCACCGGGCAGCTTGTTCAACGTCAACGTGCCGGTGCTCGAACGCGGGCCGATTCGCGGCATCAAAGTCATGCCGCAGAACGTGTCGACGTACCGCGAGAAGTTCGACCGCCGCGTGAATCCACGCGGCCGGACCTACTTCTGGATGGGGCCGGATTTCCATTGCCCCTCGCCGAACCCCGACACCGACGTGACCGCACTGGCCGAGCAATTCATCACGGTCACGCCACTGCAATTCGACATGACCGACCACGCCCGAATGCGAGCGATGCAAGAGTGGAACTGGGGCGAAATGGAGTAGGCGTCGAACGCACTTTCGGATGCTTGTTACACCGTTGACACACTCTTCGCGTAAGGTGTACTCGCACGCAACTCGTTCACAATCTCGGGGGGTTTACCGATGATCCGCTCTCTCGGAGTCGTCATAATGTTACTCGCATCGTCGTTCGCCTACGGTGGCGATGTCGGCTTTATCGAAGATTTTGCACTCTCGAAAGACCGCCCCGCCGTACTGAAGCAGCTCATCCCCGGTACCGACGATTTCTACTACTACCACGGGTTGTATTTCCTCAATATCGAGCAGTTCGACAAAGCCGAATCGCTGCTGAAACCGTGGAGCGAACGCCACGGGAATACAGCGCGGTTGGTGGAAATTCAAACGCGACATGCCTTGCTGACGTACGAGCGCGACCCCAAGAAAACCTTGGAATACGTGCGAAACAAGCTCGGCCTCGGCTTCTACCATCAGAAGGAAGTCGTCGGTGCCGCACCGAACTTGCCGACGAAACTCGACCCGAAAGCGATTGCCCGCGAGACGCTTCGCATCAATTCGTTGAGCAACCTTCAGAACCTCAACAACTTCGAAGATTCGTCGCTCGATTGGCTGAGCGCCACCGAGTTGTCGCCCGACAATCGCCGGATTTTACTCAGCCGTCTCACGCGGCCCGATGCGAAAAACCTCGTCGCGCTGATCGATGCCGACCTGCGCCACGTGAACTCCGGCGGTTTCGGATCGTTGCCGATACACAACCAACTCACGCTCGTTCAACTCGAAGAACTGCTGAAGCTCCGCCCCGAGTTGTCGAACCAAATCAACTTCATTTACGCGGTGATCGCCAAGTTGCACCCCGGTGCGGACGACGACTGGAAGAAGGATCGCAAAGTCGCGCTCGCTTATTTGGAGCGCCTGCAAGCGTTCGTGGCGAAGTTGGCACCCGCACACAACGCGCTGAAAGCCCACGTCTTATATCACCGACTCGCGTTCGACCGTGCCCAGGGAATCTACGATCGTGCGCGATTTCTTGCGTACTTAGCGCTGCCGCGTAACCAAGGTTACATGTCGAAGGATCTCCTCGAAAAAGTCGAGTCGCGACAGTACCCCGCAGACCTGAACGCGGACTACACGCCGATCACGCTGCTGCCGCGGATCGGCTCCGACGAACCGCTCGTGCGGAGTTACCTGAAAGAGTTTTTCGTCGAAGCGGCATCGGCGAAAGAGTTCGAGCCGTTCATTAACGACCTATATTTGAAGCATCTTTTCGCGGAAACGAAGATCGAGAACGGCCTCGGCGATGGCGAACAGTGGGCCTCGCAACTGCCCCCGGAGTTGTTCCGTCAGTTGAAGGACCGCATCGATATCGACTTCGCGTACACGAACAAAACCGACTTCGCCGCCGATGAAGCGTTGAAACTCGACTTGCACGTGAAGAACGTCACTTCACTTTTGGTGAAGGTGTTTGAAATCAACACGGGCAACGTCTATCGCACGACGCTGAAGGAGATCGATACCGACATTAACCTCGATGGTTTAGTCGCGAACTCGGAGAAGGTGACGCCGTACGCCGACCCGCCGTTGCGACGGTTGGCCCGCTCGTTCGCGTTTCCCGAATTGACGAAGCCCGGCGTCTATGTCATCGACTTCATCGGGAGTGGCAAGAGTAGCCGTGCGCTGATCCGCAAGGGCCAGTTACGGGCATTGGCGAAGACCGGCACTGCGGGTATCTACCTCGCGATAATCGACGAAGCGAATCGCACCGTGCCGTACGCAAAGGCGTGGCTGAACGGCACCGAGTATGCTTCGAGCAAAGATGGCGTCGTCAAGATTCCGTTCAGCACCAACCCCGGCCGACGGCCCGTTGTCATCAGTCGCGGCGACTTCTCTTCGCTCGATATGTTCGACCACAAAGCCGAGGCGTATCAGTTAACCGCCGGCTTCCACATCGACCGCGAATCGCTGATCTCCCAGCGAATCGCCCCGCTATTAGTGCGAGCCTCACTTCAGTTGAACGGCATCCCGGTCTCGGTGAAATTACTCGAAGACGTAAAGTTGACGATGTCGTCGATCGACATGAACAACATCCCGACGACGATGGACGTACCGAATTTCAAGCTGTTCGAGGATCGCGAATCGGTCCACGAAATTCGCGTGCCCGCGCGGTTGTCGCGCCTCTCGTTTACATTGTCGGCGAAGGTGAAAGGCCTGACGCAAACGCTGCCGGTCGAGTTAAATGCCAGTCAGACGTTTGCGATCAACGAGATCGATCGCACGGACAAGATCGAGGATTTGCACTTCGCCAAATTCGGTGCGGACTACGTCGTCGAACTCCTCGGCCGCACCGGCGAACCGAAGCCCGATCGCCCCGTGCAACTCGCGATCAAGCATCGCGATTTCCGCAACCCCGTGAACGCGACACTGAAGACCGACGCGAATGGCCGCGTGCAGTTGGGCACGCTGACGGACATCGTACTAATCACCGCCAGCGGTCCCGAAGGCACGTCACACACGTGGCCGTTGCTCTCGGATCGGCACACGTATCGGCAACTCATTCACGCGAAGGCGGGCGATGTCGTCTCTGTGCCGTACCTCGGCAAATTGAACGAACCGACGCGAGAAGAACTCGCACTGTTCGAGGTCCGAGGCAGCACGATCCGCGCCGATCAATTTGAGGCGATTGCGATTCAGAACGGCACGATCGAACTGCGGAAGCTGGCACCCGGCGACTACGATTTGTACTTGAAAACCAGCGGTGAAAAGATCCGCATCCGAGTCGTCGCAGGCGAATTATTGAACGGCCACGTCCTCGGCGCGATGCGGCACCTCGAAGTCGCGGCGCTCAAAGCGGTGCAGATTCGCGACATCGTAGCCGACGCCGAGAACGTCACGATCCGCCTCACCGATCACTCGAAATTCACCCGCGTTCACGTTTACGCCACGCGCTACCATCCGGAGTTTTCCCCGTTCGCAGACTTCAGCCGAGTACGCGGCATCGAACCGAGCGGCGTATATCCGGGCCGCGCGGAATCGGTCTACCTCACGGGGCGAAACATCGGCGATGAGTATCGCTACGTACTCGATCGCCGCGGAATGAAAAAGTATGCGGGGAACATGCTCGATCGCCCGCAGTTGTTGTTGAACCCGTGGGCGATCCGCTCCACGGACACTGGCGAGCAACTCGCGGCCGGCGGCGAAATGTTCGGCGCGAAGGGAGTGGCACCAGGTAGTATGACTGCACCCGGCTTGCCTGCAATGGCCAAGAGTATGCTTGATCGCGCACCGGATGGACCGGTGGGTGCGTTTGCGAATCTCGATTTCCTCATGGATTCGTCGGCTGCGGTCGTGAACCTGTTGCCCGATGCGAACGGTGTCATCGTCGTTAAACGCAAGGAAATCGGCCCGCACGCGATGATCCATGTCGTTGCCATCGACCCGATCAACACGACGTACCGCAGCATCAGTTTGCCCGAAATGCCTGCAAACTTCATCGATTTACGCTTGCTCACGGGCCTCGACCCGACGAAGCACTTCACGCAGCAGAAGCAAGTGACGGTGCTCGCCGCCGGTCAGGCGTTCACGCTGCAAGACGTTGCGGGGAGCCGATTCGAGAACTACGACAGCTTGGCGAAAGTTTACTCGCTGTATTCGACGCTGTTGCCAGATCCCAAAGTGGCCGAGTTTTCGTTCGTGCTGACGTGGCCGAAATTGAAGGTCGAGGAGAAGCGAACGCTGTATTCGAAGTTCGCTTCGCACGAACTGAATTTCTTCATCAGCAAAAAAGACCCCGAGTTTTTCAACGCGGTCGTGAAGCCGTACATCGCGAACAAAAAGGACAAGACGTTCGTCGATCATTACTTGCTCGATCGCGATCTGAGTTCGTATCTGCAACCGTGGGAATACAGTCGCCTGAACACCGTCGAGCGCGTGTTGCTCGGGATGCGCACCCCCGGCGAATCGCCGAAGACGGCACGCCACCTTCAGGATCTTTTGCGATTATTGCCGAAGCAACTCGAACGCGAACTGTACCTCTTCGACGCCGCCGTCGTAAACGGTGCGATGGATAGCAACGTGCAATTTGCTCGAGAACAATCCGGTGCGACAAAGCAACAGAATTTGAGGTTTGGTGGCGGGAAATTAGGTGATATGGGTTCCGGCAACGCTGCCGGTGGTCCTGCTGGTCCTGTGGTAGTAGAAGACTCAGTTCTGCCGGCGAAACCGGGAAAGAAAGGCGAGTCACTACGTCGCCAACGCGATGGCACAGCGGATGGCGAGAAGCAAAAAAAAGATGCGAAAGATGAACCTGCAGAAGCGGGAAAAGCCGACCAAGACATGAAGAAGCTGGCGGAAAAGGAAGTCGAATACTTCGAGAGGGATGAAGCTCGCAAGTCGATTCGAGCACTGTATCGCAAGGTCGATCCGACGATGGAGTGGGCGGAGAACAACTACTATCACCTGCCGATCGGACTGCAAATTGCCTCCCTCGTTCCCGTGAATTCGTTCTGGTACGACTACGCCAAGCACGATGGTCAGTCGCCGTTTTTGTCGAAGTCGTTCCCCGATGCGTCGCGAAACTTCACGGAGATGATGTTCGCGCTCAGCGTGTTCGATCTGCCGTTCGAGGCGGGCAAGCACGAGATGAAGTTCGATGCGGGGAAGATGACACTCGTGCCCGCAAGCCCGATGATTGCGTTCCACGAGGAAGTTCGCCCCGCGAACGGCAACGGTGGCGGAGTGCCGATCCTCGTCAGCCAGAACTTCTACCGCAACGGCGACCGCTATCGCGACGAGAACGGCGAACGCCTCGATAAGTTCGTGACCGGCGAATTCGTCGTCCACACCGTGTACGGCTGTCAGCTCGTTGTCACCAACCCCTCATCGTCGCGGCAGAAGCTGACAGTGTTGCTACAGTTACCCGTCGGAGCGATCCCGTTAGCCAACGGCCAGTTCACGAAAACGGTCGTGGTCGATCTCGAACCGTACCGCACACAGACGGTCGATTACTTCTTTTACTTCCCGAAGCCCGGCCAGTTCGCACACTTCCCAGTTCACGTGGCCAAGGGCGAAACCTTCGTGATTGCGGCACCGGTGGCGACGTTTAACGTCGTCGAGAAGCCGACGAAACTCGACACGACATCGTGGGATTACGTCTCGCAAAACGGCACGAATGAAGGGGTGATCGCGTTTCTGAACCGCGAGAATGTCTCGGCACTCAACCTCGATAAAATCGCGTTCCGGATGAGAGACCGCAACTTCTACGAAACGATCGTGAAACTGCTCCACGCACGCCACCTGTATCAATCGACGCTCTGGTCGTACGGCATTCTCCACGCGGATTTGCCGACCGCGAAGCAGTACCTGATGCACGCCGACGGACTGCTGAACATGTGCGGCGGGCCGCTCGTCAGCCCACTCGTGACGATCGACCCGGTGGCACGACATCAGTACGAACACTTCGAATACAAGCCGTTGGTGAACGCGCGTGCCCATGCACTCGGCCAGCGCCGCCAGATCGTCAACGACCGATTGCACCAGCAGTACCACGCTTTCCTGAAGTCGCTCAGCTATCGCCGCGACCTGGACGATACCGACCGTTTGGCCGTGACGTATTACCTGTTATTGCAAGACCGAATCGACGAGGCACTGACGACATTCGCAACGGTGAACGCGGACAAAGTGACGACGCGGTTGCAGTTCGACTACTGTGCGGCGTACCTCGATCTGTTCACCGACGAGCCGAAGAAAGCGCGTGCGGTGGCGATCCAGTACGCGAACCATCCGGTCGATAAATGGCGAAATGCGTTTGCGACGATCGCGAGCCAGATCGATGAAATGGAAGGCAAAGCGGGCAAGGTGAACGATGCCGACAATCGCGATCGAGCCCAAGGCAACCTCGCCGCAACCGAGCCGAGTTTCGAGTTCACCATCGATGCGGGCAAGGTCAATTTGAACTCGCAGAATATCGCGGAAGCGACGGTGAATTATTACCTGATGGATGTCGAACTGCTGTTTAGCCGAAACCCGTTCGTGCAACAATCGGGTGGGCAGTTCTCGTCGATTAAGCCGAACCTGACGAAGCTCGTGAACTTGCCGAAGGGGCAGGCGAAATTCGCATTCGACCTGCCGGCTGAGTTCGTGAAGCGGAACGTGCTCGTGGAAATTACCGCGGCGGGCAAGTCGCGATCCGTGCCGTATTATGCCAATGCGATGGATGTGAAAGTGACCGAAAGTTACGGCCAACTGAAAGTGACCGCGACGGATAAGCCACTGTCGAAAGTCTATGTGAAGGTGTACGCGAAACTCGCCGATGGCACGGTGAAGTTCCACAAGGACGGCTACACCGACATCCGTGGCCGCTACGATTACGCCTCGGTGAGCACGCCGGAACGGCAGCCGATCGAGCGGTTTGCGATCCTCGTACTCAGCGAAGAGAAGGGGGCGACGATCCGCGAAGCGGCCCCACCGCAACGGTAATGAAGTCTTACTTCACGATTTTCACGATTCGGTTGTTGCTGCTGTCGGCGATGTAGAGTTCGCCGGTTTTAGGATGAACCGTGACGCCGTGCGGTTGGTTGAGTTCGGCTTTGAGCGGGTCGCCGTTGAGGCCCGCGCTGCCTTTGCTGCCGGTGCCCGCGACGAGGATCATCGTCTTCGTTTTTGGCTGATATCGCAAGATGCGATGGTTCTCGCTGTCGGCGATCAGTACCGAATCGTCGCGATCGATGCAGAGGTGTTTCGGCCCGTTCATTCCCGCTTTCATCGCATCGCCGACTTCCTTCCCCGCTTTGCCCGTACCCGCCACGGTGCGGATCGTGCCATCGGTATCGACGGTACGTAGCGTGTGCCCACTGCGTTCGATGATGTAGATGCGTCCCTTCGAGTCTACTGCAACGGCACGCGGGTCGAGCAGCGGTTGCTTCATCGCGGGTTCGCCATCTTTCGGCACGCCCTTCTCGCCGTTGCCTGCGACGGTCGTTACCGTTTTCTCTTTCAGATCGATTTTGCGAACGCGACGATTATCGAGGTCCGCGAGGTAGATGTTCTCCTTTTTCGCATCGAACGCGACCGAGTGGATGCCGCTAAATTTCGCATCGGCCGGGGTGCCATCGTCGCCCGAAAAGCCTTTGTCGCCGGTGCCCGCGAACAACGTGACGATACCCGATTTCGGGTTGAACTTGCGGATGCACTGATTGAACGTGTCGGCCAAATAGATCGTGCCATCGTTGCCCACCGCGAGGCTATGCATGCCGTTGAATGTGGCTTTGATGCCCGCGCCGTCGTTGCCGTCGAAGCCCTTCTGCCCCGTGCCTGCGAGGGTGATCGGGTTGCCTTTCGCGTCCAGTTTTCGCAGCCGTTCGCCTTTCACCATCTCGACGAAATAGAGTGTGCCATCCGCCGCGAAATCGACGCCGAACGGTGCAACTAGCTTGGCCCCTTCCGCCGAAACCGTCACGAGCTTTTCCGCACGGACCGACGTATTCGTCAGGAAAATAAGGCATGAAATCGCACAAAGTGTTCGGCGAGTCATTTGGGATCCTCAGTTCGACGGGTAGGGGGTGGGGTCGCCGGCGATGTCGGCGAGTGCGTTCATCGCGGCGCGCAACTCGGCTTCCTTCTTCGTGCGGCCCCATGCGGCGGGGAAATAATGATCGTTCACTTCCGCAGAGACTTTGAAGCATTTGTCGTGGTCCGGGCCTTGTTCGTCGAGCAAATAGTATCGCGGCGTGCCACCGTATTCGCGCTGTGCGACTTGCTGGAGTGCCGACTTCGCGTTGTTGTTAATTGCATCGTCGGCGACGAGTTTGATTTCCGGCTCGACGAACCGCGACACGAACTTTTTCGCCACGTCCCAGCCGCCGTCAATGTGAATCGCGGCCACCAACGACTCGAATACGTTCGCCAGCATGTTCGAGGGAATATCGCCCTGATCCATCACGCCTTTGCCGACGATGAGGTACGCACCGAGGCCGAGTTCCTGGCTGAACTTCGCGCAGGTTTTTCGGCTGACGACGGACGACTTGACCTTCGTCATGTCGCCTTCGTCGTAGTTCGGGTAAAGGTGAAACAGCAACTCGCAGGTGACGAGCGCCAGCACGCTATCGCCGAAAAATTCCAATCGTTCGTTCGATGCCGCACGCGAGTTTGCCCCCGATGTGTGCGTGAGCGCCGCCTTCAATAAATCGAGGTTGCGGAAGCGGTAGCCGATCGCGGTTTGGCAACGATCGAAAATCAATGTTGTTTTTGTCGGAGTCATAGCTGCGTCAATTAAAAAGTAGCAAATACTGCTCAATATTAAAAACTTACCAGCCCGTTGCGCCAGAGTCAACGAGTAGACAGCGTCGGACTGTTGGTGTTAATTGTACCAATACCCATGGAAATGAGACATACAGATGGTTCGTTATCGAATGCCGGCCGAGTGGGAGCCGCACGCGAGCACGTGGATTGCGTGGCCGCACCGGCTATCGGACTGGCCGGGCAAGTTCGCGACGATCGGCTGGGTGTACGGCGAGATCGCCCGTACGCTGAGTCGATACGAAAAGGTAAACATCGTCGTTCGCGATGCGACTCAGGCCGCGATTGTGGGACGTACGCTCAAGCGAGTGGATGCCGACATCGCGAATATCGAGTTGCACGAAATCCCGACGAATCGCAGTTGGCTCCGCGATTCGGGGCCGATTTTCGTCGAAGCGGCAGGCCAGCGGATCGCACTCGATTGGCGCTTCAACGCCTGGGCGAAGTACCCCGATTGGCAACTCGACGACGCGATTCCTGCCAACGTTGCCAGCAAGTTGGGATTACTCACTCGGCGACCGATGCACGGGCAAACAAGGCTCGTACTCGAAGGCGGCAGTATCGATGTCAACGGAGCCGGGCAGTTGCTGACGACCGAAGAATGCTTGCTCAGCACTATTCAGGAACGCAATCCGGGACTAAATCGCGGCGACTACGAACGGGTATTTGCCGAGTATCTCGGTGTGAAGGAAGTCATCTGGCTGCATCGCGGCATCGTCGGCGACGATACGCACGGCCACATCGACGACATCGCACGATTCGTCAATCCGACGACGATCATCGTCGCAATGGAAAGCAATCCCAATGACGAGAATCATGCGATTCTGCAAGAGAATCGGGATCGCTTGCGCGGCGGGAAATACACGGTCGTCGAGTTGCCTATGCCATCGCCACTGATACTCAGTGGCCAACGACTGCCCGCGAGTTATGCGAATTTTTACATCGCGAACGGCGTCGTGATCGTACCGACATTCAACGACCCGAACGACCGCATCGCGCTCGGCATCCTCGCGGACTGCTTCCCGGACCGCGATGTGATCGGCATCCACTCGGTCGATCTCGTCTACGGCCTCGGCACACTTCATTGCCTCACGCAACAGGAGCCGCTGGGGCGTTAGGCATACGCCCAGCCATGGCGAGCGCGACTCCGCTCAGTAGCACCGCAACCGTACTGAGGCCGAGGCTGACGAAGTGCCAAATCGTGAAGGCATCGCTCGCCACTTTCGCCGCAATCGGATCGGGGTCGAACCGCGCGAGCCGCAGTTCCCCGACGATGCTCGATACCCACCAACCGACGATCACCGTTAAGAGTGCCAGCCCGATGACAGTGACCCGCCGACGGTGGACGCGCGTCGTCGGTTCGGCATTCCACCAACTAATTGCGGTGATGAGGCCGATGGTGCCGCAAATCAGTTGCATCGCGTAATACTGCGGGAAAATCGGCCCGACCGCCGCACCAGCCAGGGCGCTCGCGAGCTTCTTTTTCGCATCGTCCGAAGTACCCGGCGGGACGATGGGAATGAATGCGGTCCGGTCGCTCGGCGAACTCGCGACGACCGCTTCAAACGACGGGAACAGCGACCGCGCGGCCACGAAGTTGAAGAAGCCCGCCCCGCCGAACCAAAAACCGATGGCCAGCACGTGTAGGCTCCGAACGGCAATCGCACGCATGGCAAAGTCTCCGATTCGAGTTTCCGTGCCGTTCCGAATGCGTCGGATATTCGCACGATGTTTCACGACCACGAACAGCGAACCGATGAAGCAGAACGCGGTCGTCACGAGTTCGAGTTTACCAAATGGATGGGCCGTGAATGCCACGCGGCACAGCGAAAGTACGACGACGGCGGCGATCGACGCGAGTGAAACCATCCGCCAACCGAACAGGCAAAGCACCCACGTTCCGAAGGCGCACAGCGTCGGCAGCGGCATCAGCACCGCGACCGCACCGGCACCCGTAGCCACGCCTTTGCCTCCGCGAAACCCGAGGTAGATGGGAAACAAATGCCCGAGAAAAACGGCAGTGGCCGCCCCGACGCGAATCGAAGCGGGTGACAGGCCGATGTCTGTGTACGGTTCGAGAATGCGATGGATGAGCGCGACGGGGATTGCGCCTTTGAGAAAATCGAATACGAAAACGAGGATGCCGAACTTGCGGCCGAGGACGCGGCCCACATTGGTCGCGCCGATGTTGCCACTGCCGACCTCGAAGAGATTCACGCCGAGCAGCCGACCGATGAGGTAGCCGAACGGCAACGCCCCGACGAGGTAGCAGCACAGCCAGGAGAGTCCCACTATCGCCATCGGTTCGCATCGCTGGGGTCGCGGGTACGGTACACGTGAATGATACGAATCAAGCGGCGCGTTTGAGGCCGCGTACGTCGTCGAGGAGTGCGATGAACTGCTGATAGTGGTGCTCGAAAGTCCACGCCTTGGAAATTTCTCGTGCGGTTTGCGCGGCGGCTTGGCGATTGGCACCGTCGGTGAGCGCGGTCATGGCGCGTGCCAAGTCGCGAGCATCGTGCGGGTCGTCGATCACGTACGGCGAATCGGCGGGCATTAGCTCGACCACACCGTTGAAGCGCGTCGTAATTACGGGCAAACCACACGCGAACGCCTCGAGCGCGACCAACGAGCACGGATCGTAGAACGTCGGATGAACGAGGAAATCGGCTGCGAAATAGGCTTCTTTCGGGTCGGCACGAAAGCCGAGGAAGTGGACGCGGTCGCGAATCTTCAGCGATTCGGCGAGTCGTTCGTACTTCGCAAACTTCCGGTGCCCCACGACGGCGAGGCGGAATTTCCGCTCCGCTGGCATCGCCGCTACCGCGTGCAGAAGCGGGGCCAAGCCCTTCAAGCGGTAGTTCATTCCCACGAACAGGCCAACGGTCGTCGATGGATCGACGCCCCAACTGTCGCGCTCTTCCGCACGTCGTTTGAGGCGGTCGTCGGCATGAAATCGCAGCGGGTCGATCGCACTGTGAATGACGTGCAAAGTCTCCGGGGGTACGCCGTAATATTGTTCGAAGTGGCTGCGAACCATGGCACTGTTCACGAGGATCGTCGGGCGTTTCGAGCCGAGATACTGCTTGCGTTCGAGCCACGAATACGAACAATTTGCGGGGTCGAACCACTTGCCGAGGGCGGCGAGGGTACGCACGATGCGGTTCGGATACTTGCGGAGATTGTGCGTCTGTGTCGCGGCGTGGAGGCCACCTTGCGGGAAGAGAATGTCTTGGCCCCACGTCTTATCGAAGCCGATGCTGATGTCGTGCGGGATGCGTTTGAGGGCTTGTTCGCAAGCCGCGGCGAACCGCCACGCTCGCAGGAAACGCGGACCAGTGGGACTGTCGATGCGGTGGAAGTGCGTCGAGGGTGGCAGTGCGGCACTGTCCCACGCGGACGCCACGAGGTGTACGCCGTGTCCGTCTCGCGACAGGCGACGCGCGAAGTCGGCGATGTAGGTTTCGCAACCGCCGCGGGCCGGGAGGACACTCGGATAACAGAGGGCAACTTCCATGTTCAGCTCTTCGAAGCGGTGCGGGCTTGCTTGCGGCGGTTATGTCGGTCGTACAATTGGCACTTCCGTTCGACCGCGTGGCGGATCCATCCGCGTGGCGGCGTCGAGCCGGTCCAGTCACCTTCGCGGTAATGTTTCCAGAATCGTAGCCGGTCGCGGTCGGTGATGCCGTACACACCGACTGTCGAAAATAGTAGTTGCGCCAAGTCTTTCACTTGGTACCAACGCGCCCCGATACGGTGCCGTGCGAGGCGGTGAAAGTCGATCATGGCGATCTGCAACCGGAACGTTTCCGGCACGCGCAGGCAGTCGTCGCGCAATAAGTAAAAGTGGCACAGGTAGCAATCTTTATGGAACGTGCGGCGGCGATGGAGTTCGCGCGCCAACTGTGCGATTTCCACGACGAGCCGCGACTTCCAACGGGCAAAGTCCGTGGCGCTCAACCGCTCGGCGGCGAGCGGAATCGCTTCGTGCAAAGGCAACATGCCGGTTAATTCTTCGACCGCGAGGAAGCTCTGGAGTTGGCCCCACGGCCCGCGAAGTTCACCGGCTGCGATCGGGCGCGGTACCGGAATGCCTACCGATTTCGCCCACTCGAGGTGTTCCCATTCTTGCAGCCCCGTCGACCACGCATGTCGCGGGAACAGCGCCGCAAGCAGGCCGTTGACTCGCGGTAACACGTAATGTCGTTTCAGGTAAACGGTGAGCGTGCGGCCATCGTCGGCAGTCAGCGTCCAGCGGCTGATCGTCCGCCCTTGCTTTTCGTGAAACTGATCGCGAATCACTTCGGACATGATCCGCTCGGCCCATTGGTCACCGGCAAAATCGACGAAGTCGGCGGCCTCGTGGACGCGACGACTCGTGCCGACCAGTCGGCCGAAAAACGTATGAATCAAGGGTGGCTCGTATGTCAGTTGCGGTGTCATCGACCGAATACCCGACGGAAAACGCGGGCCGTGAAATCGCGGGCCGCTGGTTTATTGTTCGTGTCGCCGACGCAATAACCTCGTACGATTCGCATCGCATCGGTCTTCGATACCTGCGGGCGAATCGCGACGATAATCGTTGCCAGGTCGTTCGAACAACGCGACAAGTCGCACTTTCGGATACGCCGTACACCCGCAATTGGATCGACGACTAAGCGCCGTTCGCGGCCCGTTTGAACCACTTTGAACGCCGAGGGCGAGCCACCGACTTCGCAATTCGCTTCGTGAATCGTGCGAATGAGTGCCCCCAGTTGGAACGCGATCCGTCGCCGTTCGTGGTCGGTCGTTTGGTAACGATTCAACCATTCGCCGAGCGTTTGTGCCGTATCGGGGAGATCATAAACCAAAAACGACTCCGAACGCAATGCCGATGGCGTTCGTTGTCCAAACGCAAGCAGCGACGGAACTTCGACGCCCAATCGTTCGAGGTAAAACAACATTCGCGCCCACTTCGCCGCCGGGGAACGCCAACTTCGCCCGCGAATTTTCGCCGCGATTCGTGCGAGCGGGTTCGTGCTCCGAAATCGCACGAGTGTACACGAACGACTATCGGGCAAGCGAATTCCGATCGGCTGGCCATCGTGTACCGCTTCGCGGAGCATCGGGTAGAACGGGCCACACACCGCAGGAGTCGGCCAGATCGCGGCGACTTCGGGCACCGCACAGACTTCCTCGCCGGCCAGCCAAACCAGCTTTTGTTCGCGACCCGTGCGGCGCGGCTGGCGTTGATCGATCACCGACGGGCGATGTTGCATCGCCCGTACTTCCGCAAGAATTGTTTTCGCGTAAATCGAAAATCGCACCGGCTGCGTGGCTTCGATCGCGCGAAGATACGAATGCAAGAATCGCAAGCGGTCGCGCGGCGAAGCGAGTGTATCCGCGAGGGTTGCGGACAACAACGCGAGCGATTTGAGGCGGTCGTACGGTTCGATTTTTGCACGCGGAATCGCCGACGGCCAATCGATGATCGTCGGCGCGAATGTGCCTTTGCGGACGAACGCATGTTTCGCCGAGAGGTCCGGCGTGGCGAACCCAGCCTCGTGAATTTCTGCGATGGCACGACCGAGACGCATCGCGATTTGTCGGCGATCCGCACTCTGTAAATCGTCGTCGGCAAGCATGTCGCGCAACTCGATCGAACCCGCGAGTTCGTCGACGAGTACGAACGAACGCCCCCGTGTATCGGCACCGTATGCGATCCATTGCGGCGCGGCTAAACCGCGTTTCTCCAGCGTTTCGAGCGTTTTCCCTTCGCGCTCGGAACGCGACACCCAGCCGAAACCGGCACGTGCGTTCTTCCACCGGATGCGGATACCCGTGTGGTGTTCGCGCTTCAAGTAGACCGTTCGCGAACCCGTCCCGGAGCGGATCGACACGCGCACGACATGGCGATCCGGATGGCCGGAAACGATCTCGCCTGGCAAGTCGAGAATCGCGATCGGCGTCGAGAATCCGCAACGCGATAACCAGCCACGGTAGCGCGGGTGAACGACGAGGAACCCGCCCGTTTGCGGCTCGCTGTGGTCGACGATGATCGGCTCGGACAGGATCGCCAGTGGCGGCATCAAGTTAGCTAGCATGGCGAAGCTCCTGGGTGTTCGGTGTGTGGCGTGCGAGGAGAGTCTGCGCCGTACGCAGAACCTTTTCCTGCGAAAGTTCGGTCATGCAGCGGTGGTGCCCGAGCGGACAGACGCGCTGTTGGCACGGCCCGCACGGCACCGTTTCTTGAAGGTGAACGGCCTTCGCGTAGTACGTTTCGGTCCATCCAATATGCGTCGGGCCGAACAACGTCACGACCGGCACGCCGAACGCGGCGGCGAAGTGACGCGGCCCGCTATCGGTCGCAATTAGCAATCGCAGCCGTCGAACGATCGCTTTCGTCAAGCCGATTGACAGTGCGGTGTCACTCATCGACACGACATTCGGCAACCCCGCTAACGCGGCAATCGTGCGGGCTTCTTCACGTTCGCTCGGCCCGCATAGCACGACGACGCCACGCGAACGATTCGATGCGAAATCGCGTGCCACTTTCGCGAACGACTCCGTCGGCCAATGTTTCGATGCACCGAACGCGCCACCCGGATTCAGGCCGATGATCTCGTCGAATTGCAACAGGCCCGATTCGTGCAGGAACGCTTCCGCCCGTCGTTCGTCTTCGGGTGTCGTGAATAACTCGAGGTTGTGGCCGGGCGGATTCGTCCCTAGCGTCTCGACGAGGCGGTTGTAATCGTCGACGATCGGCATCGGTTTCGGCCGGCCATCGGGGTTCCGCTTTGCGTACAATCGATCCGTCAAAAGCATGTCGCGACCGTATCGTGCAAAGCCAACGATGCGGGTGCAACCGGCAAGTTTCGCTGCCAATGCAGGGCGAAACGAGTTCGGAAACAGAATCGCGGCATCGGTCGCTTCGCGCCGCAATCGCGAGACGACCGACCAAAATCGTGCAGCGTTCGGGCCGCGTTTGTCGAAGGGAATCACGTCGTCGAACCGCGGCGAACCACCGAGCGTATCGGCGACGTACGGCTTGCACACGGCGAGCAACTTCGCGTTCGGGTAACGTGCACGAACGGCCCGTATGGCGGGCGTGGCCATCACCACGTCGCCGATCCAGTTCGGTAAAAATAGAGCAATCGTCCGCATCCCTGCCTCGATTTTGCTATTCGCTCAACGTCGTCGGCGGTTCGGAAAGATCGCACGACTCCAGAACCGCTTGCAGCAATTCGTGCAACTCCTCCTCGCCTTCGACGATCCGAAACGCGATCTTCAACGCCCACAATGGCTTCCCGCCCAAGTCGGCGACGCGCAGTTTCACCCAGTCCTTTTGCGTCGTTACGATCTGCGTGCCGGCCGGTTGCACGTTCGTCCATTTTGCCAAATCTTCGACATCGCTGCGGGTGTACGCATGATGATCCGGGAAAGTCCGAAACGCACTCGGCGTCGTGCCGAGTCGTTCGAGCGTACGCCGAAAACTATCGGGGTTACCGATGCCGCAAAACGCCGCCACGGACTTACCGCGAAGCTCTTCTAACGGCATTGTTGAATCGACGCCGACCAATTCGGTCGGGGCATGTTCCGCGAGTGCGATCGATTTGCCCGGAAATCGTTCGCTCAACCATACTCGCTGTTCGCGTGCGGCTACGACACCGGCCACGTCGCATCGTGTGATGACGATTGCAGAGGCGCGACGCAGTTGGTGGATCGGTTCGCGGAGGGTGCCGCGCGGGAACATTCGCAGTGTCGGCAACGGGCAGGTCGCGTCGATCAGCACGATGTTGCATTGGCGGTGCAACCGGCGGTGCTGGAAACCATCGTCGAGAACGAGCAACTCGGCTTCGAGTTCTTCGATCGCCGTCTTCCCGATCGCGATGCGATCGATGCCTTGCAAGTGCGGCACGTCGGGCAGGTTTTCTTCGAGAACCATCGCTTCGTCGTTCGGGCCACTGTCGCTGCCATACCCGCGGCTGAGTATCGCGACCTGCTTGCCGTGGTCCGCACACCAGCGCGCAACGTACTCGACGCACGGCGTTTTCCCCGTCCCGCCGAGCGTGATGTTCCCGATACTAATCACCGGCACCGCGAGCTTATGCACATTGCGATGGCCGTTGTCGAACAGTCGGTTTCGGATGCCGACACCGATACGGTACGGCACACTCAGCACGCAAAGGCCGACGCGAGCGGCGTAGCCGACGACGCCATGCTCGCCGCGAATGATCGCAAGGTATCGCTCGGACCGGTTCGGCACGTGGCAACTCGAGTGTTGTGGAATCCAGGCACAGAGTACCATCGAAAAAATGAGTGTGTCAACGCGGAGTCGGAAAAGGTACCCGCGATAGGGTGCAGGTCGCGGTATGCAAGGAAGTGGGAGAGGTGTTACACAGTGGTCGGGATTTTCATTTTTGTCGTCGTGAGATGGCTGGAAAGTCTTGCCCTGAACCCCCAAGCTACCCATGCCCTTTGCAAAACCGTCGCCGGAAGAACTCGATCGGGTCGCCAACGAGGTTCTCGCCATCCTCCGCACGCAGGACGACCATCCGCTCGCGCGACCTCAGGCGATGACCTTCCAGCAAATCGAGCGGACGGCACACGCCGTGGCGATGGCGATTTCGGCCCGCCTCACCGCGGACGCCCTGGTGGCCCACGCCG
>JAYVQG010000194.1:0-1829 GCA_043757025.1 Limnoglobus sp.
TCGCCACCGCCCGAAATCCCACGCTACTCGCGCCCCCCGCGAGCCCGCAAACGTACGCACCTGCTACCCAAAACTACCGCGATTTGAACCATGCCAAAAAACGACCGCAAAGGGTACGCTTCCTGCCCCTCTGCGGTCGTTCCATTCGCGGACCATCCCACGCCCGCGGTGGTTCCTCGGCTTATGCCGCCATCGTTCGTTCTTGCACCCACTGCAACGGCTTCGTATCGCCGTCGAAACGCGCGTCGAGCGGGTGCCACAATGCCTGTTTCAGTTTCGCTCGCATCTCCATCACGGCGAGCTTTTCGGGTGTACCGGGTGCCGCCGTCGTCGGGATCGGTGGCGTCGGCGCGTTACCGTTGAAGTTGCCGACGCCGCGCCGTGCGAACTTGCTCGTGCTCGGGTACATCTCCTTCACGCCGGGTGCGTAATAGCACGTCCAGCAGAGGCCGCGCGGGCGGTTCACCTTCGACCGGCCACAGTTCCGACACGAAACACTCGTCGATTGCATCGGTTCGCAGATCATCACCATGGCTCGACCTCCGATTTTATGTGTGTGGAAATATCTCGTGGAATCGCAAAGGTTTACGCGGCAGCGACGTGTCGCAGTGGCAGGACATCTTCAAAATCGTCGTCGTCGGCTTCGGGAACTCGCTCCGCCAGGGCTTGTTCGACTTCGCTCAGGAGGTCGCGCCGCATGTCGTCGCGTGGCGTGTCGTCGAACCAGTTGAGGAACCAACGGCAAGCGGCCGGTTCGCCGAGGCGATTGTCGGCTTCGAAGCAGCACTTCGCGAAGAACTCTTCGACCTCGCCGACGCTTTCGAGGCCATCGCCGTGCCAGCCGCAGAAACCGAGCGCACACGCGCCTTCGACGGGCCAATCTTGCACGCACAATAACGGGGGTGGCGTCGTCGTGGAGCCTTGCGTCAGACGATGATCGTCGCCGCGAAGCGCATCGCGAAGGGCACAGAGTCCGGTGGTCGAAAGCACCGGGGCAAATCCGTCTCGCCAAACCATTCTCCAGCTTTCCATGTTGGTCTCCGTTGGTGGGTTTCGTTTCAACTGCTCATTACCTCTGTCTGAAGAAAGTATACGCACGTTCACTACAGGTTGCAACTAAAAATGGACGATATTCGACATTATTTGGCAGAAATCTGGCATTTCAGGAGGTGGCGAGGCGGCTAATTAGACATTAGTAGACAGTCGAGGGCTTTGCACTTAGATGTCCCTAGACAAGTGAATAAAAGTGCAGAATCTCATAAACGAGGATGGTTCGCTACCGCTTCCATTCCCGGTTATCATCATGGCATCGAAGGGTGGGCGATGACGGAAGCGGAGTGGATGACGGCGAGCAATCCGACCGGAAAGGGTGAGGGAAGGTCAACTTTAGTTCGGAGTGGATTTTGTTTTCACTGTCGGCAATTGATTGACCGTCTTATCGGGAGCCGTTGGCCTTGAAGTGCTTCTAATCATGGAGTTGGAAAGCAAGGTCATTACCAACCCGCAAATTCCAGCGACACCACCACCGTAGGCCATCGGCTGTTTGACTTCATTAGGGATACCAACGGGCGACCCAGCCAAGCTGATCGCGATGCCACCGAGTGAAGTGACGACCAACGCCGTAATGGTCAGCCATCCCGCGAGTTTCGCGGATGTTCGCAGTTCCGCGCACAACTCTACCAACCCTTGAATTTTGTCATTCCGCCCAGCCAATTCTAATTGCAGTTCGTCAATTTCGGCACGGTTCAAAACCCGGTTGCAGTTTTGCCAAATAAGACCACTAAAAATTTGGTTCCGGCGTGATTGGAATTGGGCGAAATCGGACGTAA
>JAYVQG010000195.1:0-6994 GCA_043757025.1 Limnoglobus sp.
ATGGCCGACAACTGATCGTCTTCCGCGATCCGATCCCCGATGCGGCCGCCCCACGCGGGTTCCGCTACAACACGACGCAACGGCTCGACGTCGGCGACACGATCGTCCCACTCGCCGCCACGACCGCCATCGCGGTGGCCGATCTGCTTCCATGAAACCAATCCGTCGCAGTCCACAACCGGGTGTGAATGTGGGGCACGTTTTTAACGTGCCATTTTCAACAATGGCACGTTAAAAACGTGCCCCACGTTGACGGACGTCTCAGATCGTTTCTTCCCACACGGTCGAGTACGCGCCGTGCGTTTCGCAGAACGTGAGTAGGCGTTGATAGAACGGCTCGTTCGCGAGTGTGGCGCTGTCTCCGATCATCAATAGCTTGCGTTTTGCGCGAGTCATCGCCACGTTCGTCCGCCGGATGTCTTTGAGGAATCCGAGTTCGCCTTCGGGGTTCGAGCGCACGAACGACAGGATCACGACTTCTTTTTCGCGGCCCTGGAAGCCATCGACACTGTCGATCTCGACGCCGGTACCCGTAAGTAATTCGCGCAGCCAACGCACCTGCCCGGAGTACGGCGTGATGACCGCGATGCCTTCTGCGGGTACGCCGGCGTCGAGGAGTTCGCGGACTTTGTGAACGACGAGCTTCGCTTCCATCGGGTTGCGGCGGCTCGATGTGTCTTCTTCGTGTTCCTCATCGTAGCCCGCGCCGGCGGTGTCGATGAACTGCACGATCGTTGCCGTGGCAGGGCAATCCTGTACGCCGGGCAGGTCGGTCAGGCGGTGGCGAATCACCGATTCGTCGGCAATCAGCGTGCCTTCGTAAAACTCTTCCGATGGAAACTGCATGATGTCTGCGTGCATCCGGTACTGCACCGTCAACCGTTTCGCGGCCTTCGCACCGTGCAGCCCGATGATGCGTTCCATCAGGCTGATACCGAGGCCGCCATCGACCGCCTCGCGGGAAAGGACCGTCGGCGGCAACTGGCACGGATCGCCTGCCAGCACGATTTTGTTCGCGCGCAACAACGGAATCCAGCAGGCCGGTTCGGTACTTTGGCACGCTTCATCGAGCACCGCCAGATCGTACTTTCGCTGTCCGAACACATCCGAATCGATCCCCGTGAGCGTCGCGCAGACGATCTTCGCTTCGTCGAGAATCTTGTCGGCCGCCTGTTCTTCGCGCTTGCGGGCCTCGGCGAGAAGTTCCCGTGCCTCGGCTCGCCACGCGGTCTTCTCACCGGGTTCGGGTTTGTCCTTCGTCCACTTGTCCGCCTTTCGAAATAGCTCGTTCGCGTCGCGGCTGAGTTTCTTCGCCTGCCGTGCGTCCGGGTGGCGTTCGACGAGCATGTCGAGTACGCGCTCCCGCAAGCGAACCGCCACGCGGGCCGGGTGGCCGAGGCGAACCGGCTCTTCGCCGATCGCCATGAGTTTTTCGAGGAGGTTATCGACGGCGGCGTTGCTCGGGGCACACGCGATCACGCGCTCGCCACGTGCCACGGCGCGACGGATGAGTTCGACGATGGTCGTGGTCTTGCCCGTACCGGGTGGGCCGTGAATCGCTGCCACGTCCTTTGCCGCAAGGGCAAACGCGACCGCATCATTTTGCACCGCGTTCAATTTGTCCGAAGGTTGCGAATCGTCGAGCGTCGCGAATCGCGGGTGGCTTTCGCCCAAGAGCACTTCGCGAAGTTCGGAAAGCCGATCCTTTTCGGCGGCCTGCGCACGGTACAACGCGGCTTGTTGGCGTTGCCGCGACGCTTCATCGGCGGAGAGATCGAGTCGCCAGTTGGCATCGTCGGGGATGTCGTCCTCGGGTTCCTCGAACGCCGCCGTCACGATGCGATCCGAGCGTTCGACGAGGACGCCGCGCAGGCTGAGTGGCCGTTGCACGCCCGTCTGTGTGAGCATGATCGGCGAACCCGACTGCAAGCGGTTCGGCGGTAGCGGATCGACGCGGCCCTTGCGGGTCAGTTGCACGACGAGACGCCCCCCGAGGCCATACTCGGCATCGGCGATCATCAACCCCGTAAGGCTCGCCCCGAACGGGTCGTCGACCTGGCGATTTTCCTTCGCCAACTCCTTCGTACGCCGACGCTCTTCCGCCGATTCGATTTCTAACAGTCGCAGTAAATGATCGAAGTGATCGGGCGCGGTCGGGTTCCGCTTCTCCGGCGGCACGGCATAGCGCGCCCGGACGCGGCGTTCGCGGAACACGGCACCATCGAGTGCGGTAATCACCTTGCGGGTGTGGGAATCGGTGATTTCGACGATCGCCGCTTTGGCGAGGAACGAGATTTTGCCGATGAACTTGCCGTCGATACCCGAAGCACTCGCGATGAAGCGGAGTACCTCGCTAGCGGTGGCGTTGCGTGGGATCGGTTCGAACTGAATGGTGGCCATGCCATCAGTTTAGGAGAAGTGGCGTTATCGTTGCACGACCAGTTGCCGCCAGTGTCGGGCTTGGCTCGTCTGCCAGCGTTTGCGCGCGGCTTCTTCGTTGTGGCTTTCGGGTTCGTCGTCGGTTTCCTCGACGTGCGTAATCATGCCGTCAGCGTGTACGGCATTGCCCGTTCGCAGAACCATCCACGAACCGACGCCGACGACGAGCATCGCAACCAAAATCAAACGTAGGCGAGTCATTCACGGCCCTCCATGGCCAAGTTCGCAGACAGTACCCATACCTCGCCCCGGTGTAAAGAGCGTTTGGAAGGGCCGTTGTGAATCCGCCAGGTCATAGGCGAAGTTCACCGAAAGCGAGGGCCTCCAGTTTTCGCCGCGTTCGCCAGTAGACGTCTTCCATGAGGATGTGTGCGAACTCGCCGTTGCGGCCGATACTGTAAAGCCCGTCGATGCCGGTCGATTCGCCGAACGCCTTTCGGTCGGCTTCGTACTCGTTCAGGTACACGGGATACGCGATCGGCGTGCGGAGAACGCGGCAGCCGAGGTAGCGCTCCTTCACATCCGGGATCATTTCGCGCAACGCTTCGACGCACTTCTCGCCGAGGGCATCGTCTGGCATCTGCCACAGTTCATCGTTGACCTGGCAGCCGATGTCGGCGGTGATGAGCGTCTTGCCATCGGGTACGAGCCACGGCAAGCCGGTGCCGATCTCGCTGAGCCGAAAGAACGGATACTGCTTCTCGGGCGTCCAGGTAACGACGTTCGGTATCAAATCGCGGCCGCGGAACCGCAAGTTGACGAAGATCATCGGCCGATAGCGGAAGCGGGCCAGATGATCGAGCCGGTTCGTTCCCTTGACGATCTTCGGCAGCACGTGCAACGGGGCGGTCGTGATGACGGCCGAGGCATCGATGTCTTTATCCGCCACGCGAACGCCGGTGACGCGGTCGTCGATCACGTAGATCGACTGAACCGGGGACTCGAGCGATATACACGATTTCACTTCGTCGGCCAAGCGTTCGCAAATCGCGCCGATGCCGCCATTCGGGTAGACGTGCCAAACGTGCGGCGACTCGGGCACCGACGACGAATAGCCGACCGCCACCGTGCGACCGGTGAAGCGTGCGGCGGCGTGCAACAACATCGTCCGCGGCAAACTGCTCGTGAATTTATCGCCGACCGACGGCGCGAGTTCGGCGGCCGGCGCACCCGACCAGGCTTCGGTAATCGGGATGGCGATCTCGCGGGCCAGCTTATTTCCGTAGGCGTTTTCGTACCACTCGGCGGCGTTGCGGGGCTTGCCGCGAAACGGGCTTGTGACCTTCTTGGCAAACGCACTCGCCACATAGCGCGGCTGGCGCATCAGGCCGAACGGGTACGAACTGTTGCGTCCGTTCTGCCAGACACTTTCCCCGTAGCGTGGCATATGCCGACAAATCGCCGAGACACCGACGGCCGCGGCGAGGCGATTCGTGATGAAGTGCGCGCCGAAATCGTACGTGAAGCCGTCCGCGTCTTGGAAGCTACGAGCGAGACCGGCAACGGCTTTGCCCGCTTCAAAAACGCGCACTTTCCGCCCGTGGCGCTGGAGGAACGTGGCCGCCGTCAGGCCCGCAAGCCCCGCCCCAATGACGACGATCGGCGCGGTGGTACTCATGGCTGCACCTGCGTTTCCGCTGGCCGCTCGAACACGGCTTGAAGGATGCCGCCGCACCCGAAAAGATTCAAAAATCCATCCCACACGGTGAATGTCGCCAGCGCAACGATGCCCTTCAAACTGAAGCGATTCACGCACCACGTGGGGAAGCCCCAATCGTCGAGCAGATTGCGAATCGAGTACACCCCGTTCACCGGACTCATCGCGGATCGAACGCGAACGGGGGCCAAACCGGCCACCCGCGCGAGACCCGCGAGGTTGCGCGTATCGAACAAATACAGGTGTCGCGGGAAGTGATACCCGCCCCAGTGCCGCCCCCGGAAAAGCCACGCATCCGGCGAAGCGGCATTGTCCGTAACCACGACCACGCGACCGCCCGGCTTCAGGCAGTTGCGGATCGCAACGAGCAACGCCTTCGGATCGGGCACGTGTTCGATCGTCATGATGAGCAGCACGAGATCGAACGTTTCGCGCGGAATATCGAGCGTATCCATCGTGCCGTGGCGAACGTCCAAACCCCGTGCATGACCCGCGCGAATTGCTCGTTCGTCCGCATCAATACCGTCGAGCTTCCAGTATTTCGAGCCGTAATCGCGCAAGAGGCTGAGGTGAAAACCGTCGCCGCAACCGACGTCGAGAATGCGCGCATTTGCAGGCAAACCGCGACACCATCGCAGCAGCCGCCGCGCTTCGAGTCGGCGGCGGATGCGGTAAACGAGGCCAAACTCGGCCGCATCGAACTGGAAGGCGTGATAACGGTCCGGATAAATTCGCGCCATCGCCGACGGTGCGGGCCGCGGGTTCAAATACACCATCTGGCAACGTCGGCAACGGACGGCGAGGAACGAATCCGGGCCGGTGCGATACTCGAAGTCTTCGCCCACCGCAACGGGATCGACATCTTCGACCCCGCAGAGGCAGCACAGCGCCGGTTCCAAGTCGAGTCCGACGCCAGCCACGTTCATTTTAGAAGAATCTCGAAGAGTCGATTCGACGGTCGTTGCGTACCTCAGATGAATAGTTAGCACGGAAATTTCCGCGAAGAGTGCTGGCCGCAGTCAGAAATCCGCGACGTACCAAAAAAGCGACGACACCTCGCGGCGAAATCGTTTATACCGGTGGTGACCCAATTCCGTTTCCGGAGCAATATCCGTGGCTGCTGCGCGAACTTTCTCGACCATTAACATCGTCAACGGCTCTACCGGCGACCCGGTGCTATACCTCGATTATCCGGGTAGCACGAACGCGATGCTCTTCGATGCGGGCGAGAATTACCGGCTGACGAACGCGCAACTCGGCGACCTCGAATGTACGTTTATTACGCACCATCACGTCGATCATTTCATCGGCTTCGATCGCATCGTTCGCGCGAACATCGACCAGGATAAAACGCTCCGTGTGTTCGGCCCCATCGGTACGATTCAGAAAATCTACGACCGAATCCATAGCTACGAGTACCCGTTCTTCCCGTTCCAGAAAATCGCCATCGAAGTGAACGAACTGAGTGCGGGGACGATCCGTACGGGGCTGCTCGAATGCACGAAGCGATTTCCGCCACCGACGATTTCCGAACGCGCGTGGAGCGGTGGCACCTGTTACGAAAACGAACATCTGCGGGTGGAAGCGGCCCCGGCCGACCATACGGTGCCGTGCTGGTCGTACGCGCTCGTGGAGAAATCGGGCTACCACCCCGACCCGGCGAAGCTGAGTGCGGGAATGCTGAAACCGGGCGAGTGGGTGTCGCAGGTGTTGCGACAATTGCGAAGCGGCGAAAGCCTAGAGACGCAGATCGAAATTCGCGGTGGGCGGTTCACGCTGAAGTCGCTGGCCGAACAATACTTCGCGGAATCGCAAGGGGCGCGGGTAGCGTTCATCACCGATACGCTGTATTCGGAGGCGGTTCGCCCCGGATTGATACGATTGGCGAAGGGCGCGTGGCGATTGTACTGCGATAGCTTCTACGCGAATGCGCACCTAAAACAGGCGCAGAAGCACAAGCATATGACGGCGACGCAGGCCGCCGAATTGGCGAAAGCGGCGAAGGTCGAACATCTGGAATTGATCCATTTTTCGACGCGCTACGCCGGGAATTATCAGCCGTTGATCGACGAGGCCGCCGCGATTTTCCCGCGCGTCTCGGCGACGCTCAACATCTGAGTGCTGGCTTCATTCGGCTTTATCCCGAAGGGATTGCAGCGATTAGCCCCGGGTCGCGTCCGCGCACCCGGGGTATGCAGGTCGCGTCCGCGCACCCGGGGTATGCAGGTCGCGTCCGGGGTACGCTGCCCCGCGTAATGCTATCATGTTATACATTCTGGCATTCAAACACGGGCATAGGAATATCGATCATGTCCACTTACCTCAGCTTGCATTACCACATCGTTTTTGGAACGAAAAATCGCGAACCACTCATTATTTCACAATGGCGTTCGCGTTTGCACGAATACCTCGGAGGCACAATTGCTGGTCTCGGCGGATATTCACAAGGGATAGGTGGTGTGGAAGATCACGTGCATCTCCTCGTCGGTTTGAAGGCGACGCATGCACTCGCCGACCTGATGCGCGAAGTCAAGAGGATGTCGTCGATGTGGGTTCACCAGCAAATCGGCGCGACGACATTTGCGTGGCAAACCGGCTACGCGGCGTTCACGGTCAGCGATAACAACAGGGAAGGGGTACAAAGATATATTGCCAATCAGGAAGAACATCACCGTACGCACACCTTTCGCGAAGAATTGGTCGAAATGCTCAACCGCGCGGGAATTGCGTACGATCCGAAGTATCTCGATTGAAGGCTGAGTTCCGCCGAATGCGCGACCGGAGTTCCCCGGGTACGCGGACGCGACCCGGGGCTAATTGCTGTAATCCCTCCGGGATAAAAGCAATCCGCGTAGCAAACCCCGGGTGCGCGGACGCGACCCGGGGCTAATCGCTGCA
>JAYVQG010000196.1:0-26259 GCA_043757025.1 Limnoglobus sp.
CCTGCATACGTCCACCATCTCCGCCCTTCTCGGCTTCGAGGATCGCTGGCTGTGCCTTGAGCAGTTCGTCCGGCACTGGTGGCCAGAGCGGCTTGCCCGACTCGTGCGGCTTGAGCAGCCCCGACACGGCCAGCAGGCTGTCGCGGAGAGTTTCGGCGTCGAGACGCCGGATGTTCTGCCGCGCGAGCAGCGTGTTGTGCGGATCGGAAGTCAGGGTTGATGGTCGATGGTTGAGAGTTGAGGGTGAGATATCCTGACCATCAACTCTCAACCTTCGACTCTCAACCTGCGACGCTTGCCGGTACGTCGCCGACGTCACGATCATTCGATGCAGCTCCTTGATCGACCAGCCATGCTCGACGAATTCGATGGAGAGCCAATCGAGCAGCTCGGGATGTGTCGGCCTCGCGCCGCTGTAACCGAAGTCGTTCGGCGTGGCGACCAGTCCGGTGCCGAAGTGTTGCTGCCAGATGCGATTGACGATCACGCGCGATGTCAGTGGGTTGTCAGTGGCGACGATCCAATTCGCGAATACGGCCCGGCGTTCGCTGTCGGTCGCAGCTTCCGGTATCGCGAAACCGTTTGCGAACGTCGCCAAAACACCGGGTGCAACTTTCTCTTTTGGCGTCGTCACGTCGCCGCGATGCAGGCGAAATGTCTCCTCGGGTTTGCCGAACTGACCGCAGTAGGCAAGCGTCGCGCCGGTGCCACGGTCGCGGTCGTCCGATGATGCAACGGGTTGCCACGCTTTGCCATCGATCGACACTTCGATGAGGTAATCGTTCGCGATGCGGTCGAAGTATCGCGGTGGGTTCGTGCGGTCGCGGCTCCAGACGACGCGATCGATCCGTTCGATTTTCGCGAACTCGATGACGACCCAACCTTTGCCGATTTCGTTGGAAATCCAGCTAAAACTGTTGCCGAACTTCGCGTCGTGGATGTTCGACAATTGATGGATCGGGTTGCCGGTCATCGAGCCGGACGCCTTCGCTTTCGCGCCTTCACTGGCGAGTGCGACATTCTTCGGGTTCGCGCCGACGGTGTATGCTTCGAGTTCGTCGATGCACGGTTGCAGGTCGGTCGTTTTGCGAATCGTGAAGCGAATCGCCTTCGCGTCGGTGGGTAAAAAGCGGTCGGTATTGCGGCCCGTCGACACGGCCCTACGCAATTGTTTCGGAACGGGTTTGCCGGGTACCGTGGCCAGTGTCGCGACATCGTCCGCGGCGGTGCGAATTGCGTCGATCGCGCTTTCGCCGTGCTTGACGCCGGAGAATACGGCCTTGATCGCGTAGTAATCGGTTTGCGAAATCGGGTCGAACTTGTGTGCGTGACACCGTGCGCAACCGACTGTCAGCCCGAGGAACGTCGAGCCGGTGGTGGCGGCCATGTCGTGCAATTCGTCCGCACGTTGCTGTGCCGTCAACACGAGGTCGGGGCTTTTCACTTGGTCCCACGCACCCGCAACGAGGAAGCCCATCGCCGCCGGTGACATCAGGCTGTCACCCGCGATTTGTTCGCGCACGAAGCGGTCGTACGGCTTGTCGTCGTTGAAGCTACGAATGACGTAATCGCGGTAATGGTAGGCGTTCGGTCGGACTTGGTTCATCTCGAAGCCGTGGCTGTCGGCGAAGCGGACGACGTCGAGCCAGTGGCGTGCCCAGCGTTCGCCGAACTGCGGCGACGCGAGAAATTCCTCGACGAGTCCATCGTACGCGCCTGGCGAATCATCCTGCAAAAATCGTTCGATTCGCTCCGGTGATGGCGGCAAACCGCACAGGTCGAACGACAGTCGCCGAATCAGTGTCCGCTTGTCAGCAAGCGGCGACGGTGTCAAACCGGCGGTCTTTAGATGCGCGATAATAAACGCATCTATGCCATTTCCGGCAGGGCGCACGATTGGCTGAAAGCTCCAGTGCGGTGGCTTGTCACTCGTCGCGGTCGCAGCGGGCCACACTGCCCCGGAGTCGATCCACTCCTTTAATGCGGCAATTTGCGTGGTCGTCAGCGGGTCGCCTTTCGGGGGCATCCGCTCGGTATCGATGACCGATGTCACGCGATGCAGTATCAGGCTGTCTTTCGCTTTGCCCGGCGGAATCGCGACGCCCGAATCGCCGCCTTTCTGGGCATCCGCCTTGCGGTCCAACCGTAGCCCGCCGCGCTGTTTGTCCGGGCCGTGGCACGACACGCAACGCGATTCGAAGATCGGCCGAATGTCTTTCTCGAATTGCACGGGTGCGGCCAATGCGAATGCGGGGGACAACAAAAGCAGCATCAGACATCGCATCGCGTTACCTCCAGGCACCCGATCAGATCGGCTTCCACGGCGTTCCAGTCGATGTCCGGCGCGTTGCCGAATAGCTCGATGCGGCTATCGCGCCGGTACGTCGTCGGCTCAATTGTCGTCGAACCGGATACGCGCTGAACGACGAACCAATCGTCGGGCGTATGAAAGATGCCTTTGAGCCGCACGATTTGCGGCCACGACGAAAGGCAACGCAACAAGCGCATCTCGTCGAACGTGTCCGCCGGGTGAAAGATCCATCCCGCGGCGGAGGTCGAACCGGGGCTGACGTGCCGCGTCGGCCGTCCCGGTTTCGCTTGAATTTCAGTCGATTCGACGATGGCTGCGGTTTCTGTTGCGGCTGCCAGCGCAAACGGATCGACCGCGTTTGGCACGATTGCGAAGTCCAGCCACACGGCTTCGAGCCGTCCGCTTTGCGTTGCGGCGATCCACTCTTTTCGCGGATAAAGTTGTTCCGCCCATTGCCGAAAATTCTCGATGAGCGTCGAGTCCGCGCGATCGAGTTTGTTCAAAACCAGCACGTCGGCCATATCGACTTGTTCGCGAAATACGGGGTTTTGCAGCATCCCCGGCGTGGTGAAATCGTCGGGGGAAACGATCGCGAGCGTCGCCCGCACATCGAGCCGATCCGCATACGCCGGGCCGCGCAGTTTCTCCAGAAGTTGCCCCGGATGGCCAAGTCCCGTCGTCTCCACGATCAACCGGTGTGGCTTCGCTTCAGTGAGTAGAAGGTGCAACGCGACTTGCAAATACGGTGCGGTCGCGCAACAGACGCAACCGCCGGCGACTTCGCGGATGGTGATGCCATCGGATGCCGTGCCGCCTTCGAGAATCGCCGCATCGATCGACACTTCGCCGTACTCGTTGACGAGCACCGCCCAGCGTTCGTCGTTCGGCTTGTTCGCCAGCAGGTCGAGAATCGCGGTCGTCTTGCCGACGCCGAGAAACCCCGTGATGATGTTGGTGGGTATCCGTTGGTTCATTCACAGAGTTTACGTAACGATCCGGTTCACCGCAAACGTAACTATCATATCTTGTAGCACCCCACACGAGGTTTCTGTGTTTTTATCTCACCTGGCACCGCGACCGTCGGACCCCGATTGGGACTTGGCGGCGGAATCGATCGCGGTGAAAATCCGCTGGTTCGGCCTCGTCGCCGGCGTCGTGATCGCGCTCGTTGGCTACCCCGCGAACGGGCAGTCGCCGCTGTATGCCATCTTGCTGCTGGGCCTCGGGTACACGACGCTGGACACGTATTTTTTCGCGCGGGGCCGCGTGTTCCTTCGCGATTATCCGCTCGTCATCGCGGCAATGGAGAGCCTGTTCATCTCGTTGTTGTGCCATTTTGAAACGGGCCTCGATAGTCCGTTTCGCTTCTACTACTTGCTCTCGGTCATCTGTTGTGCGATCCGCTTTTCGCAGATCACCACGTTCGCGGCGTGCGGCCTGCACTGTCTCAGTTACGGCATGTTGTACCTCGCGCAGCCCGAAGAACGCCGCAACGTGCCACTGCTCGCGCTGACGATTATCGTGCTGGTCTGGGTGTCGTGGGCTGCGAGTGCGATGGCTCGACTACTAAAAATTGCCGGGGAACGGTTGCGGATGTTGAACGCGGAACTTCGCGATAATCAGGGGCAGTTGGAAAGCCGGATTGCCGAGCGGACGCGGGATCTGCAAGAGATTCAGGCGCAGGTTCTGCACCAGGAAAAGATGGCTGCGTTCGGGTTGCTGGCCGCCGGTATCGCGCACGAAGTCGGTAATCCGCTCACGTCGATTAGCTCGTTGGTGCAGATGCTCGAACGCCGCGACCAAGACCCGTACACGCGGGAAAAACTCGGGCAAGTCGGCGGCCAACTCGTGCGGATTCAAGCGATCCTGCGCGAACTCGTTTTGTTCAGCCGCCCCGCAAGCGGGCAGCGTGGAAAAGTCTCCGTGGCGGAAATCATCGACGAAGCGCTCGGCATTGCGAAGTATTATCGCGGCGGCAAGACGCGCACCATCGCCTCCGATCTTGCGCCGCAACTTCCGCTCATCGTCGGCGTTCGCGACCAACTCGTGCAAGTCGTGTTCAACCTCGTGCTGAACGCAATCGATGCTACGGGGAAAGGCGGGCGTATCGATGTGCGTGCCGAAATCGGCAGCGATGGCATACAACTTTGCATCGCGGACGACGGTTGCGGCATCCCGCCGGATTCGCAATCGCGGCTGTTTCGCCCGTACTTCACCACCAAGAAACACGGCACCGGACTCGGGTTGTTTGTCACGCAAAAAATCGTCGTCGAACACGGTGGCACCGTGGCCTTCGACTCCGAACCGGGCCGCGGCACGACCTTCCGGATTCTCTTACCCGTTCCACAATTAGCCCCACTCGTCCCCGTCGAGGCGTAACCGAATGGCACTCGCGCAAATCCTCGTCGTCGACGACGAACCGCTGATTCGCGAGACACTCGCGGAGTTTCTCGAACAAGAACATTACGCGGTTCGCACCTGTGGCAGCGGCGAGGAAGCCGTGGCCGCGATACGGCAATCGTCGTTCGATGTCGTGTTGTGCGATGTCAACCTGCCGGGCATCGATGGCTTGGAAGTGCTCGAACGCATCTCGAAAATCAGCCCGGAAACGTTTCTCTTGCTGATTACGGCTTACGCCACCGTGGAAACCGCAATCGAAGCGTTTCACAAGGGCGCGTCCGATTACCTCATGAAGCCGATCATCCTGCACGAAGTCCTCGAGAAAATCCGACGGCTGATGAGGCAGCGTGCGCTCATGCAGGAAAATCAGTTACTGCGCCGCGAACTCCACCGCGAAACCGAAACGCGCGAGATGATCGTCGGGACCAGCCCGGCGATGCGGGCCACTTACGACCTCGCCCGCAAGGTCGGCCCGACGCCATCGACGGTGCTCATCCTCGGCGAGAGCGGCACGGGGAAAGAGCTACTCGCCCGCGCCGTTCACCGCTTCGCCAGCGGCACGAACGATCACCCGTTCCTTGCGATCAACTGCGCCGATGCCAACGCGGATCGCACCGATGTTTTCCTACACGCGGGCAGCGGCACGGTGTTCCTCGATGAGATCGGCGAACTGCCCTTGAGCACGCAAACGAAGCTGTTGCGTACGATCGAGCAAAAGGAAATCTTCCCCACCGGCGCGAAGCGACCGCAGCCGATCCGCGCGCGAATCATCGCGGCCACGAACAAGGATTTAACGAAAGAGGTCGATGCGGGGCGGTTCCGAAACGACTTGTTTTATAGGCTCAATGTCGTGACGCTGAAACTGCCACCGCTCCGCGATCGCCGCGAGGATATCCCCGAACTCGCCGATTATCTGCTGGCGAAACATGTCCGCGCCACGAACAAACGTATCGCGGGGATCGACCGCGACGCGATGCAGATTTTGCTCGGGTGCTCGTGGAAGGGGAACATCCGCGAACTCGACAACGCCTTGCAACGCGCCGTCATTTTCAGCGATGGCCCGCTCCTCCGCGTCGGCGATTTGCCGCCCGATATGACGCCGCAACTCGACGACCCGTTCACCATCGACAGCCTGAACGAAGCCGTCGATCGCTTCGAGAAACTCCACATCGAACGCATCCTACGGCAATCCCCAGACAAGCGCGAGGCCGCAAACCGCCTCGGCATCGGCATCAGTTCGCTCTATCGAAAGATCGAGCAACTCCGCATTGAAGAGTGAGCGGAGACAACGCGAATGGAGAGGTAAATGCACAGTGTGCATCGAGTGTGGCATAAGCTCGAATTATGGATGAATTGTGGATCGTCGCGGTACGAAAATAATCGAGGCAAAATCCATCTTATCGAGCTTTTTTGCACCCCAGTTCCACTGTAGTGCCAGAGAGTGGAGTTCGCCTTCTGTCACGACGGAGATGAGCGGTCTCGGTTCGATCATCAATAGTTCGTACGTGCCACGAATTTGATTCCAGAGTGGAGAATCCCTGACGTAGTGAACCAGAATGTACGTGTCCAAGAGATACTGCAATGAGAGTGCCATTTACGACAACCGTTCGAGAGCGTCGTGGACTTCCTCGTCCGTCTCGTCGCCAGGCCATTGGCCCCGAATCATATCGGATAATGTTTTTCCTTCTGGAATCGAGCGGGGTGGACGCGATTTACTGAAAATCTCTTCCATCGCTCGCGCGATCTCCTCTGGCGTGGGCGTCGTCAGTCATCGGATCTCGCGTTCGAGTGCTGACATTCCATCCGGTTGCTCGGTGTCAATCGTCTCGACAGTAACTTCGCAACCTTCGGGAAGCGACACGGGTTGCTTCGGCTTGAATACGCCATTCTGAAAAGTGGCTGGAATGCTGCTCATTCGACACCTCCATTGTTCCTTAACATACATGATAACCTATCACCTACTTCCACTCGGCGGTTTGCCCCGTTCGCAGCGCGATATTCGCCAGATGCGCGGCACCTGCCCCGGAGACTCCGGACTCGGCGGGCGAGGCCGGTTTCTTACGGCTGCGGATGCAGTCGATCCAGTTCGTGAGGTGTAACAGTTCGCCGTCGGGCTTGTCGTAGAAGTCCGCACCGATCGGGCCGCTGCCGAGGATCATCTG
The DNA here is from genome assembly GCA_043757025.1 of Limnoglobus sp. Taxonomy (GTDB): domain Bacteria; phylum Planctomycetota; class Planctomycetia; order Gemmatales; family Gemmataceae; genus Limnoglobus. The sequence goes on from JAYVQG010000196.1 coordinate 6,874, forward strand.
TTGCGGTTCGATCTTGCGGTTCTTTTCCGGGATCAGTTCGTAACGGCCGCGATCGACGTACAGCGTCGCATCGGTGCCGAGGAACTCGATGCGGGCGGCGTTGCGGGCGTTGCTGAACGTGCCTTCGAAATGCATCTGCACGTTGCCGGGGTAAGCGAGCACGGTTTGCACGGTGTCGGGCGTTTCCCAAACATCTTTGGCGTTCACGTATTCGCCGAGGCTGACGGCCTTCAGCGGGTGATCGACGTCGAGTACCCAGTGTGCGACGTCGATCCAGTGAACCATGAGATCGGTGAAGATACCGCCGCCGAAGTCCCAGAACCAGCGCCAGTTGCGGAAGCGATATTCGTCGTACGGCTGCTTCTTCGCGGTGCCGAGGAACGCCGTCCAGTCGACGGCCTTCGGATCGACGCCGAGCGGGAAGCGCTTGACGCGGTCGGCGTTGCGGTTCCAGCTCATTTTGACCTTGAGAACCTTGCCGATCTTGCCCGTTTGCACGAGTTCGCGGGCCGCCTGAATGTGCGGCATACTCCGCTGTTGCGTCCCGACTTGCACGATCCGCGAATGATCGTTCTGCGCCGCGATCACCGCTTTTCCTTCGGCGAGATCGTGCGTGAGTGGCTTCTCGACGTAGACGTCTTTCTTCGCCTCGCATGCCGCAATCGTCAGGGGAACGTGCCAGTGATCGGGCGAGCCGATCAGCACCGCATCGATCCCTTTCATGTCGAGGAGTTCCTGGTATCGCTTCGTCGTTGTCGCGCTGGCATCCGCGAGTTTCCTGCCTTCGATCAGTGCCTGATCCCAGATGTCGCAGACCGCACTGATGCGCACACCGGGGATTTTAACGAGCGACTTCATCAGGTGCCGGGCGCGCCCGCCACTGCCGATGATGCCAACGGAAATCGTGTCGTTCGCGCCGATGGCTTTGCGCGACGCCGCCACGGCGGTGGCCGAGGCGATCAGGAAATGCCGACGGTTGGGAGTGGTCATGGCTTCCTTCGGGGAGAGTTATTTGGCGATCGTTGCGACTGCGAGGCGTTGGAGTTCTTTCCGCATCGGCGAGGCATCACCGTTCGCCAAACCGTTGCGCTGAATCAGCAAAATCATAAAGAGATCGTGCTTCGGATCGATCCAGCCTTGGGTGCCGAACGCGCCGCCGTGGCCGAAGGTGCCGGGCGAGAGCATATCGGTTACGCCGACCGGCTCGCGAACGATGGCGAAGCCGTAACCGAACCCCGTGCCATCGACGAACCCAGCCTTCAAATCGCCGGTGTGAATCGTCGTCATCTCCGCGAGCGATTTCTCGGTGATGATCGTCTTCGTGCCCGATTTGCCCTTGTTAAGCAGTGTGCCGTAGAGTTTCGCGAGGTCGGCACCCGTCGAGAACAGGCCGCCGGCTGGCACGGGGTGTTTCGCGCCTTTCGTGTAATCGAGCAACGTGTTCGGCGCGGCCACGAGCTTGCCGTCCTTCTTGCCGTAGTTAGTCGCCGTGCGGGTGACTTGCTCCGCGTTCGGGTAGAACGTCGTGTCTTTCATCGCGAGCGGATCGAAGATGCGATCTTGCAGAAACTTCTCGTATGGCTCGCCCGAAACGACTTCGATAATCCGGCCGAGCGTGTCGATCCCCGCATTGCAGTACGACCATTTCGTGCCCGGCTCGAAATTCAGCGGCTGCTGCGAAATCATCAGCGTCGTATCGTTGAGCGTGCGGTTTCGCTTCGTGTAAACGTCCGCAATGCCGCTCGGGTAACCACCGGGCAGGCCCGATGTGTGCGTCAGCAAGTCTTTGATCGCGATCGGCCGCGCGGGCTTCTTTAGCGTGATCGTGTCCTTGTCTCGTACGGACACCAACATCTGCCCCTTGAACTCGGGCAGGTGTTTTTCGACGGGATCGTCAACCGCAAGTTTGCCGTCTTCGACGAGCAACATGATGCCCATCGCGGTGATCGGTTTCGTCATCGACGCGATGCGGAACATCGTGTCTTTCACCATCGGCACGTTGCCTTCGATCTTCGCGAGGCCGACGGCCTCGTGGTGAACGATGCCGCTCGCGTGGCCGACCACGGTGACCGCACCGGAGATTTCGCCTTCATCGACGAACCGCTGCATCCGGTCGCGAATCACCGGCGTTTGGCCATACGCCGCGAGCGAAGCGAATAGACACGCAAAACTGAGCAAGTATCGGAGAAGCACGATAGAAATCCTCGGTAGGTGAAATTGTTAGCCCGACGCGCAAGCGAGGGGAACCAGTGATCTGCACCATCGCATAAACGATGACATCCCTCGCTAGCGCGTCGGGCTAACCAAATCCGCCGGTTTGACGCCCGTCTTGTGGCCGCCGGATTTGAACGGTAGCGGGTTGTACTCGCCGACGATTTCGACGTTCGACTTGCCCGCGATCTTGTCTTCGAGGCCGACCGCCCAGAAGCAAGCATTCACGACCATCCTGCGCGTGCCTTCAAACGCAAAATCTTGCGATGCCCCCATCGTCGTTGTGAACACGCGAGCCGGTTTGCCGTCGTCGATGGTGTAGGTTTTCGTCCAGGCGACCGGCATCATCGGGTCGTTCTTCTTGCCCGTTACCGCTGGCGAATCGGACTTCAAAGTCTCGGTCACTTCGCCCATCACGAGCGGCAGACTATCGCCTGGCAACGGCAGATTCACGGTGTAAACGTCGCTGGTGCCGAAGATGTCGCCGTCGGCGATGCCCTTCAAGATCGGGTGCTTCGCCTGATCCTTCACGAGGATGCCGCGTGCGCCTTCCTTGCCGTGCGAACCGTGGTGGTTCACCCACGTCTCGCCGAGAATCTTGCGACCGAAGCCACCTTCCCAGCCCGCCACATTGCTCTGCCAGTGGTATTCGGGAAACTTCGTGTCTTTCGTCAGGTTGAACGCATGGGTGGCGGTACGCAGGCCGACGATCGGTTTCCCGGCCTTTAGGTATGCAGCAAAATGTTCGAGTTGCTCGGTCGGCAAGTTGCGGAACCGCGTGAACAACACCATCAAGTCGGCGGTCTTCAACGCTTCCAGGCCGGGAATGTTATCGACGCGCATCGGGTTGATCGTCTCGCCATCTTTGTCGATCGCGAACAGCACCGTGCAGCGGAAGCCATGCCGCGTGGACAAGATCTTCGCGAGTTGCGGGAGTGCCTCTTCGGAGCGATATTCTTCATCGCCGCTAATCAGCACAATGTGCTTGCCCTTGCCCGGCCCCTCGCCGCCAGGTAACACGATCCACGGATCGGCGGCCAGCGTCGATTGACTCGCGATCGCCACAGCAATCAGAACCGAGAGATAACGCAATTTCATGGGAGCTACGCAAGTTGAGGAGAGTAACGGGTCATGTCGCAAGTCCGAGTATACGGCAGTTCGCATCGCTCTTCAAAACCCATTTCGAGCGAAAACCGGAGTTTGTGACCCACACATGCCTCGGCCACGTTTCAAGCCGACTCTTTCACGACATTTCGGCGTGTGGCCCATCTTGCGTGCGGCTATAAACTGACCCATCGTTACGAAAACTATCGTTGGCAAGGGGAATCGCCATGTCTGGGTTGTCCGTTCGCAGTGCGGAATCGTCGCGGTTCGATTTTCTGTCGCTCGGTGCGCTCGTGCATCGGCTCGATCCGGGCATCATCCCGTTCCGCAAAGCGCGGACGCTCGACGTTCATGTTTCGGGTGGCGAATACAACGTGGCGGCGAACCTCGCCGACTGTTTTGGGATGCGGACCGCGATTGCCACCGCGATGGTCGACTACGGAATCGGCGACCTGGTGCAGGCCCGCGTGCGGGAAATGGGCGTGACGCCGTTCTACAAAATGTTCGAGCACGACGGCGTGCGCGGGCCGAATATCGCCACGGTTTACAGCGATCGCGGCCAAGGCGTTCGCGCACCCGTCGTCTTTTACAATCGTGCGAACGAAGCCGGTGCGATGCTGAAACCGGGCGACTTCGACTGGGCGAAAATCTTCGACGGCGGCGTGCGCTGGTTCCACTCGGGCGGCATCTTCGCGGCACTCTCGGAGACCACATCCGAAGTGATTCTCGAAGGGATGCAAGCCGCGAAGGCTGCCGGTGCGATGATCTCGTTCGACCTGAATTACCGCGCCAAACTCTGGGCGTCCGCCGGTGGCACCGCACGCGGTCAGGAAGTCATTCGCAAGATCGTCGGCCACGTCGATGCGCTGATCGGCAACGAGGAAGACCTGCAAAAGGGCCTCGGAATCGCTGGCCCGGAAGTCACGGCGGAAGATCAATCGAAGCTCGACCCCGATGCGTTCTTCGGCATGATCGACCGCACCGTGAAGCAGTTCCCGAACGTGAAAGTCGTCGCCACGACGCTGCGCGAAGTGCATTCGACGAATCGCCACGACTGGGCCGCCGTGCTCTGGATGAACGGCAAAAAGTACATCAGCCCCGAGTGCAAACTCGACGTCGTCGACCGCATCGGCGGCGGCGACGGCTTCGCGGCGGGACTGATTTACGGGCTGCTTACGGGTCGCCCACCGGAGGAAGCGCTCCGCCTCGGTTGGGCGCACGGCGCGATGCTGACGACCTTCCCCGGCGATGTGACGATGGCCAAGCGTCACGAAGTCGAAGAGTTCGCCAAGGGCGGCTCCGCCCGCGTCCAACGCTGATTTTCAAGCACTTGAATTGAATTCACTGTTCCATTTGAGAAGTGATCGAAAACGAAAAACAAAACATTAACCGCAGAGGCCGCTGAGTACGCAAAGAAGAAAAATCACTTGATGGTTCACTCCAGGTAGCCGTTTTCCGCTTGGATTTGAACTGAGCGAAAATCATGAATTTTTACTCCGCGTTCTCTGCGCCCTCCGCGGTTAAAATTCTGCATGAAGTCGCGAAACCTAAGCGAAAATCAACTTCGTCCCGGCGATGAGTAGCACGGCGGCGAGTAACCGCAATAGCATCGTGCCGCCGAATCGCGTGGCACCGAGGTACGAGCCGATCAGCCCGCCACTGCCGGTCGCGACGAGGCAGTACGGCATCTCCGGGGGCAGCACGAGGCCGTTTTGCCACTGACCCGCAAGCCCGGCGAGTGAATTGACGAGAATGAACGCCGCCGACACACCGGCAGCGGGCTTCGGGTCCGACCAGCGAAACACAATCAGAAGCGGCGTGAGAAAGATGCCGCCGCCCGTCCCCGTCATCCCCGACAACATGCCTATACCGATACCGATGCCGATCGCCAAAAGCACCGGCGGGTGGACGGTATGGCCGCGTGGCGAACGCACATTTCCGAACGCCATTCGCAGCGCCGCCACCCACAACACGACGCCGACCGCAAGTTTATACGTCTGGTCCGAGATCGTGATTACGCTTCCCAGGTAGGCAAACGGCACCGAACCCAGCGCGAACGGCCAGACGACCCGCCACGAGAAATAGTGCGATCGCGCGAACAGTACGAGCGCGATCGTCGCCACCAGAATGTTCAGACACAGCGCCGTCGGTTTCGCCAGCGATTGCTGCAATCCGAACAGCGCCATCACCGCGAGGTACCCCGACGCCCCCGCATGGCCCACCGACGAATACAGTACGGCCACGACGAACAACAGGAACAAAAGCAGTAGCAATACCGGGACTGTCATGGGTGTGTCACAGCAGGGAGGCGGATCGTGAATTTCGTACCGTGGCCGAGTTCGCTTTGCACGTCAATCGAGCCACCGTGCGCGACGACAACGCGGCGAGCAGTGGCTAATCCGAGGCCGTTGCCATCGGGTTTCGTCGTCTGAAACGGCTTGAAGATCTTACGCAAAAGTTCGGGGGAAATCCCGGTGCCGGTGTCGATGATATCGAGTACGACGTACGCACCTTCGCACCGCGCCTGTAGCGTCAGCGTGCCGCCGTTGGGCATCGCGTCTTCGGCGTTGAGCATCAGGTTCAGCAGGGCTTTTTCGAACATATCGCGGTCGAGCCGCACCATCGGCAAGTCGGGCGACGGGTACCAATTCACATCGACGTTGCACTGGCGGGCCGTGGGTGAAAGGAAGTCGACCATGCGGGCGATGACGGTATCGAGTTCGACGGATTCGAGGTACAGTTCATCGACGCGCGCGAACCGCAGGAAGTCATTCGATAAGCCCACGAGCCGCTGACACTCGCCTTCCATGAGGCGGAATCGCTCGAGGGCACGGCGTTCCTTTTGCGTCTCGGGCACCTCGAAATCCTCGGCGAGGAGTTGCAGGTTCAGCAGCACCGTGCCGAGGTGGTTTTTCATGTCGTGAATGAAGCTGCCCGTCGTTTCCGCGAGGTCGAAATACTGTTGGGCCAACGGTTCAACGATCATGTCCGATTCCTTCGACAACAGGGCTACGGCATCTGGTGTGATTGGAAATGCCATCGAAACTGTGAAAGCAGAATTCGGTTGCCGTTACACCATACCCCACATGCGGCGCAGGCCCCACTCGATGCCGAGGAGGATCGCGAACGCAATCAGCCAGCCCGTCAGGAAGCCGTGCGAGTGGTTGCGTCGCCAGTCGGGGAGGAAGCGCGGCTTCGGCTTCACGCCTTCGGGTTTCTGCGTTTTGAGTTCCTTCAGGAACGTCGGCAGGTCTTCGAGGCGAAATGCCTTTCCGCCGCCTGCTTTTGCGAGTTTATCGAGGTAATCGTGGTCGGCGGCGGAGCGAAGCAGTTCGTCGGATGTCTCCGCATACGCGAGGAAACGCGCCGTCGCGTCGCCTTTCACTTCCTTGCCCGTGCCGTCTTTGCCGGTCGCTTTCAGCGTCACGATATATTCGCCGGGTAACTGCGGGTCGAACAGCACTTTGCTGCCCCCCGCTGCATCGGCAACGATCGGTCGTACAGGAGCTTCTTCGGGTTTCTGGCCGGGGGCGATGACGCGCACCTCGAACTTCGGGTCGAGCGCATCGGCCCCACCTGCGCCGCGCAACCCGAGCTTGATCGACTGTTGTCCTTGTACCGGCAGCCGTCGATACGCGGGGCGGGCGAAGGCTGCGCCTTCTTCCTCTTCCTGGTGTGCCAGCCACAACACAAGGCGACGCCAGAACTGCGCGTGAATCTCGATGCCATCGCGGGTTCGCGGCAAATTCCGCATCCCGAACGGCTTCCAGAGAAACGTGTCGTACCCGGCGAACGCCATCACGCGGCCCTTGTTGCCGCCATCGAACTGCCAGCCGACCATAAGGTACGGCGGTTTCAGCTTGCTGATCACCTGCCCGCCAGGTACCGCATCGCGAGCGTCGGCGGCGACGGCGTACACCGTCGAACCGACGCGCGGTTCGCCGAGTTTCGCAATCGCGGTCATCCGGTTCGTCGGCACGCCGGGCGTCGAACCGTTGAGGCGGTCCCAGAGTTCGCGGGCGTTCTCGCGGTTCGGTGCGACTTTCATCAGGAAATCGAGGCCCTTATCGGTTGGCACCGCCTGGAAGCGTTTGTTCTCGCCACGGAAAATGTCGTCGTTGACACCCGCCGGGAACTTGTCCAGCGACACCGGTAAAATCTCCTCGATCGGCGAGCCTTTCCAGCCATCATCGAGCGGGCGATCCGGATTCCCCGCAAACGAGGCATCGCCGCCCATCAGCAGCAGCCCCGCGCCCTTGTTCACGACCTGATCGCGAATCCGCTTCGCCAGTTTCGGGTCGATCGCCTGCAACTGCTTCGCAGAGATGTTCCCGAGAATAATCACGTCGTAACTGCGCGTGTCGAAGTCGAAGAACTCGCGTTCTTCGGCTGTTCCCGGGTCGTCGCCCTGCCGCAAGACTTCGGCGACATCGAAGCGTTTCTCGGACCGCAACACGTCCCGTAGCAGTGTGTTTTCGATCCGTAGCCGATCGACGAGCAACACGCGCACGCCTTCTTTCGTCACAGTCATGTACGTCTCGACGACGTTGTTCGCGGGTGCGACATCGCCGGGGACTTTGTCGATGGGAATCTCAACGCGGACCTTCACTTCGCCGGGTTTCTCGGGTGCTTTTAGCGTGATCGAGACTTCGTTCCCGACGACTTTCGTCAACGTGAACTCTTCGAGTGCGACCTGTTTGTCGTCGAATAACACGCGAACGGGTACGCGGGCGTTCTGGAAGCCGAATGCGTTTACTAACACTTTGATCGTCACATCGTTTTTGACGGGAACGGGCGTCGGGTCTGCGGCCACGGCGGTGATCGCGATGTCGCGGGCGTTCGGCGGGGTCGTCGTCGAACCGACGCTGAAGGTGTGAATCGGGCAGATCGCACGCCAACGTGCGGCCTCCGCAATCGCTGCGTACGTCGTGCCGTTGTCCGCGCCGTCGCCGATGAGTAAGTGACCGCGTACGAACCGTTCAGTTTGCCATTTGTCGAACGTGCGGTTGAAATAACTGCCGTAATCGGAGCGTTTAATGTCCGCAGCGGCCGCCGGATCGTATTTGTGAAGCGCTTCGTTGAAGTCCGGGCGACCGACGGCGTACAGCGACACGTTCACATTCTGCTCGGCACGCAGTTCCTCGAACAATGGCACGCACTTTTCCAGGATCGTATGCACCGCCGCGATTCGCGTTTGGCTGTTGAACTCGTCCTTGATGCTCATGCTCTCGGAGAGGTCGATACCGACGAGCAGCGTGGAAGGCAGCTTCGGATCTTCCTGAATTCCCAGGCTGGGCCGCAATGTCGTGAGCAATGCGATGGCCAATGCGAGCAAGCGAAGTGCCAGAACGATCGCGATGCGGGGACGCGATGCGGATGGGTGACGCAAGTACGCCCAGAGTGTCAGCCCGACGATGATCGCCGCCACGATACAGAGCGCCGGCAATCCGATCGGGTAGACCGACCACGGGTAAACCGGGCGAAGCGACAGAAAGTAATCGGTTTCCGATGCCATAGCTCACCGCCGGTGGGCGCAGGTCGAACGATTCGACCCCTGTAGATAAGGTAGGGAATCGAGCACCTGCGACCCATTCGTTTAGCTGCGCCGCAGAGTCTTCGGAGCGAAGCGTGTGGCACGGCGTATCGCGTAACAACGCAATTTCTCTCGCGTTTACGCCCCCGCGCCTCGCTACGCAAAGCCTGCGCGGCGCGGCTAAACGTCGACTATGAGACTCCCACCGGGATGAACTCGGTGGCTCGTCTTGCTCTAATACCCGCCGGGCTTGATCGGTGCGGGGCTGGCCATTGGCGTGGGGACTTTTGCCGTTGGCGTGGGCACGGTGGGTGCGACTGGCACGGGCGCGGGCTTTGGCGGTTCGGCGGCGACGGTCGTGGGGGTGCGGGCTTTCTTCCAGGCGACCACATCGGTTTGTACCACTTTCACCGCTTCGGTAATTTGCGTGTCGATACCTTTGGCCCAGTCGTCGGTGCGAATCTCTACGGGCACATCGGGGCGGACGCCTTCGCGTTCCATGTTGATGTTTTTGTCGACGGTCCAGACGCCCGTTCGCGGGATGCGGAAGTCGGTGCCATCGATGAGGCGGATCGACGTCGTGCCGATCACGTGGCCACCGGTGGCCTGCCCGACGACCTTGCCGAGGCCGAGCGTGCGGAAGGCGTGCGGGAAGATTTCCGCGTCGCTGTACGAGCGATTGTTGATGAGCACCGCCAGCGGTTTCGTCCACTTGCGGTCGAAGCTGCGGAGGACCATCCCTTCGCCGCCGTTGCGCTGTACGAACCGCGTGTGCTCCTTGCCGGTCAGGTAATTCAGCACCTGATCGTGCGTGAAGCCACCGCCGTTATAGCGCACGTCGATGACGATGGCATCCTTGTCGAAGTTGTCCGAGTAGAGCGCCCGCACGAAGGTTTCGAGGCCCGCATCGTCCATGCCCGGAATGTGGATGTAGCCGACTTTGCCGCCGCTGTCCTTCGACACCTGCGCCGCGTTGTGATCGACCCAGCGATCGTACATCAGTTGCGAAATGCGGCGGCGATCCGTCGCTTGCACTTCGACGCGCCGCTTCGCTTTCGGGTCGGCGGGGTTCGAGGTCACATCGAGCAGAACCGTCTCGTTGGCTTTGTTGTTTAGCAGTTGGCTGACGTTCACTTTGTCGGTGATTTCCGTGCGGTCGATGGCGAGCACGATGTCGCCCGCCTTGAGGTTCAGCCCGCGTTTGTCGGCGGGGCCGCGCTTCAGCACTTCGGCGATCTTCAGGCCGGTGCCTTTGTACGTTTCGTCGAAGATCACGCCGAGGTCGGCGGTCGGTTCTTCGGGCACTGAGAGCTTGCCCGAGATGCCGAGGTGCGAGGCGTTGAGCTCGCCGAGCATCAGGCTGACGAGCGAGTACAGGTCTTCGCGCTGCGCGATGTGCGGAACGATCTGCATGTACTTGTCGCGGACTTGGTTCCAGTTCGCGCCGTGATATTTTTCGTCGTAGAAGTTGTTGCTGAGCGCCCGCCAGCTTTGGGCGAACATCTCGGCGTATTCTTCGTCGCGCTGGATCGTCAGCTTCGCACTGAACGGGATCCGCGTCGGTTCGGCAGCGGCACCGGGGAAGATCGAACTCAGCCCGCCACTACCGGAGCGCGCGGCGCGAAGTTCGCCCGAGCCGTTGAGGAAATAAATCGTGCCCGCCGAACGCTTCGCCCACTTGATGCCGCGCGGCGACTGGTTGCCCGTCGTGATCCGATTGACCGAACGGCCGTCGCTGCTCGCCACCCACAGATCGTCGCCATTCGACGACGAACGAAACGCGACCGAGTTGCCATCGGTGGAGATCGCGCCGCCATCGGACGGGATCGCCGCCACCCGCTCCACGCGCAGGTGAATGTCTTCCCAGTCGATGTCGACCGACTTGCCCGGTGAGCCGCCATCGGCCGATGGCTTCTGCAACGACAGCACGTGCATCGAGTAACTGTTGCGGCGCTGGCTGATGAACGCGATTTTGCCGCCGGTGTTGCTCCACGTCACATCACCGTTGAAGGTCGAGTATCGCGAGACGTTCTTCGCGGGGGCGCTACCATCGCTCGGTACGATGTAAACTTCGCTTGCAAACGAGCCGTCTTGCCGCGCGTACACGATGTATTTGCCATCGGGCGACCAGTCGTAGTCCATCACTTGCAATTCGGAAATCATCGCTTTGACATCGGTGCCATCGGGCTTCATCGACCAGAGTTTGCCCGCCCGCAGGAACGTGATCAGGTCGCCCTTCGGCGAGAACATCGCACCGGTCGGTTCATCGGGCGAGTTCGTCAATCGCGTCACTTTGAACTTGTGCGCCTTCACGATTTCCGGGTGTTCGGTGTCGTCGGCATCGAGCAAGTAAAGCTCTTCGACACCCGAACGGTCCGAGGCGAACAACACCCGTTTGCCATCGGGTGACCACATCGGCGAATGGTCGTAGGCGGGGTTATCGGTGAGGCGCGTGGACTTGCCACCGGCGGGGACTTTCGTTAGGAACAGTTCGCCGTGGATGACGATCACCGCATGGGCTTCGTCGGGCGAAAGTGCGAACTCGGTGGCATCGCGGGTGTACGTCGTCGCGCGTTCGGTGTTCGATTTGTCATCGGCGTGAACCTCGATCGCGAGCTTGCGCGATTGCCCGGATTTCGCGTTCGTCACCCACAAATCGGCCCCGCATTCGTAAACGATCCACTCGCCGTTGCCGCTCATCCGTGCCCGCCGCACGAATTCGTCTTGGTGGTTCGTGAGTGGCTTCGCGGCACCGATGGCCGGGTTCGTTGCGGCGACATCGACATCTTGTACGACGATGTTCGCCGCACCCGATTTTTGCCCGACATCGCTGACGTAGTACATCTTCTTGCCGTCGGGCGACCACATCGGCGAGGTATCTTGGCCATCGTAGGTGGTGAACTTACGCGGGTTGGTGCCATCGGCGTTGCTCAGCCAAATATCGTCGTTCGACGACCCGCGATACCCCTTGCGGTACCACAACCCTGGCCCGCGTACGAACGCGAGATGTGCGCCGTTCGGCGAGTAATACGCTTCCTTCCCCTCGAATAAATTCAGCCGCGTTTCCTTGCCGCCCGTTATGGGCACGGTGTAAACGTCTTGCCCGCCAGGGTAGCCCGTCGTTCGCGTGGAGGTGAAGACGATGTTTTTGCCATCGGGCGTCCAGCCGTTGACGATGTCCATGCCGGAATCGAACGTGAGCCGTTTCGGTTTGCCACCTCGAATCGACACGACGAAGACATCGTAACCGCCGTGACGATTCGACGAGAACGCAATCTGCCGACCATCGGGGCTGATCGCGGGGAAGTAATCGTGGGCTTCGTGCATCGTCACCGGCCGGGCGACGCCACCGATTGCTTCGACCGTCCAGATATCGCCGAGATAACTGAACGCGACGAGTTTCCCATCGGGGGAAATATCGGGCGTACGACCGAAGCGGATCGGCTCTTGCGCCGACGCCACCGTAACGGACGCAAATAACGCGAAGCCAAACAAGCAACGTGCGAACATGAGGTAAGGATCCTTCTTCAGTCGGCGAACGAGGTAACGTGCCGGATGCGGACGCGGTTCTAACGATACCCTCACGCCATCATCCGTTAATCTTTACCCAGCTTAACGCTCTTCTTAGCAAAATGCAAAACGACGCGAGCTGTTGTCGTCGAGTTTCCCGTCGCGCAGGTCGAGTCGGCACGGCTTTAACGGACGAAACGCCGCAAAGCCATTGCCCGCGATGCTCGTTCATGAGAACGGCATGATACTTCGCGAAATGGGGCGGGACAGAATCGCCAGATGCGCGTTACTATATTTGCTACGGACACACACGCGACCCGAGGCCCTTGCCATGCGACTACAAAAACTCTGGAAGTGCCTTGCGGGCGCGAGTCTTGCGGCACTCACTGTGGCGATATGTGCCGAACCTTCGGCGGGACAATTCCCTGGTGGTGGCGATCGCGGTGGCCGCGATCGTGGCAGTCAAGGCGGCGGCTTTCAGCCTGGCGGTGGTGGCGGTCGCGGCGGGTTTACTGCTGATAGCAGATTTGACAGCCTGCTGCAATCGTACGGCGGCACCGGCGATGCGATCGACTATTCGCGGATTCCCCCCGATGTTCGCGAACGTACCAACGGCTTCGCAACGCGGTTTGGTGGCGAGCCGATGCCGTTATCGGGGATCATCACTCGCGCACAATATACCGAACAATTCAACGCGCGTATGGCGAAGATGGGTCAACCCGGTGGCGGCGCTCCGGGAGCACCGCCCGTCGCAAGTTTCACCGCACCCGGCGCACCGCCGGTTGCCCCTGGAATGCCTGCGCCACAAGCGGAAATGACCGACGAACAAGTTCTGATGGCGATGCGGCAACTCGACCGCGATGGCGATAATCGCATCAGCATCCAAGAAGCATCGCAGTCGGGTCGATTGAGCCGCGTCTTCCAGACGTACGACAAAAACGCCGACGGCTTCGTCGATCTGGCCGAGTTCAAAGGCTACATGACCGATCGGATGGGCAACCGGGTTCCGAGTGGCGACAACAACAGTCCACAACAACCTTTCGGTCAACAGCCTTACGGCCAACAACCGTACGGCCAGCCGAACGCCAGTTACGGTACCGCACCAGCTTCAGCACCCGAAGAACAACGACCCGTCGTGCTGCGTTACGGAAAAATGCCGAAGGAACTGCCGTCGTGGTTCAACGATCTCGACACCGACAAAGACGGCCAAGTCGGCATGTACGAATGGCGATTCGATAGCCGACCGGTTGCCGAGTTCATAGCCATGGATCTCAACGGTGATGGCCTTCTGACGGCCGAAGAGTACTTGCGGTTCAAGAACCCCGTGAGTAACAACGCCACCAGTTCAGAATCGCGAACGATCACCACGAGCAGCAGTAATCCGTTCAATCGCAACAACACCGGGCCGAGTCGCAGTGCGAATAGCACCACTTCGGAAGAGAGCAGCAACGATAAGAAAGACCGCAAAGACGAGATCCGAGAAAAGAAGGGTAAGGATCGGGGAACCGAAAGTGGCAGCAACCCATTCCGCCGTTAAACGGAATTAGCCGCGACGCGCAGGCTTTGCGAAGCGGAGCGCGTGGACGTCACCCATTCTGGGATTACGGAAGAATATCGGTTTCCGCCGGAACGATCACCGCCGCGAGGGGCACCCAGCCGACCGCGCCGCCGGGGATTTCGACTTGCATCCAGCCACCGCGCCGGGCCAATTCCCGCAATTCTGCACCGCGCGGCAGTATTTCCGCCATCCGTGCAGTGTACGTGTGGCCGTTGCCTTCTCGCAAAATCGTCTCGCTGATGACGACGACCGGTAACGGTTCAACACCGGTACGGATGCGTGCAAAAAGTATCGCCGCTGCAGTGAAACCGATGGCACCCACAACGATGAAGAGTAGTGCCCAACGGTGCCGGACCGTACACCATTTCGCAAAACCAAAAGCCGCGACGAGTGCGAACCCGAAAGCGAGAACGAAGGTATCGAGCGGGGCCACGCGGTGCCGCAATGAATCCGTCGCGTTCGGTCGCAACCGGTGTTTGGGGTCGAGCGGTTCCGGATAGTTCACTGCATCGCGAACGATCCGCAAATCGGTTTGCAATTCGAGATCGTACGGGGCGAGCCGCAAGCCATCGTTAAACGCAACCACCGCCTTCGGCAGATTCCCACACAGATAATGCGCCCGTGCCCGCGCCAATGCAATACCCGGCGTGGCACCGTCTCGCCATCGTGCATCGAGGTCGCGTGCCGCCTCTTCGTATCGCCCATTGGCGAATGACATCGCCGTGTCACTCGGAGACACTACGCCGAACATGGCAACGAGCATCATCGCGTTCAAACCGGTTCCTCCCAGTTCAAAATGATGGTTTGCGCCGCTGTCACGAGTCGTGCGGTATCGTCGACTCGGAAGCCGAAACGAGCTTCGTCGCAAGCCCGAAACAGTTTCACCGTACGTGCAATTTTTAGCTCGGAAACAGTCGCCGTTCGCAACTCGCGCTCGATGTCCATCGGCACCGTACTCAGGTTGTGGAAATCGTGGCGATCCGCGAGGAAATCGCGCAGGTGCTTCGCAACGAGTGCCGCCGGTTCGGGTGCGCGTTCGGCGCGGGACAGGCCATCGAGTGCGAGCCGCACCGCGCGGTTCCGGCGTAAATTTGCCAACCGCACACCATCGGGGTTTCGCATCCGCCAGAGCCGCACCCAACCGGCTGTGAGTATCGCAATCGCCGCAATTGCAGCGAGCCACGCCAATGCGCCGGGTCCGCTAGCGAAGGACGATCGCTCTGCCATCCCACTCGGCCACACAAGGAATCGCTCCGGTGCGGCGGGTCGTGGTGACGCAGGTGACACTGGTATGACAGCCTCGCGTACCGTAACCGTAATCGCGCTGGCGTACTTCGTGTTGATTTCGCGACCT
Organism: Limnoglobus sp.; assembly: GCA_043757025.1. GTDB lineage: Bacteria > Planctomycetota > Planctomycetia > Gemmatales > Gemmataceae > Limnoglobus. The sequence goes on from JAYVQG010000196.1 coordinate 22,144, forward strand.
TCGGCTGCATTCGAGTGAAAGTAGTCGAAGCGTAAGCCGGGAATTTCGATCTCGCCACTCCGTCGAGGCCGCAGTCGATAGCGAAAGTTCGCCACCGCATTCGGCATCTCGTCGGGGACATCGACGATCTCGCGAAAGCGTTCGGCGAACGCGGGGATGTTGCGTAAGTTCGGCCTGCGGATGCGTTGCGGGTTTTGCGCGTTCGCCACGGTCAGCGTGAGTGACAACTCGCCGTCAGCGGCGATTTCCTTCGGCGTGGCGCTCCAGGTTACGGTTAAATTGCCGGTGCTGATGGCGTTGTAGAAATGCTCGCGGTTCTGGAAAATCGCCGGGGCATCGTTCGCATCGGGTTCGTCCTGTGCCGATGCGGTCGACGATAACAGCACGAATAGTAGGAACATACGCTTACCAGTCGCGCACATTCGGCCGCTCCGGTCCTGCCCGCATCTGGGCGTTCTGCTTGCGTTCGCGGATCAGGCGTTCGCGGATTTGCTCCAGGTGCAAGTGCGTATCTTCGGGGGACATCGGCTGCGCGTCGTCGCTATCCACCAGCACGGGCAGCGTGCCGTTGCCGGGGTTTTGCTGGTTCGACGCCTTCCGCTTTGCGTCGCCGGTTTGCGGCGACGTAGTCGCGTTCGGCTTCACGCTCGGATTGGCGTTTGCCTGTGTCGTGGTGGTTTCGGTTGCATTTTGCGTCTCGCGCGGCATCGGTTGCGGTTCGCTTTCGGGTGGCTCTTCGTGTTCGTTCGGCGTCGGCGGCGTCGGTCGTTTCGCTCGCGCGATGTTCCAAAGTATCTTCGCGAGTTCCAAGTTGTGCTGAGCGTCCGCACGAAAAGTTTCATCGGTCGGGTGGCTATCGAGTGCCGCTTCAAAACATGCGATCGCCGCCCGCAATCCGGCAACATCGTCCCCGCGATGCAGCAGGCAGACACCCCGGTCGAACGTGGCACGCAGTCGGCGGGGCGGCGGCGCATCGCGGTCTTCGAGTACGCGAAGGTAACCGAGTTCGGCTTCGCGAAAATCTCGCTTCGCAAAGGCTATCACGGCTCGGTTGAACGCGACTAATCCGGGGTCGGTCGTTCGCTCGGCTGCGATGCGGAAGTGCCGCTCGGCCAGTTCCAGGTTCCCCGCTCGCACGGCATCGTTTCCCACGCGGACGCGATCCACCAGCGACCCCGGCCCAGCCGAGATCAGCAGCGGAAGTACGACGATGACGAAGACGCGGTACATGGTTCAGTCTCGATTCCGACGACGGGGGCGATCTCGCGGATCGTCTTCGTCGTCATCCTCATCCTCATCGCGAGGGCGTCGAGAAGTCGATTTCCGGCTGGCACCTTTGACGATACGCTTCTGACCGGGCATTTTGAAGTTGTACATACCGCCCCACACGAGAACGCCGAGAACCGCGATCAAAGCCACGATCGCCAACACGATCTGCATATTTCGACTTTCCTCGACGACGATCAATTCGTTCGCAGGGGCAACGGGAACTGCCACAACGGGTGTGGCCACAAGAGGCGGCGCGACGATCGGCGCGAAGTCGTTGAGTTTCGCAGGTTGCGGGGCCGTGGGGCGCGACGGAGTGGGCTTCGGTGTCGGTGCGACAACTGGCGGAACGTACGCCGGTTTCGCGGGTGCCGGGGCGGGTTCAGCCGGCGGAATCGCGGTGAGGTTGAGTAATTCGTCCTTCGCGGTCCAGCCACGTTTCTCGAATGCTTCGTCGAGGAAAGCCACCTCGGACACGCCGCAATCGCACCGCGACCAACCGACGGCTCGTAGCGATTTGAACGACACTTGCGCATGGACTTTCGGCCGGGCATCGGTTTTCATCGCGTCCAGAATCTTGTTTCCGAAGTCGAACTTCACGTAGAAGTTCGGCGCGCGAATCGGTGTACCGAAGCGATCCGTCACTTGAAGTTGTTTGACTTTGGTGTCTTCGGTACCGACGCGGATCGTCTGATCGACCACGCCGGTGATAATCATCGCAAATGTGTAGTCTTTGCCGATCGTTTCGTTGGCTTTCGTGCGAAAATCGCGGTAGCGATTGATTTCGTTGAATCGCTCCGAACCCGAACCTCGAATCGTCGGTGGCGCGGGCGCATTCGGTTCGACGGTCGATGCCGAGTCTCGTTTGTACGTCGCCACGATCTCGCCTTTGAGGCCCAACAAGTTCACTTCTTCGACGACGCAAATGCCCCACGTCGCCGACGCGGCGCTCGCTTTCACCGTTCCTCGAACTCGCGCCGCCACCATCGGATCGACGGGAAGCGGCTTCAGTTTTTCGATCAGCGACGGGTCGATTACGAAGTCGATCCCGTGCGACCAGAAGTGATCGCGGTTGCGATACTGGAGCGAAGGCCCATCGCCGAACCCCGCGACTTTGATACCGGGCGAGAGGATCTCAACCGTAACTTCCGTTCCCCTCAGTTTCACGAAATCGCGGCACAGATCGTCGAGATCGATTTGCCCTTTGGGCGTCGGCCCGATCCGCGTCGCAATCGGGGGGAGTGGCTGGCCGTCGGGGCCGAGCAGTCCGGCGTGACCCCTGTCGACGCCACTCGGCTTCGGGGCGGTCGGTTTCTTCGGAAGCGGGCGAGGTACTACAGCGGCAGCGGCAGGTGCGGGCGTGGGGAAAGCCGGTCGCTCCGATTCGACGCGTTCGATTAGGCTATGGAACGACTTGCCACCCTCTTCCGTCCAGGTGATCTGAAACCAGAAATAGGGTGTTTTCGGTTGCGGAAACGATGCGTGCGTCAGTGGGTATTGTTCACCGGAACGCTTCAAATCGACCAGTTGCGCACCGGGAAGTTCCGAAACAATTCCTGGAAATTGTTCGTTCGGCGAAGGGGCGATATGTGCGGTCAACTTGCGGATTTTCGTGAAGGGATCGGAAATATTCGTATCGATTCGGATGATCATATTGGGCTTCTCTCCCAACCAGGAATAACTCCCATCGAGAGTTTGCGTTTGAAGTATCGCCCGGACCAGGCGTGGCGGGATCGCTAACCCGATGCCGGCTGCGAGAACGGTTTTGACGGCCACGCCGACGAGTTTGCCGTCTTGCGTGAGGACGGGACCGCCGCTGTTTCCCGGGTTCAGTGCGCCGTTCAACTGGACCGTTATCACATTGCCTTTATCGTCGGAGCGATTGCTCGACACGCTCGCCAACCCGATCGAGATTTCCGGGTTCTTCGTCCCTGCCGCCAACGCATCGCCGAACGGGAAACCACACACGTACACCTGCGTCGTTTCGGGTACTTTGTCCAACCCGTCGAGCGCTAGCGGCTCGGGGATCTTCTTCGTCGCATTCACTTTCAATACCGCGAGATCGTCGCCAACGTTCTGCACGAGCAGTTCGGCTGTGGCGACCCATTCATCCTTCTCGCCGCTGTTGAAAACGACTTCGACTTTCGTTTTGACCGCTGCGAAACGACGCTGTTGGAGCAGCAGTTCTTCGGGCGGTTGAACGACGTGATGATTCGTGACGATCAAGCCGTAATCCTTCGCGGAATGCACCACGAAACCGGACCCGCTGGCCATCAGGTCGCCGTGAGTCACCTTGATGTAAACCGTTGCGGCTTTGATCTTCTGGAGTTGCGCCGCCGGAAGTTGCCCCCATGCCGATGATTGGCAACCGAGCAACGCAACTAGAAATAGCCAACCGAGTGACGGGCGCGTCATGGCGGACTCGTTGTGGTATCCACGCAAAGGAAAGTTAGGTAATCATAATCGATCTGCCACGTCGCAGCAACTGTTTTGACACAGTTACACAGTTACAAAGTATCATATCGATCCGAAACCGCCTCACGCTCGTTTCCACCAGGCGAGCGCGATGAGTGCGGTATGCGTAGCCATCACTTTACTGGCAGGCCGCAAACGCAGGCGCAGAACTTCAGCAACTCGAAGAGAATGCTTGCGGCGACACCTTGTGCCAACGGACTTTTGCGAATGCGATCGCGAAACCGCCCGGGTTTCTTCTCGGGCTGCGGCGTGGGCTGTATGAGGCTTTCGGGGTAACAAGTGGCCTGGTTTCAATTGCGGCGATTTTGGGTAGCAGGGAATGATTCCACCACTTACCCACCCACCCATCCCTGGAATCATTCCCGATTTCGGAAT
>JAYVQG010000197.1:0-6965 GCA_043757025.1 Limnoglobus sp.
GCCGATCGAAGCGCGACTGGAGCGTTCTGCGACTCTACCCAAGTACGACATCGTCATCCACCCCAAAGCAGGTAAATCATGACGTGCCGGACGCCTTACACCCCGCCCGACAACGGTACGTATTACATCAGCGTGGCCGCGAACGACGTCTTTACCGTGCAGTCGGCACCCGTTGTGCTGACCGTTGCGAACGTGGCCCCGACGCCGACGATCACCGGTGTCGCTCCGACGGTCTACGAACACGACTACGTCAACCTCGCCGCCACGATCGCCGATCCGAGCAGCGTCGATACCGGCCGAGGCTTCCTCCGTTCTTGGTCGGTGACGAAAAACGGAACCCCCTACGCGGCCACGACCCAGCCCGGCCTGTTCTTCATTCCCGACGACAACGGAACCTTCGTCGTCACGCTGAGCGTCACGGACAAAGACGGCGCAGTCGGGACGACGACCACCACCATCGACGTGAAAAACTTGCCGCCGATCGCCAACATTCGTTCGTACCCCACCACGGGGCTGGAAGGTTCGACTCTCCGCGTCTCGGGCGTGGTGGGCGATCTGGGGCCGTTGGACACGGTCACGCTCTTGTGGAGCATTACCAAGAACGGCACCGCCTACACCACGGGAACCACCGAGGTCTTCGACTTTATCCCGAACGACAACGGCACCTACGTGGCCACGCTGATCGCCACCGATAACGACGGCGACGTCGGCACAGAGTCCTGCACCATCACGGTGTCCAACGTCGCCCCGACGCCGACGATTATCGGAGCGCCGGCAACGGTGGCCGAAGGCACAGCCGTCAACCTCACGGCGACCGCGACCGACCCTGGCACGCTGGACTCCGTCACCTTTGCCTGGGCCGTCACCAAGAATGGTGCCGCGTATGTCACGGGCAGCGGGGCCGCCTTCAGCTTCACACCCAACGACAACGGCACATATGTAGCCACGCTCACCGCCACGGATAAAGACGGCGACGCACGCTCGACGGCGTCGACGATAACCGCAACGAACGTCGCGCCGACGGCGGTTGCGAATTTCCCGGTTTCCGTCGTTCGCGGCCAGTCGACGACCTTCACCTTCTCGGCCACCGATCCTGGTGCGGTCGATCGGGCTTCGGCATTCACGTACGTCATCCAGTGGGGCGATGGCACGACGCAAACGGTCGCCGGCCCCGGTTCGGGAATCGCGATCAGCCGCGCGTACCCGACCAACGGTACCTACGCAATCAAAGTTACGGCCAAAGATAAAGACGGCGCGACGAGTGCCATCCTTACCCGCAACCTCAGCGTGGTCTCGGCCCTGTTGTTAGATGGCACGTTGACCGTCGGCGGCACCTCGGCCAACGATCGCATCACGATGCAGCCCATCGACGCGGCGGGCCAGATTCGCGTCACGATCAACGGGACCGTGGCCGGGACGTTCGCCGCCCCGCCGCGAATCGTGGCCGAGGGTTACGCCGGCGATGACGTGATCGAACTGCTCGACAATCGCATTAAAGGGACGACTTACACGATTGGCGCTCGCGCCTTCCTGTTCGGCGGTGCGGGGAACGACATCCTCGACGGTAGCGAGGCAACCGGCCCACTCATCCTCGTCGGCGGTGCCGGGAACGATCAACTCTACGGTGGCAGCGGACGCGATCTCCTGATCGGTGGTGCTGGCTCCGATACCTTGTTCGGTGGTGCTGGCGAAGACATTCTCATCGGCGGTGCGACGATCTACGACACGAATGTCACGCTCCTCGGCGTCCTCGTCGACGAATGGGTTCGCACCGATGTCTCGTACACCAATCGCGTCAACCACCTCAACGGCACGGCCAGCGGCGGATCGAACGGCACGACGCTCTTGAACAGTTCCACGGTGCTCAACGACGGCGGGGCGAACGACGACCTGTGGGGCGAAGGCGACAACGACTGGTTCATCATCTCGGTCCCCGACCGCACCCGCGACCGCGCGACCGGCGAGCGCGTAACCACGATTTGAAAAATCGCAACGGTCGATGTATCGTGATGGAAGCGATCCAACGGAATCGACCAACGAGGCAGACATGACGAACCGATTGCTCGGGTGTGTGGCGGCAGCCTTGTTCGCGACAAGTCTCGGTTGCGCCAAAGCGGAGCCGCCGAAGCCGAAGTTCCAGATGGGGAAAGACACTACGTTCATCACCGAACCGCTCGATGCGGATGGCTACCTCGACTTCGAAACCGCATTGAACGAACGGCTACGCGGCAAGATCACACCAGAGACGAACGCCGTCGTGTTGCTCTGCCAGGCGTTGGGGCCGAAGCCAGAAGGGGCAGAGGTTCCGCCCGAGTTCTACAAGTGGCTGGGCATCGAGCCACCACCGGAGAACGGCGACTACTTCGTATCCCTGGAGGAGTTCCTTCGCAAGAAGACGGGCAAGCCGCTCGATACCCGCGAATTTGACGCCTTAATGGTTCTCCGTAAGCAGCCCTGGACGAAGAAGCAACATACGCTCGTCGCAGAGTGGTTGGACGCGATCGATAAACCGCTCGGCCTCATCGGACAGGGTGTCGAGCGGAAGGACTACTTCTACCCACTCGTTTCCACTCGGAAAGTCGGCGGTCGGCGGGGGGATGCTGCTCGGTGCGTTGATACCGCACGTCCAGAAGAACCGAGCCATTGCTAACGCTCTTTTGATGCGGGCAATGTGGCGGATGGGCGAACGGAAGTACGACTTGGCTTGGCAGGATCTGATCGTCTGCCAACGTCTCGGTCGCCATGCGGCCCGCGGTGGCACGCACATCGAAACGCTAGCCGGCAACGCGGTCGTCGCTGTTGCAATACGAAGTCAGTTGGCGTTTCTCGAGCAATTGCAACCGGACGCAAAACAAGCGATTGCGTACATCCGCGAGCTGCAATCGCTCCCCGCGATGCCGACGCTCGTAGAGAAAATGGAATTCGGCGAGCGGTTCGTGTTGCTCGACAGCACGCAGTCGATCCGCCGTGACGGGTCCGAGGAAGGCGATAACTTCGGCGACATTCCCAAAATACCCGGCCCAGAGCGAGAGGCGGCACTCGACCTGTTGGATTGGAACGCGACGTTCCGGGTCGTGTTCGAGAACTACGATCGCGCCATCGAGATCGCGCGGGAACCCGACCGCAAGAAGCGAAAGGCCGAATGGGCCAAACTGAATACTCGACTCGACGAGGATGTGCAGTTCGTCACTCGGAAAGTGGAGAAGCAACAGAATCTCGGCCACGACATCGGCGAGCAAATCGGGCTGATACTCATTTCCCTGTTGCTCCCCGCAGTCGATCGGATCGGGAACTCGCACGATCGAATCGAACAAAGCCACCAGAACCTGCAACTGGCGTTCGCGCTGGCGGCGTATCGTGCGGATAACGGCAAGTACCCGGCGACGCTCGACGCACTCGCGCCGAAGTACCTCGCGAAGATCCCCGGCGATCTCTTCAACGACAAACCGCTGATCTACAAGCCGAACGCGACAGGTTACGTCCTGTACAGCGTCGGCGAAAATGGCAAAGATGACGACGGGGCAGTTGACGATCTCACGGTGCGGATGCCGAACCCGTGAACGTTCACACGCGCTCTTCGGCGAGGTCGTGCATGGCGGTTTGGATGTCGTTCAATTGCGGTACGCTGTTCGTTTCGTAGACTTGGTTCAGCCCGATGCCCGGTATGTGCTTGCCCATGAGTAACCGCGGTTTCGCGAGCAGATCGTAGAAGTGGTCGTCGATGGCGCGGCGTAGTAAATGCTCGCCGAAGTTCGTGACTTCGGTATCTTCGTTGACGATTAACAGGCGACCCGTTTTGGTTAAGCTGCGGGAAATCATCGGCCAATCGTACGGGAAGATGCTGCGTAAGTCGATGACATCGAAGCCGAAGCCGCGTTCTTTTTTCAGTTCGTCGGCGGCTTGCACGCAGAGCGGTAACGTGCGGCCGTAACTGACGACGGTGGCCGTCGGTCCTTCGCGAACGAGCATGCCTTGGCCGATGGAAACGAAATGCTCTTTGAGTTCGGGCCACTGCGGTTGCCACGTCGAACGATCCCCCACGGGCGCATCGATCATTCGCGAAAGCTCCTCGGCATCGGCCGGTTCGCCGGGCAACAGCACCTCGCCTTTCACGCGCAAAAGTGCCTTCGGCAACAGCACGAGCACGGGGTTCGGATCGACGATGGCCGACAGCATCAGGCCGTACGCATCGAGCGCGTTCGACGGCATGACGATCTTCCATCCGGCGAGCCGCGACGCCCAACTTTCAAAACTGTGCGAGTGATACAAGCTGCCGCGAATCCCCGAGCCGGACGGCGTCATCAGCACGATCGGCATCTCGAAATTCCCCGCCGACGCCCACCGTTGGTTGCCCGCAATCTTCAACAAATCGAACGTGTTGAAGGCGTAATCGCAGAACTGAATTTCGCACACGGGCCGCCCCCCGGCATACGCGATCCCCATCGCGGTGCCGACGATGCCGCGCTCGTCGAGCGGCGAATTCCACGCGGTGCGGAGGCCCTGCGTGGCGGTGAACACGCCGCCGAGTGGCGGGCCGACATCCTCGCCGAAAATATCGGTGACACCGAGGTGCGTCTCCCCGTAATGCAGTGCCATACGAACGGCTTGAACGAGCGTCGCCATGCAAACAATCGCCCCATATGAACGTGCGAGGCTTCAAAATGCCCAGATATACAAGTGTGCCGGTCTGTCGACCGACAGTTGAGTCATCGGTCAATTTCGTCCGCGAACGCCGCTTGGTCTTCGGCATCTCGCTGATTTCTAAACTCTTCCACCGCAGCTAACCACTCGCCGAAGAGCGGGTTCTCCGCTAACGGCAGTATCGCAATCGGCGATGGCGGCGGCACGGGCAGTTTCACGATGATCGCGCCATTCTGCACGCGATGTGCAACCTGCGACTGCAAGGCCGCAATCGCATCGCTCGACGTACTCGCCTCCGCCGACAAATGCAACGGCCCGCCCGTATCGGCACGAAAGCCCGACGATGTCGGTTCGACAAGAATCGAGATAGTCATAGCAGTTCCTCCTGACTTCATCCTACGCGGATTTCACTCGTCAAATCTGCAATTTGATGCGATCAGGCGATGCGTTGTTCCTTCTTCGTGGCCCGACGAAGTCATTCGAGTTCGAGTCGCTCCAGTTCCCGGAGTCGGGCTTTCGCTCGTTTCCACAGTTCCGTGCCAACGAGAAGCGGTCGATGGTAGCCCTCTGGGCCATCACGGACGGTGGGGATGGGTCCGAAGCTGTCACTGGATGGTTTGGTCCGCGCCGTCGCCGACCTTCTCCAACCAGCAGCGGACCGTGAGGCGAGGGCCACCTAACTCGTCACCGAGGTTGCTCAGCGAGGCAGGCTTGGCTTAATTGTGTTGACATCCTCTCAGCGAAAGTCGAAACTGCATCACATTACGGGAATCGCGTACTTTCTAATGTAGCTGGCCTCTATGAGGCCGGTGAGGGTGCAATGGCGTCGCAGCAATCGACCATCGATAGCCTGCTCGACTCGCTTTCGGGAGCCGGGCGGGTGACTGCCCGGAAGATGTTCGGCGAGTATTTTGTCTATCTTGACGACAAGCCGGTTGCCCTGGTCTGCGACGACCGCCTGTACGTCAAGCTGACGGAAGCCGGTCGTGAGGTGATGCCGGGTCTGGCGGAAGAGCCGCCGTACCCCGGAGCCAAACCGCACATGTTCATTCCGTTGGAAAGGTGGTGCGATCGCGAGACACTGTGCCGACTCATGCGGGCCACTTTCGAGGAACTGCCCCAACCCAAGCCGCGTAAAAAGCGGGCCTAACAAGATGCAGGAGCAGGCCGGGGTTCGAGCGCCCCGAGGACTACGACACTATTACCTCGGCTTTGAACAACATCACATGTTATTTGCCGCGGCATATTGCACGAATGGGGCCTGAAAGTAACTTCGCACATGATCTGGAAAATGAATCAGTTTCCGCAGAAACTGCTGCATCCGCGAGCGAAGTTCGCTCGAACTCTTCGATAACCCTTCCGCATTGATCTGACTCTTCAAGTCGTTGTTCAAATACTCATCCACATTCCGCTCCGGTGCCGATCGCGGCAAATACACCAACTCCAAACGATCTGCGTGAGCCGCCACCCACTCCAACACCGCTCGCGACTGATGCACCTTCAGGCGATCCACAATCAAGACGATCTTCCCCGTCGTGCTTCGCAACAGTCTCCCTAAAAACACGATGAACAACACCGCCGTCATCGTCTGCGAATACGTCATGAATCGCACCGAACCCGAATTGCTCACCGCCGAAATCGTGTTCATGTGAATGTGCGGGTGCGGCACTTCGACCGTTGCCGGCTCACCTTTTTTCGCGTAGCCGGTCCCCGAATACGCATCCGCGACCGCTCCGGTTTCATCGCACCAGAAAATCTCCGCACCTTCCGATTCTGCCTTCTTTTCCAGCTCCGGATACGTTTCCTCGATCCATGTCTGGACCTCCTCCGGATCTCGATTGCCGGCGCGACGCTGTGGCTTTTTCGACGTGTAGCCCCATCGCGCCAGATAAGTCCCGACCGTTCGCACCGCCAACAAGACGCCGCATTCGTTCTGAATGAGATCCCGTACGGCCCGCCGATTCCACAACGCCGCGGGTATGTTCCTCTCTTCGGGTGTCTCGGTGTCGAGGATCTGCTGGATGCGTTGAGCCTGGTCGTCGCTGAGGGTGCGACCGGAGCCGAGGGGCCGTCCGGTTCGTTCGCCGGGTAATGCGTCGAGTCCGCCCTTGCGGTAAGCGGAGCACCATCGACTGACGGTCTCGCGAGTCACGCCGAGGAGTTCGCCGAGGTCGGCCTCGGTGTATCCGAGTTCGCGACCGTGCAAGGCGAGAAGGCGGAATGCCTCCAAAGTCTCGTCGGACAGTTGGCGGGAATCGGGCAGTGCGATGGCCATGTGAAGTACTCCGGGGGTGTCAAGGCTCATTCTATCCCGCAAATGCCGC
>JAYVQG010000198.1:0-6964 GCA_043757025.1 Limnoglobus sp.
AGAAGGAAGTGACCAGAATTGAAATCCCGTCCTCGCCACAAACCATTGCCAGATAAGCGGATTCGCCGAACTTGTGACAAGACCCGCGCTGTAGTGTTAAGAACCCACGGAAAACACCATGCCCGTCAGGACGGAAGTCTGGCATTTGGAAACCCGAATCTCTATGCATTATCTCCGAAACGGAGACGGGAACCAAAACTCAGATGACCCGTAGAGAGTACGATGCCAAATAGCCCAAATGGAGATGTTATTAAATCCCACTCCCTGATGCCCACCGTTCGCCTACTCCCGATGACGCTCGGTACCGGCCCCGAAATGATGGCGGCCGACGATGCGATGCTGTCCGTGGCGGTGGAGCATGGTATCGCGTCGTTGCGGTTCTATTCGTGGTCCGAGCCGACGCTGAGCCTCGGTTATTTTCAAGCGGCATCGGCACGGCTTGCGTACCCGAATCTCGCATGGGTTCGGCGTGCCACGGGCGGCGCGGGCATCGTTCACCATCACCCGTTTGAAATCACCTATTCGCTCGCACTGCCATCGGGAGCGCCGTGGCAGAACGGCGAATCGTGGATTTGCCGCGTACATCATATGTTGCAAACCGTGCTGTTGCGACACCGCGTTGACAGCCGTGCGGTGCTGTGCGGCGAAGAGAAGAAGCTGGGCGAAACGCTTTGTTTCCTGCATCAAACGCCGGGAGATTTATTGGTAGGCGGTTGCAAAGTCGTCGGGAGTGCCCAACGCAAACAGAAAGGGGCACTGCTACAACATGGGACGATCTTGCTCGGCCGCAGCCCGTTCGCCCCCGAACTGCCAGGGATTTTCGAGCAAGCCGGCGCGAAAGTGACTGCCGAAGACATCGCGAATGGACTGCAACAACAGTTCGCGATCCACACAGGGTGGGAGTTGCAACCGGGCGACTGGACCACGCAAGAACGCGAACGCGCCGAGCGCATTCGAGTAGAAAAGTACGCCCACCCCGATTGGAACGCGAAACGCTAGGTTGTGTGGATAAAGCTCAGTAAATCCAGGTTAATTGGGTTACAGCAGGATCGTGATCGAGGATACGTGGACGCGAGGAAGTTCTCGGCCATCTTGTCGAACGGCGTCGCGACCCGTCGGTGTCCCGCGACGACTTCGCGTTGATTCAGCTCACTACTGGTACCAGTCGTTTCGATATACGAAAATCTCACTGCGATCTACCGCCTCTTCCCAAAATACAATTACACTGTACCGTGTAATTGTGTCCCAGGGAGCATCTCATGGCGAAAGTAAATATCGAATGCTGCGAATTGCCGCCGCTGAAGAGTCGGCGATTGATGTCGCCGATTCAGGCGGGCGGGTTGGCAGCGGTGTTTAAGGTGCTTGCGAACGACACGCGTTTGCGGTTGTTGCACGCGATCGTACGGGCGGAGGAATTGTGCGTGACGGACTTGGCGAAGACACTCGGGATGAAGCCGCAAGCGGTGTCGAATCAGCTCCAACGGCTGTCGGATTTGGGCATTCTCGCATCGCGACGCGAGGGGAACAACATTCACTATCGTCTAGTGGATCGTTGCGTCAAAGGGTTACTCGAACAGGGTTGGTGCTTGATCGACGAAGTGGCGAGGGTGAACTGATGCGAGCAGCGTTTGCGGAAGCGTTCGGTACGTTTGCGATGGTGTTTGCGGGTACGGGCGCGATCGTCGTGAACGCCACGCATGGCGGGTCGATCACGCACATCGGCATTGCCCTGACCTTCGGCCTGATCGTGCTGGCGATGATCTACGCAGTCGGCGACATCTCAGGAGCACACCTGAATCCGGCGGTGACGCTCGGCTTCGTGGTCGCGGGGCAGTTCCCTCTGCGAAAGGTGCCGGGGTACGTTGTCGCGCAAGCAACCGGAGCCTTTACTGCAAGCGTTTTATTGCATCAAATGTTCCCCGAGCACACCACGCTCGGCGCAACCTTGCCCACCGGTTCGCCGGGACAATCGTGGCTCATGGAGTTCATTCTGACGCTGATTCTGATGACCGTCATCCTCGGCGTATCGACGGGATCGAAGGAAAAAGGCGTATTGGCAGGGATTGCAGTCGGTGCAGTCATCGGGCTGGAAGCGATGTTCGCGGGGCCGGTGAGCGGGGCATCGATGAATCCGATACGTTCACTCGCTCCTGCCGTGGTATCGGGTCGAATCGAACATGTATGGATTTATCTCACCGCGCCGTTGGCCGGTGCGATCGCAGGCGTCGGCGTCTGGTCAACAATACGCCCACGGACGAATTTGCAGTCGGGCGATGGGATTTAAAGATCGATTGGTATGCTAAAAGAAATCGGACATTTTGCAGTTGGAAAAATGTGGAGTAAAATTTGAAAGAAGTTGTGGTGCAATGCGGTATTTCGCATCGCACCACAAACGATACACCGAGATTACTTATTCTTTGGCTGGCATCAGGACGGTGTCGATCGCGTGGATGACGCCGTTGCTGCACTTGATGTCCGTCTTAACGACTTTCGCTTCGCCCAGCTTGACGCCGTCGTTGGTCGAAACCATAAACTTCGTGCCTTGGATCGTCTTGACTTCTTTGCCGTCGAGCTTGACGACTTCTTCGGCCATGACCGAACCTTCGACGACGTGTGCGAGCAGGATCTTCTTCAGAAGTTCCTTGTCTGCGAGCACTTTCTTGATCGTCTCTTCGCCGAGCTTCTTGAACGCTTCGTCGGTTGGTGCGAACACCGTGTACGGACCCTTGCCCTTGAGCGTCTCGACCAGACCGGCTTCTTTGACGGCGGTCACCAGCGTGGTGAACATCTTCGCACCGACTGCGGTGTCGACGATGTCTTTTTCTTCGTCTGCCGAGCGGACTGCGGTGCCGAATACGAACGCCATCGACAGCACGGCTGCTGCGAACAACTTGACCTTCATGGAGATTCTCCTGACATGATGTGCCGATGAAACTATTTCATCGTTCACGTCAGATGTTAGCGCGGTCGATCAATGCGTTTCAACAAATCCGGCAGAATTTTTATGTTCATTAAATTCCTATCATCCCAACACGAACGGCATCGTGCCGCATTGAAGCCCGACACGCGTCGGTTATAATTTATTGATGTAGCTGGCCTCTGTGAGGCCGGTGGGGAGGTGGCTACTCCTCAATTGTCAGGCTCCGGGGTCACAGACCTCAGCTACGGCTTCCGGGGTCACAGACCCCAGCTACAATAAGAGAAATTCCGCACCGTGCGGCATGTGCCGCGATCTTGCAGAGAACCGGATGTCACGTCAATGCACGAATGGAATCGCCCCGCGAACCGATCTGTTCGATGCGGAGTCGTTCGACGGGTTTGGCCCGAGTCGCTTCCACCCGAACGAGGAAGCGCCCGGCGCGCATCGCATCCGGGTGAAATCGCTGAAAACTCTTCGCGAAAAGGTGCGGACCGAGGCTCCGAAGAGGCCTGGCGTTTACGCGATGCTCAACGCCAATGGCCGCGTGATTTACGTCGGTAAGGCGAAACTCCTCCGCACGCGTTTACTCAGCTATTTTCGCACCAAGAGCCGCGACCCGAAAGCGGGGCGCATCCTCAAACACACGAAGACGCTCGTCTGGGAATTCGCAGTCGACGAACTTACGGCTCTGCTCCGCGAACTCGAGTTAATTCAGCTTTTCCGCCCGCGTTTCAACGTCCTCGGCCAACCGGGACGGCAACGCTATCGCTACATCTGCCTCGGTCGCGAACCGGCGGCCTATGCGTATGTCACACGCGAAACGAACGGCAAAGAGATCGCCTGCTACGGCCCGTTCGTCGGCAAAGATCGTTCGCGAAATGCGGTTCGGCGGATCAACGAATGGTTCTTGTTACGCGATTGTGCGGCGAAACAGTTGCTCGCATTCCCCGAGCAGGGCGAACTCTTCCCGCAGGTGCGAACGCCGGCGTGCTTGCGTTACGAACTCGGCACCTGCCTCGGACCGTGTGCGGGCCTGACGACGCGGCGCAATTACAACAAGGCGATCAAGCGGGCACGGAACTTCCTCGATGGCAACGACCGCTCGGTTCTCGACGATCTTTTGCGCGAAATGAAAGAAGCCGCAGTGGCGTGTCTTTACGAGAAAGCGGCGGCTACCCGCGATAAATTGGCCGACCTCGAATGGCTCGATCAGCGTTTGGCGTTGTTGCGGAAATCGCGAGACCAACGTGCGTTCATTTACCCCGTCGTTGGGTACAACGATCGCCGGATTTGGTACGTGCTCAACCGCGGGCAGGTTTGGGCGGTGCTCGACGAGCCAACCGATGCGGAATCGATGGCGAAAGCGGCGGACACGATTCACCTAATTGCGACGTCGCCGTACGCCACGGTGACGGGCCGGCAGAGCGTCGATAGCGTCGTGCTTCTCGGTGCGTGGTTTCGCAAATACTCCGAAGAACGCCTGAAACTCCGACCGACGAACGACGTGATCGCAACCTTACGGATGGGTTGATACCGGGACAATCTTATCGAGCAACTTGGCACCGTTTGCAGTCGCGCCTTTCATGAGCGGGCCGACGCCTGCGGGTTCGTTCGCGTTGCGGTGGCTCGCTGGTAACATCAAGCCTAATCCGATTAGAATCAACACCGATGCGGCCAGCGTGACGCGGCTATGTAGCCCAGTGTGCGACTTCGTTTCGGACGATGGCGTCACCGGAACGATGGCGTTCGCATCGGGCCACGGTTGCGGCAGTTCGTTCAGAAAATACTGCGAAAGCAGCCGATCCATCGGTTCATCGTTTGGGGAATGTTCGTTCATGAGAGTGGTTCGACTCCTCGTTCTGAAAATTTCTCGGCCAGCCTTTTCCGCGCCCGGCTCAGTCGCATGTGAACGCTCGTCACGGGGATTTCCAGTATCTCCGCAATCTTCGGCGAATCGTAATCTAGGGCGTAACGCAGTGTCAGAATGTCGCGGTCGGATACCGAAAGCTCTTCCATGACTGCGCGAACGCAGGCGAAGGTTTCGTCTTGCAGCAACTTCACATCCGGCGGCTTCGCCACGGATCGATAGCCATCCATCGCGTTCGTGGCCGTCGTGCCATGTCGTCGGAAGGCGCTCTTGGCCATGTCGTCGGCGAGGTTGCGTGCGACACGAATCAGCCATCCGCGCGGGTTGAGAATCTCCGTGCCTTTTTCGCGCTCGTTCCAGAATCGCAGGAACGACTCTTGGGCGATATCCATCGCCGCATCGCGGTCCATTCGGCGCGAATAGGCCACGGCCCAGACTTCGCGGCCATAACGGGCATACAGTTCGTCGAAGTCTGCGTTTCGGCGAGTTTCGGAGTTCGGTTTCACGATGCTGTTGTATTCGTAGCAACAAAGAGACGATTCAATGGGCCGTTCCTAACGGCACCGAACGTGCCGAAGATCGTAGGTTAGACGTACGGTTTTGGCAAATACGCATGGGCATAGTGGCATGATACCCCCAACGGAAACGGAATCGGTTCGCCACAGCCGATTCTTCGATGCCCTGACGCGCAGCGGCCTCGTCGCGGTGGCTGCGCTCGAAACCCTTGCGGAAACGACCGCGACCGCCGACGAACAGGCGGAACGGCTCGTGGCCAGCGGCCAACTCACTCGCTTTCAAGCCGACAAATTGCTTCGCGGGCAGTGGCAGGGGCTGTTGCTCGGCACGTATCGCATCTTGTCGCCGCTCGGCCGTGGTGGGATGGGCATCGTCTATTTGGCGAAGAGCGTTTCCACGTTGGGTTCCACGACCGCGAAGCCGCTCGTGGCCCTGAAAATCCTCTCGCCGAAAAAGGCACGGGACGATTTGCGGACGCGGATCCGCTTCGAGCGCGAGATGGCGATTGGCCGAATTATCCCCGCACATCCGCATATTGCGACGGTGTTCGACACGGGCGAAGTGAAGGGCGTGGCGTTTATCGCCATGGAATACGTCACCGGTTCCACGGTGAAAGAAATCGTGGAAAAGAACGGGCCGCTCAGCGTTTCGCACGCTGCGCAGCTGTTTCGCGATATCGCGAGCGCGCTGCAAATTTCACACGATGCCGGGCTGATTCACCGCGATTTGAAGCCATCCAATGTGATGATCGCCGCCGACGGTACCGCGAAACTGCTCGATTTCGGCTTCGCGCTTCGCATCGGCGAGCCGTTACCGAGCGACCCGACGATCCTCGGTGGGCCGGGCTACGTGCTGGGCACGATGGACTACATCGCGCCGGAACAGGCGATCGATTCGACGGCAGTCACGGCGCAATCGGACCTGTATTCCTTGGGCGCAACGCTCTATTACGCACTTTCCGGATGCCCGCCATTTCCGGGTGGAACGTCGACGCAGAAACTCCGTTGGCACCGTACGGAAGTGCCACACCCGCTGCGGGCGATTTGTCCGGGACTGCCGAAAGAGATGGCCGACATCGTCGAACGCTTGATGTCCAAGCGGCCCGAAGATCGTTATGCCGATGCGAAAGAGGTGTACGCAGCACTCGACCGGCACGCGAACGATCTCGCGGTGACTGTTGCCACCGAACCGGATTCGCAAGTCCCGATTGCGCCCGCGATTATCGTCGACGACGATTGGCAACCGCCAACGCCGAAATCGCTGCCGTTCGATTGGAATCACCCGCCATTGTGGGTGTGGTACCCTGCCGTCGGCTTGATGATTCTTATGGGCATTACCGCAGGGTTCTTGTTGCGGCTCATCACGCGATAATCGACGTAAGTCACAATTCCGGAGGCTCCAAAACTGTGTTTTGGGGTGTTTTTGTGTCTCAAAATGACACTTTTTGATCGCAAATCGCCGATCTGTTTCGACGTGTTTTGCATTATCCTACGCTCTTGTCGCGGTTTGCGTCGTGGCTCTCGATTTCGCATCAGCCGAAACTACTGGTTAAAAATCGACCGGATGCGACCGAAAATCGACCAACATCGACACAAAATCGACCGGATGCGACATTTCTGTGTCATTTGCGCGCACTTTTAGGTCATTCCGTGCACGACACG
>JAYVQG010000199.1:0-6948 GCA_043757025.1 Limnoglobus sp.
TTGGTTCCGAAATTCGGCAATGAGTCCACGGATGGGTGGGTGGGTAAGTGGTGGAATCATTCCCTGCTACCCAAAATCGCCGCAATTGAAACCAGGCCACAATTCCCAATCGGCAAGATCGTGAACGGGGTCTTCTGGGTCGTATCGTGCCCGAATCTGAACGAACGATTCATCGCTGAACTGGAGGCCGAGTTCGATACCGCCCGGCCAACCGGTTCCATGAAACGCACGCACTTCAATGCTCGTCAGTCGCTGACCGGGTGTGACCGGTGAGCGAGTTTCCAGATCGTGAAGCGTCATCGGTGTAAATTCGGTTCCGGGAATCTCTTCGCTAGAAATGTACGATGCCCACGGAACCGATTTGAACGACCACTCCGATGCGCGCAGACAAAGGATATGAGTCCCCTCCGAAGTCGTGCGGCCACGGAAGGGGGCCAACTCGATTTCCGTTCCAAAATGGAGCGTCAGTTCACCGCCATAGCTTTCGCGTGCAAACAGGAATGGCTCGCCGATCAGTTGCTTGAGGTAAGGCCGCAGCCCACGAATATCGTTGCGGGTGCGGGGAGCAGTTCCTCGGAAATCAACGACAGCAACCATGTCATCCTCACTCGTCTCTCACCGGGCCTCACAGAGGCCAGCTACATCAGAAATTCCCCCTCACCCGATGCCGACGCCGCTGAGGCTGCTTTTGCGAGTTTCCGAATTCTGGCGGTGGCCGGGTTCGACTTCGTCTTCGCGGAACTGACGGACGGTTTTCACCAGGCCGTTGACGTCGAGACCGAGATCGGCGAGCAGGTCCGCACGTTCGCCGTGTTCGACGAACTTGTCGGTGATTCCCTTGCGAATGATGTTTCGCGTATCGAGGCCAGCGGCGTTGGCGGCCTCTAACACGGCGCTGCCGAAGCCGCCTTCGGTCGTGCCTTCTTCGACGGTAATCACCAGTGGCAACAAGTCCACGGCTTTCAAGATCGTCTCAGTGTCGAGCGGTTTCACGAAGCGCGCGTTAATCACCCCGAAGTGCAAACCGTCCTCGGCTCGCAAGCGTTTTGCGGCGGCGAGGCAGGCGGTCGTCATCGTGCCGAACGCGACGAAACAACCATCTTCGCCCCAGTCGATCACTTCGGCGCGGCCGAGTTCGATCGGCGATGGCTTGCGTTCGATTTGCTCGAGATTCGCCTTCGGATAACGGATGCTGATCGGGCCTTTGTGCTTCAACGCGAACTGGAGCATCGGCTCGACGTCGGCTTCGTCGCCGGGGGCCATGCTCGTCATGTTCGGGAACAATCGTAGGTACGGCACATCGAAGACACCGTGGTGCGTCGGCCCGTCGGGGCCAGCTAACCCGGCACGGTCGAGCGCCAGCACGACCGGCAGGTTCTGGAGACAAATCTCCTGGAAAATCTGATCGAAACCGCGTTGCAGGAACGTCGAGTAAATGTCGACGATCGGCCGCGCACCGGCTTTCGCCATGCCTGCCGCAAACGCGACGGCGTGGCTTTCGCAGATGCCCGTATCGAAAAACTGCTTCGGAAATTCGTCGCGAATCGTCTCGAGTTTGTTGCCTTGGCACATCGCTGCCGTAATCACGCATGCCTTCGGATCAGCTTTTAGTGCGGTGCGAATTGCGGCGGACATGGCATCGGTGTACGCCTTGGCGTTGCTCTTTTTCATCGAGAGAATCGCCCGTTTCGGTCCGACTTTCTCGAACACCGGCGGGCTGTGGTACGTCACCGGATCGTCTTCCGCCTGGGGCACGCCGCTGCCCTTCGTCGTGAAGACGTGGAGCAAGATCGGCCCCTTCTGGCCCTTCAAATCGCGGAGAATTTTCCGCATCGCGTGGAGGTCGTGGCCATCGACGGGGCCGAAGTAGCGGAAGCCGAATTCTTCGAACAACATGCCGTCTTTGAAGTACGCCTTCATGCCATCGCGGAGGCTTTCGAGCGAGGCGCGTGCCGCTTCGCCGACGAGCGGAATCTGCTTCAAAATCTCGTTGAGCGTCCGTTTGCCACCCTGATAGAGTCCCGTGATGCGGCAATGATCGAGGTACTTCGCAACGCCGCCGGTACGCGGGCAGATGCCCATTTTGTTGTCGTTTAGTACGACGAGCACGTTTTGATTCAACCCCGCGATATTGTTGAATGCCTCGAACACCATCCCGCACGGTAACGCACCGTCGCCGATGACGGCCACCGCGTGGCGTTCCGGGTGGCCGAGCAGATCGTCGCCCGCTTTCAACCCGGAAATCGTCGAGACGCTCGCTCCGGCGTGACCGGTTACGAACAGGTCGAACTCGCTCTCGGCAGGGTTCGGGAAGCCCATCAGGCCGCCCTTGGTGCGAATCGACTGGAAGCGGTCGTAGCGCCCCGTGATGAGCTTGTGCGGGTAGATCTGGTGGCCGGTATCCCAGATGAGCCGATCGCTGGAGAAATCGTAAGTGAGGTGCAGTGCCAGGCAGAGTTCGACGACGCCGAGGTTACTGGCGAAGTGCGCTGGGCGCGTGGTCAGCACGCGAATCAGCTCTTCGCGAATCTCTTGCGCCACTTGTAGCAATTGCGGATCGCTCAGCGCGAGCAGATCGGCAGGCCGTTGAATTTTCGATAATAGTTCGGCGTGTGCCATGTCAAAAACTCCCCCGCGCGACTCCGGCGTGCGGCTGATTTATCGATCCCGATCGACGACAAACTGCGCGAGTGCGGCAAGAGGTTCGCCCCCCGGCCCGAGTGCCCTCGCGGCGGCAACGGCATCGTGCCCGAGTTGCAGCGCTTTCCGTCGGCTTTCTTCGACCCCAAGTAACCCAGGATAGGTCAACTTGCCCCGCGCGGCATCTTTCCCGACCCGCTTACCCGTTTTTTCCGCCGAACTTTCGACGTCGAGCAAGTCGTCGGTAATCTGAAACGCCAACCCGAAGGCGTCCGCGTACCGGTCGATATTCGCTAACGCCGCAGTCTGCGTTTCCGCTGCCAGACAGGCGGAGTAGACGCCGAGCCGCAACGACGACCGAAACAATGCCCCCGTTTTCCGGCGATGTATCTCTTCCAGAGAGACTACGTGATTGTCAGCAGCCACCCGGCCCTCGGCTTGCAAGTCCAACACTTGTCCGCCGACCATGCCGACCGCGCCCGATCCCGATGCTAATTCTATGCAGCTAACCGCGACGATGCGCGAATCGCAACCCGTTGCCAGCACTTCGAATGCAATCGATAGTAGTGCGTCCCCGGCCAAGATCGCCATCGCATCGCCGTATTTCTTGTGGCACGTGGGCAATCCGCGACGCAAATCGTCGTCGTCCATCGCGGGTAAATCGTCGTGAATGAGGGAATACGTGTGGATCATCTCGACCGCACAACCGGCCGGTAGCGATTGTTCCGGTCGCCCGCCGACGGCCTCGCAGGCCAACAGGCACAACAGCGGCCGCAGGCGTTTACCGGGTGCGAACAGGCTGTACGCCATCGCTTCGAGCAAAATGGGCGGGGCGTTCGCGGCGTGACGATGTAACGCGGCCCGCATCGCCGTTTCAATCGCGTCCTGACGCGGCTTCCAATCGCTCCATATCGATCTGGACAACGCCATTCCACCCTGAATTGGCACCGAGAAACATCGTGTTCCGTGCGGGTATTCATAGTAGTTTCGCGAAAATAACCCAGATGGAATTCGCCGCGACGCGCAGGCTTTGCGTAGCGGAGCGCGTCGGCGAGATGGTGCGGGCGACGTTGCGAATGGGTGATGCACACGCGCTCCGCTACGAAGACTGCGTGTGGCGGCTAATTCTTCCGGAAGTCGATTTGTTTCGTTTCGGCGAGGTCGACTTCCTCGTCACCTAAAAGCAGTTGCTTGCCGCCAAAACAGCGGGCGGGGCCGTCTTCGGGTATGTGATCGGTTTCGATTCCGAGGCTGAAGCCGTCGCCTTGGCCATCGACGTGAGGGTAGCACATCGGCAGAATTGCGTCCCACTCGGTGGCGTCGGATAGCCGCAATTGTGCGGGGCGAAATGCACAATCGAGCACGTTGACGGCGGGGCGGATCGTCGCGCGGCGGAGTTGCTCGAACGGGATCCAGACGTAACGTTTGCCGATGAATGCTTCTAGCACCGAAGCGAATCGATCGTCGATGTCGCGCAACCCATCGAACTCGCGGCCATCGATGTGGCCGATGAGGTGCGGGCTGCTTTCGTCGGCGCGATCCATCTTGTCGGCGGCCGCTTCCATTTCGCCGTTTCGCAAACAGCGAATCGCCTGCCAACGCCGTCGGGCATGATGCGGCGCATTGAACAGAAACTCGGGCCGCTTTCCGCGCGATCGATCGTGCGCCGCTCTCAAGATCTGCCGGAATCGACGCCGCGCCACCGGCCATTCGGGATTGGGCGATTCGATCATTTGCAGTTCGCGCCACGCATCGTGAACGCGCCCCGCAATCGCAAGCAATTCGACGTGAAGCAACAAGTGCGCCGCATCATTCGGCGTATCTTGCAACTGCGCTTCGACGATACTTAGCGCGGCGTGAAGGTCGGCTTCCGCCAGGGCTTCGGGTACGGTCATGGCCGATTCTTACCTTGTAAACGTGCGAACCAGCGACGGAAGAACCCTGGCTGCGATGTAGGTTCCTCGGTAACGAACGAGGGTAGGCCCGGCATCGTATCGGGGCCATCGGCGAAGGCGTGCCCATTGTCATTCGCCGCTGCCATCGCCAACCGGTCGAGTTTGCCCGTGGCGTACGGCGCGAGGGCGTCGGCTACGGCCATCGCGTTCAACGGGCGGCGTTCGGGCGATTTTTCCAACAGCGACGCCAAAATTGCGGCCAACACTGGCGGCGCGGAAAGCACCAACGGCGCGGGCCGTTCCTTGTGCGCTCGCATCTTGGCGTGCGGCGTCGCATACGCCGGGCTGGTGAACGGCGGCTGACCCGCCAGCAAATAATAGAGCACGCAACCCAGCGAATACAGATCCGAACGCGGCGTCGCGTTCGCCGCATCGTCCCATTGTTCGGGGGCCATGTAGTCTGCGGTACCGAGGTACGACGACCCCGTAATCTGCGAATCGACCCCTGCCGTCAGGCTCGCCAGCCCCATGTCCAGTAATTTCACCGTACCATCTTCGGTAAGAAGCACGTTCGACGGCTTCACATCGCGATGGATGACGCCCTGCATGTGCGCGTGCGAAAGGCCGAGCGCCACCGCACGGATAGCCGTTGCGGCATCGGCGGGGCTAAGCGCGCCAGTACGCTGGACGACCTTGCTAAAGTCCGGCCCGTTGATGAGTTCGAGCGCCAGAAACGGCACGCCATCGGCTTCACCCGCATGAAGCGCCCGCACGATGTTCGGGTGATCGAGCCGCCCGATTGCTTCCCACTCGCGGCGAAACCGCGCCCGCAAACCCGGCTCGGCAACCATCGAACGCGGTAGCACTTTTAACGCCACGCGATTCTTCAACTTCTCGTGTTCGGCTTCGTACACGATGCCCATACCGCCTTTGCCGATCATCCGAATGATCGTATACGGCCCGACCGTCGTCATCAGCGCGTCGTTCAGCGTCGTCTCTTGGCGCAGTTCGTCGAATATCGACTGCGTGGTCGACGTAGGCATGTCGGTGGCCATGTTCGGCAAAATCGCGGCCACGCGATTGCGACACTCGGCACAGACTTTGAGGTGCCGCGCCACCGCTAAATGCTGTTCGAGGACGAGCACCCCACTGCGGAACGCAATTAGCTCGGCCTGAATGGGGCAAGTCTTCACAGGCAACGGAGAATCCTTCGTGGACGAAGCAGGAAATGATGTCATTTGGATTGTATAGAAGCCAATTGAAACATGACTAAATCAAGGTAGATTCTAAACATCATACGCTCTGTTTTCGGAAATGGTTTGCCATGCTTACCGCCGCACTCGTCGAACGCATTCTCAAGTCGATACCCGGCAAAACGATCGGGTTGCTCGGCGACCTGTTTCTCGATCGCTATTTGGACATCGATCCGGCGCGCGATGAGCCTTCCGTCGAGACGGGGTTGACGGCGTATCAGGTGACGGGCGTGCGGACTTACCCCGGCGCACTCGGCACGGTGCTGAATAATCTCGCGGCGCTCGGCGTGGGGCGACTGGTGCCGATTACGATCGTCGGCGACGATGGCGAAGGTTACGAGTTGCGGCAGTGCCTAGCGACGATGTCAAGCGTGGATATGTCGGGGATTGTGACGACGCCGCTGCGACGCACGCCGACGTATACGAAGCCGATGTACGGCAAAAATGAACTGAACCGGTTGGACATCAAGAACCGTACGCCCACTTCCGCGGTGCTCGAAGATGCGATCTTAGCTCGTTTAGAAGCCGCATTTGCACGATTCGATGCGCTGTTGGTACTCGATCAGGTGAGCGAAAACGACTGCGGCACGGTCACGCGACGGGTGCGCGAGCGGGTGGCGGAACTCGCGGCTCAGCACGAGGATCTGTTCATTTTGGCCGATAGTCGCGAGCGGATCGGCGACTTCCGGAATGTCTGTGCGAAGCCGAACGCGACCGAGTTTGCGAAGGCGACGCAACACAACGTGCCACTGGCCGTAACGATTGGTAGACCCGTTTTTTTCACGCAAGGCGAACGCGGCATCGTGCTGATGATGCCTTCGGGGGAAACGAGCGTTGCACCGGCGTATCCCGTTGCGGGGCCGGTAGATATATGCGGGGCAGGCGACAGTTGTAGTGCGGGAATCGCCTGCGCGATGGTGAGCGGCGCGACACACCTCGAAGCCGCCGCGTTCGGTAACCTCGTGGCGTCGATTACGATCCAGCAACTCGGCACAACGGGCACCGCCAACCCCGAACAGGTGCGGATCGCATCGACCACCCACGCGATCCGCCGCTAAATCCGGGGGCCTGGTTCCAATTGCGGCGATTTTGGGTAGCAGGGAATGATTCCACCACTTACCCACCCACCCATCCCTGGAATCATTCCCGATTTCGGAATC
>JAYVQG010000200.1:0-25984 GCA_043757025.1 Limnoglobus sp.
CGTAGCCATAGCCACCTCTTCCCTCTTCCCTGAAGTGCTCATTAACTTACAGAAAATGTCGAATACACGGAATAGATCTTGGACGGGTACTTACGTCGATTCTGAGAGACGAGAACGCCCGCAGAGATACTCTGCGGGCGTTTTTGAGTTGCGACCATCCCGCGTTAGTAGCGGAATTCCATGCCGACGCGGATGCCTTGTACGGTCAGGCCCGTTTCCTTGAACTGGAAGGCGGGGAACTGGCCAGGCGTACGATTCGCACCGCTGAAGGTGGGAATCTGGTTCGGATCGACGCGGAGGTCGATCTGATCGCCCGCTCGGACGACGTTGTTCAGGTACATGAAGTCGTACCCGACGTACGTTCGCAGGCGTGGGGTGATCTGACAGCCGAGTTTCGCACCGACCCACGGCATCACGGCGAACTGGTCGCGTGAATAGCGGCCGATGTTCGATGGCTGCGTGAGCAAGCCACCCGCGAAGGATTGCGTCGGGCCACCCGGTGGGGTGATCGTCGTAAACCCGTTGATTTCGACGACTTGGTGATTGACGCCGAGAGCGACACCGGCTCGCACGCCGACGTACCAATGGCTGTATCGACGCTCGGTGGCAAAGCCGATGTTGGCACCGTGGAAATCGTTCGTCGTACGGAAGTTATCGTTGACGGTGAACCGCGTGCCGGGGATGACGTTCGTTTGGCCGGGCAGCGAAGTCAGGTCTTCTCGGATGTTGACTTCGTCGGTCAAGTTCAGGT
This sequence comes from Limnoglobus sp., assembly GCA_043757025.1. Lineage (GTDB taxonomy): Bacteria > Planctomycetota > Planctomycetia > Gemmatales > Gemmataceae > Limnoglobus. The sequence continues at coordinate 752 of JAYVQG010000200.1, forward strand.
ACGTATAACCGAGCAACATATCGAACCGGCCACACGGCCCGCAGCAAAGGTTTTTGACGAAGTTCGCACCGCCACCGATCAGGCTGGTGTTCGAGTTGACGGTCACGCTACCGGCCAAAATTCCGGGGGTCGACACTAATTGCGTATCGGGGAACGACACCAATTGCGTATCGGGACGGTTCAGGTTCGTGTTGAAGAACGGCCGCGTGATGACTTGCGAGCCATCCGAACCCGCGGTGAACCGGCTGTTTCGATCGCCGAGGTAAAAGAAGTTGCCTTCGATCCCGAACTTCTGGCACTCGTCGAGCCAAATCCCGGCATTCAGATAGAACCCGCTGCGAAACTGGTTGTTCAACTGTTTCGTGGGGTACAGAATCGTCGTGGAGGGCTGGCCGAGGGCACCGGCAATGGAACGGGGCGTTCCGACGGGGGCGCTGGTAACGAGTGGAGGGACGTTCATTCCGGAAGTCGTCCAGAAGACGTAACCGGCATCGACCCAGAAGCGTCCGAGTGGGCCGCACGGCGTGCAACAGGCCGTCGCCGGTGCGGGGCAATCGCCGTAAGTCGGGCAGGAGGTCATACTGCCACCGCCGTTCGCGAGCAAATCGCTGCCAACGGTAGTCGGTACCATCGCCGGTATTGCAGTCGGTGTTGCCGCGGGCAATGTGGTGGCCGGTGCATCGACGACGGCCCGCGCGAGTCGGACAGCCGGAGCGGCTTTAGCGGGCTTGACGGGTGCCGGCTGTTGGGCGGACAGTCCACCTGCCGCACCAACACAAACGGCGACGCCTCCGAGAAAACGGGTGAGCATGGGATTCCTCCGTGAATCGTACTGGGATTAGCCCACGTACATCTGGGCTGGGCGGGAGTGGAACTCGTTTCGCACGTTCCGCACACCTCACACATCGGGTCTAACCGTTAATCCCGTGCATTTGATGCATCTCAGAATTGCCCGAACCATTCGACACCACTCAATCCAACTGGCGCAGAACGCACAATCGTTACGATGCGGGAGCTGAACGTGCGATACATTTTGTTAATTTGGGGCGACAGTAACGAATTTGACTTGCGGAGGTATATGATTTTGTAAGATACTAAGTGTCTTGCGGGTGCGGAATATTCTTGCCCAGGAATAACCGCCTCGTTTACGCCTGCCCCTGCAATGCTTTTTCGAATGGGATTCATCGAACGAAGTCGACGGTTGTGCGGATTTTTTAGCATTCGACACGGACGTTGGAACGCCAGGGGTTTGTATCTCACACCATGAGAGGCTTCAGTTATGCTCGGCAAACAGTTTGATAAATCGCGGACACGGAAGTCTGCCAAGAATCGGACCAAGCCACCGGCGCAGATCGCGCTCGAATTCGTCGTTTTGGAAGACCGCGCGATTCCGTCGGTGACGGGGATCGTGTACCAAGACTACAACGCCAACGGTACGTTCGATACGAACGGCCAAGTTCCGAATGCGGGACTCGGTACGACCCCGACTGCGATCGATCGCGGTATTTCGGGAATCCTCGTCACCGCGTACGACGCGAACAACGCCGTCGTCACGCAGACCACGAGCGACGCAACCGGTGCGTATAGCCTGAATACGGCGAACAGCGGTCCGCTCCGCGTCGAATTCACGAACTTACCAACAGGTATCTTCTTCGGCCCTCAAGGCACCTCGGCGAATACCGCCGTACAGTTCGTGCCCGCAGGCAATGCAACGAACGTGAACCTGTCGCTGGTTCGCCCAGAAGACTTCAGCCCAGACAATCCGTTACTCGTTACGAGCCAGTACGTATTTGGTGGCATCACGCAAAACGACTTTAACCCCGGAACGGGCGTCGTCGTCAGTTTCCCAAATGCATCGGGTTCGGAAGATGCCGACCAGACGCAAGCGAATCACCGCAACCCGGCCACGCACGATTTATCGCTGCGCTACGACAACGTCGGCACGACGTGGGGCCTCACTTACGATCGCGTGCAGAACAAAATCTACGCGGCATCGTACGCGAAACGGCACACTAGCTTCGGCCCCAATGGCCCCGGCGCGATTTATCAATCGGGCACGAGCGGCACCAGTGGCACGCTGTACGCCGACCTCAACGCGATCTTCCCGAACAAGCCAGCTGGCAACTTGCTCGATGTGTTCCGCGATCAGAATAACAACCCCGTCGCGTTTCGCCAGAATTACACCACGTTCCTGGATTACGCACGCGATGGCCTCGTTCGCTTCGTCGATAGAACCGGCGTCACCCGCGACCTCGGCTGGGACACCGTCGGCAAAATCGCCCTCGGCGGCCTCGACGTCAACGCCGACGCCAGTCGGATGTTTACCGTGGCGCTCGGCGACCGCCGTCTGTACTCGGTACCGACATCGGGTGCGCTGAACAGCACGACCGTGCAGCGATTCGATCTGCCACTTCCTGCCGGCGTGACGGGGCGTACCGATGCGAATCCGCTCGGCGACCTGCGACCGTTTGCGGTGCAATACCACCGTGGCCTCGTTTATATCGGTGCCGTGAACTCGGCGGAAGCGAGCCAGCGACGACTGGATTTGAAGGCGTACGTATTTGCGTTCGACCCGACGAAGGGCACGTTCGTCAACATCGCGCGCCAAACGACGACGACGGAAGCGGTGTTCGAGATCGCGCTCAACTACGAGCGAGGAATCGTTCACATGGGTGGAAATCCCAACGGTAACTTCCCAAACGGGATCGCGCCACCCGACCCTGCCGAATGGAATCCGTGGTCGCCGACCTTCCGCACGGTCGCCCAACAACCGGAGGCAATCGGTCGCGCGAGCTACCCGCAACCGATGCTGACGGGGCTGTCGTTCGATGCGAATGGCAACATCTCGCTCGGTATTCGCGATCGTTCGAGCGATCAGTTCGGACGTCTGACGCCAGACGACCCGACGCAGCCGAACAATTTCTCGTTCTTCGGAATTCCCGCAGGCGACACGCTTCGCGCATTCATCAACACCAACGGCAACCTCGACGCGGCCCAAGCGAACCCCGCAACGGCGTTGGCAGGTTGGGTGCTCGAATCGAACGGGCGCAACCCGAACGGTACGATCGGCACCGGCCCGCAGAACACGGGCCAAGGTCCGGGCGGCGCAGAGTTCTACTTTAACGACGAACTCCCACGCGATCCGACGAAGCCGCCGGTTGGCGTTCAGACCGAACACGACGAAGTCTCGCTGGGTGGGATTTTGCAGATTCCGGGCTTTAACCAACTCGCGACCACCGCGTTCGACCCCGTGCGAATTCCCGGTGCAGTCAACACGGGCGGGGTACGATGGTTCGATTCGACGACGGGCGGCATTACGCGAAGTTACGAATTGTACTTCACGCCGTTCCCGGACGCGAACACGACGTTCGCTAAAGCGAACGGCGTCGGCGATTTGATCGCGGTGACCGCGCCACCGCCGATTGAAATCGGCAACTACATCTGGAACGATACTAACAAGAACGGTATCCAGGACGCAGGGGAAGCCCCGCTCGCCGGCGTGCAAGTCCAACTCTTCACGGACGCGAACGTGTCGCTCGGAACGGCAACGACCGACGCGAACGGCAATTACTATTTCTCGTCGCTTGCGGGAATCTCGACACCGAGCAAAATCGTCGGCTTGAACCTGCTGCAAAACTCGCAGTACCAACTGCGTATCGATCTGGGGCAACCCAGCTTGGCGAAGAAGACACTCACGACCGCCAACGCGAACTCTGGTGCCAACTCCGACACGCGCGATTCGGATGCGACCGTCGTCGGTTCGAGCGCCGTTGTCAATGTCACCACGGGCCTCGGTGGCCAGTCGAACCACACGTTCGACGTCGGCTTCTTCAATAAATCGTTCGTTTCGCTCGGCAACTTCGTCTGGGACGACGTCAACAACGACGGCATCAAGGGGCCGAACGAACTCGGTATCGGGAACGTCGTCGTCAACCTTTACGATGCGACCGGCACGACGAAACTCGCCTCCACGATGACTTCCGCACAGGGAATCTACAACTTCAGCGAACTCGACCCAGGCACTTACATCGTCGAGATCGCGGCACCGGCAGGATACTCCACGAGTACCGGCAAAAACGGCTCACCCACCGGGCCTTACGAGCCGGGGATTTCCACCAACATCGACAACCAAGATCACGGCACGCTACAAGCGAACGGCCTGATCCGCTCGGCACCTGTGACGCTCGCAGCGGCTGGTAATGTCGCGAACCCTAATACGACGGGCACGTTGCCGAACGACGCGAACACGACGATCGACTTCGGCCTCTTCCGACCAATGGAAGTCGGTAACTTCGTCTGGGAAGACACGAACAACAATGGCGTTCTCGATTCCGGCGAAAAGGGAATCGCCGGTGTCGGCGTGCAATTACTCGACGACAACGGCGGCGTCTTGACCGGCACGGTCACTAACGCAGCGGGCGGTTATACGTTCGGTGGCCTCGGTTCAGCCACATACTCGGTACGCATCTTTACCCCGACCGGTTACATCAGCAGCACGGGTCGGAATGGCTCGTCGACGGGGCCATTCGAGCCAGGACTCAACGACAATACGAATAATGCCGATCACGGTACCGCAAATGGTGTAGCGATCATCGATGCGGCTACGTTTATCCTCGGCGTCCCGGGAACGAATCCCGATGGGGACGGATTTGCGAACTTCCGTCAAGACTTCGGCCTGTTTCGTCCGATGCAAGTCGGCAATTTCGTTTGGGAAGACACCAACAACAACGGCGTTCTCGATAGCGGCGAAAAGGGTATCTCGGGCGTTTCGGTGCAGTTGCTCGATGCGAACGGCATCCCGCTCGCTGGCACGGCCACGAACGGGGATGGCAATTACCTGTTCGGTGGCCTCGGCAGCGGAACGTATTCCGTACGCGTGTTCGCACCGGGTGGCTTCAGTAGCAGCACAGGCAAGAACGGCTTCGCTACGGGGCCATTCGAACCCGGCGTGACGGGTAACGACAACAACACCGATCACGGCACGACCACTGGCGGAATCATCGGTGCCGCCGCATTCACACTGACTGCACCGGGTACGAATCCCGACGATGCGGGGCTGGCGAATCTTCGCCAAGATTTCGGTCTGTTCCGGCCGCTGAGTATCGGAAACTTCGTCTGGGACGATGCCAACAACAACGGCGTCTTCGATGGCGGCGAAAGCGGTATCGGCAACGTTCCCGTCGATTTGCTCGACGCGAATGGTACCGTCATCGGCAGCACGATCACGAGTGCGGGCGGGAACTACAACTTCGGTGGCCTCGCCGTGGGTACGTACTCGGTACGCATCACGACCCCAACGGGTTATCTCAGCAGTACGGGTAAAAATGGCTTTGCGACTGGCCCATTCGAGCCAGGCACTGCGGGCAACCTGGACAATGCCGACCACGGCACAACGGCAGGCGGTTTCATCGTCGCGGCTCCATTCGCTCTGCTCGCACCGGGTGCAAACCCCGATGCCGACGGCCTCGCGAACTTGCGGCAAGACTTCGGCCTGTTCCGACCTCTGAGCGTCGGTAACCTCGTCTGGCTGGATGTCAACAACAACGGCAAACTCGATGCGGGCGAAAAGGGCATCTCGAACATCGCCGTACGCTTGCTCGCCTCGAATGGCGTCGTTTTGGCAAACACTACGACCGACAGCACGGGCGATTACCGCTTCACGAACCTGGCCACCGGCACGTACAGTATCGAAATTGATCGCCCGACTGAGTTGACGAGTTCGACGGGAACGCCCGGTCAGAACACCGGTCCCTTCGAACCGGCCAGCGCGGGTAACGCGAACGACAGCGAAGACAAAGGCACGGGTTTCGGTGGCGTCATTCGCACCAGCCCGTTCACACTCGACAGCTTCGGGACGAACCCCGACCTCGCGGGTTCCGCCAACCTGCGGCAAGACTTCGGCCTGACGGCGATCGTCGTACCGCCACCGCCGCCACCACCTGCTACGCTCCCCGCGTCGGTATCGGGCTACGTCTATCGCGATACCTTCGTGACGAACGGCGTCCGCCAACCCGCTTCCGGGGAAAGTGGCATCGCGGGTACGCTCATCACGCTGACCGGTTTCGATGCCAACGGATTGCCACTGACGCGAACCGCCATCACCGATGCGAACGGCTTCTACAAATTCCCGAACTTGTCGGCCGGTTCGTACACGATCCGCGAAACGCAGCCGCAAGGCTTCATCGATGGTATCGACACGCCGGGTAGCCTCGGTGGATCGAATCCCTCGAACGACGTGCTCTTCGTCGGTCTGGCCGCGGGTCAGGATGGCGTCGAGTACAACTTCGGCGAAATCTTGATGTCGTCAGTCTTCGGTTTCGCGTACGAAGACCTCAACCGGAATCGTCGGCTGGATGTCGGCGAGCCGGGCATTCCGAACGTGATTGTCACGATCTCGGGCACCGCCTTTGAAGGCACGCCGATGGCGCGACCGCTGACGGCCGCCGATTCGATCAACGGCCTCGTCACGTCGACGAATGCATCGGGGCGATACGAGTTCCCCGTGTTGCCGCCCGGAAGATACACGATCACCGAAGCCCAACCGGCGGGTTATCTGGACTTCTTCGAATCGGCACAGGAACCGACCACGAAGCCAGTCAACATCGGCAACGATATTTTCACCGATGTGACGGCCGCCGGTGGGGAGATGCGCGGCGCGCTGAACTTCGGTGAAGTTCGCAATAACGTCGTCGATGACCGCCCCCGGGTTCCGATCGACCCCACAAAACAGAACTTCCTCGGTTCGTCGCCGAATGGCACGGCCACTTTGCCCCCTACCACAACCCCGCCAGTGAGCGTGACGCCGAGCGATGTGCCGCTCAACCCACGATTCGCCGTAAACACGGGGAATCCTGCGAAAGCGTCGCTGCTCGCGGTCGGTGCGGGTGCAGGGCGAGGACCGTTGGTGCGCGTGTTCGACTACGCCACCTCGACCGAGAAATTCCGCTTCTTTGCTTACGAAGAATCGTTCACCGGTGGCGTTCGCACCGCCGTGGCCGATGTCGATGGTGATGGTACGCCAGACATTATCACCGCTACTGGTGTAGGCGGCGGGCCGCGTATCCGCGTGTTCAGCGGTGTCAACGGGGCACCGATTCGCGATTACTTTGCATTCGAGCCAGAGTTCCGCGGCGGGGTGTTCGTTGCCGCGGGCGATGTCAACGGCGACGGCAAAGCCGACATCATCGTCGGGCCGGAAGTCGGTGGCGGGCCGCGTGTCACGACCTTCGACGGATCGAATGGGGCCATCCTCAACAACTTCTTCGCGTTCGATCCGAATCAGCGAGGTGGCGTTCGCGTCGCTGCGGCGGACTTCAACAACGATGGGGCCGCTGACATTGTGGTTTCGACTGGCAACTCGGTGGCCACGCGAGTTCGCACCTTCGATGGTCGCACGCTCGGCCTACTTTCGGAGATTGTACCGTACGCGGCCAACTTTACGGGTGGCGTGTTCGTCGCAGCGGGCGATGTCAACGGCGACGGGGTGCCAGACATCGTTACGGCGGCAGACATCGGCGGCGGGCCGCACGTGCAGGTGTTTAGCGGAAAGTCGGGCCAAGCGATTTCGAGCTTCTTTGCATTCGACGCCGCCTTCACTGGTGGCGTACGAGTCGGACTGATCGACGCCGATGGCGATGGCAAACTCGATATCGTGACCGGGGCGGGTGTCGGTATGCCTTCGCAGATCAAGATCTGGCGTGGCTCGGACATCACCGTCATCGACGACTTCTACGCCTTCGATACGACCTTCCAAGGCGGCATCTACGTGGCGTAACCGCGACGTGTGAATTCGCAATTTCACGGGTCGAGCGATTGCTCGACCCGTGTTCGTTTGCCGTTCACTCGTCTAGAATCCCCTTGCGTTCGCAACTTCCCGCTCGATTATCATTCTCTCGGAGCTTTCGATGATGCGTCCCCTCAGTCGGCGTTCGTTCCTTCACACGGCCGGCCTCGGCCTCGCGGCGATCGCCGCACCGAACTTACGTGCCGAAACCCCGAAAGCGCCGCTCTTCAAAATCTCGCTCGCCCAATGGTCGCTCCACAAGGCGTTTTTCGCCAAGAAGCTCGATGCGATGAAGTTTGCCTCGATCGCCAAAGACGATTACGGCATCCTCGCGATCGAATACGTCAACCAGTTTTATAAGGACAAAAAGAAGGACGACGGCTACCTGAAAGACCTGAAAAAAGTCGCTGACGATAACGGCGTCACCAGCGTGCTCATCATGTGCGATGGCGAAGGCGCGCTCGGCGATGCCGACGCCACGAAGCGATCCCAGGCGGTCGACAATCACAAGCGCTGGGTCGAGTGGGCGAAGTTCCTCGGTTGCCATAGCATCCGCGTCAATGCCCAATCGAGCGGCAGTTACGACGAACAAATCGAACGCGCCGCCGACGGGTTGCGCAAGCTTACCGAGTTCGGTGCCACGCACAAAATCCACGTTATCGTCGAAAACCACGGCGGGTTGTCGTCGAACGGCGAATGGCTCGCGAAGGTCATGAAGACGGTCGATCTCCCCGGTTGCGGCACGCTACCGGACTTCGGCAACTTCAACCTCGGCAACGGTAAGGAATACGATCGCTACAAGGGCGTCGACGAACTGATGCCGTTCGCGAAGGGCGTCAGTGCGAAGACGCACGACTTCGACGACAAGGGCAACGAAACCCACACGGACTACCGCAAGATGATGGACATCGTTGTGAAGAAGCACAAGTACAATGGCTTCGTTGGCATCGAGTACGAAGGCGGCAAAATCGGCGAGCCAGAAGGCATCAAAGCGACGAAGAAACTGCTCGAAAAGATCATGGCCGAAATGCAAGCGTAACGAATCGCGAACCGCACGCGGTCGGGGAAATCCCCTGGCCGCGTTTCTCCTCTCCGGGGCCGTCATGCCGATTTACGTGTATCAAGCGACGAATGCCGACGGCACCGAGGGTGAAGTGTTCGAGGTCATTCAAACGATGTCCGCCCCCCCGCTCACTGAACACCCGGAGAACGGCCTGCCCGTGAAGCGACTGTTCGGCACGCCCAACGCCCCGCGAACCTGGACCGACTCGCAAGCCAAAGCCAATCTTTCCGACAAGAACCTCGATCGGATGGGCTTCACGAAGTACGTCAAAAGCGGCGATGGCAAGTACGAGAAAGTCGTCGGCAAAGGTCCGAGTAATATCTCGAAGCCACCCAAAGGTTAGATTACCGATCCCACGCCTGTCGTCGTCGCGGGCCGCTGATCGACCTCGTCTCTTTCAGAAACTGCGACGCGGCAAAGAGCACAAAACCGACGATACCGACACCGATAATGGCGGTCGTCTGCTGGTCGGCCTGACGGGATTTCGGCGAACGAACGGCGACCGCCGTTGGGTTGTCGCAACCGCCGTCGCCTCACGCTCCCCGTGCCGATGTTGCCGAGACGATCAGCCCGCACACCAGTATTCCGACCTGCCAAGAGTTTTTCATTTCGATCTCCGTTTCCAGTTCCAATCGCACGGTTAGTCGTCGGTAGTCTATTTCACGATTCGCCATTGCGATCTCGAAATTTGCAGCCTATTCGGAAAATCCAGCACCAACTGCGTCGCACGCAAATCTTCTCATGTCTCGCTCTCTTCCGCGAATCCGTAACATAATCGTTACCTATTTCCAGAGGATCGAGCAATGTCGCAGGCAGTTGTCGGTGTGAAGAATCGTCAGCTTTTCATCAACGGTCAGTGGTGCGATGCATCGACGGGGAAGACGCTCGCCGTCATCAACCCGGCCACCGAGGGCAGCATCGCCGATGTCGCGTTCGGTAGCCGCGACGATTGTCGCAAGGCGATCGCCGCCGCTTCCGCTGCATTCCCGGCATGGATGAAAACGACTGCCTACGACCGGGCGAAGATCCTCAAAAAGACTGCCGACCTGATGCGCGAACGTGCCGATACCCTCGCTCGCACGTTGACCATGGAACAAGGCAAACCGGTGCCCGAAGCGAAGGCGGAAGTCTTGCACTCCGCCGACACGTTCGAGTGGTTCGCCGAAGAAGGCAAACGCGCGTACGGCCAGGTGATTCCTAACAGCGCCCCCGGCAAACGCCATCTGACGATCAAGCACCCCGTCGGCGTAGTCGGTGCCATCGGCCCGTGGAACTTCCCGATTACGCTGCAAGCCCGCAAGATCGCCCCGGCGCTTGCGGCCGGTTGCACGATCGTCTGCAAGCCCGCCAGCCAGACGCCACTCTCGCTCATCGGCGTGTTCGAGTGCCTCATCGACGCCGGCCTCCCAGCGGGCGTGGCGAACCTCATCATGGGGTCCGCATCGGAGATTTCGGACGAATTCATGTCGAACCCGGCGGTACGCAAAATCAGCTTCACCGGTTCGACCGAAGTCGGCAAACACCTGATGCGGCAAGCGGCGGATCAAGTTAAACGGCTCAGCCTCGAACTCGGTGGCCACGCGCCGTTCATCGTCTTCCCCGATGCCGACCCGGAAGTCGTGGCAAAGGCCGCCGTGCTCGGCAAGTTCCGCAACAACGGGCAAGTGTGCATCAGCCCGAGCCGCTTCTTCGTTCACGAAGACATCAAAAAGCGATTTACGGAAGTGGCCGTCGAAGAAGCCCGCAAGCTCAAACTCGGTAACGGTCTCGACGATGGCGTCGTCGTCGGCCCGATGTTCGAGAAGAAGGCGATGGAGAACACACTCTCGCTCATCGGCGATGCCACCGCGAAGGGGGCGAAGTGCCTCACGGGCGGCAAGCGTTCGACCGAGTTCGACAAAGGGTATTTCTTCGAGCCAACGATCCTGAACGGCCTGTCGGACGATGCGAACTTGCTGACCGATGAGCCGTTCGCCCCGGTGATGCCGATCCTCGATTTCAGCAAAATGGACGAAGTGATCGCCGCCGCGAACCGGACCAAGTACGGCCTCGCCGCCTACGTGTTCACGAACGATTTGTCCGTCGCGTTCAAGATGGCAGAAGGTTTGGAGGCAGGAATCATCGGCATGAATGATCCCGTGCCGGCCACGCCGCAATGCCCGTTTGGCGGCATGAAAGAGTCCGGTCTCGGTCGCGAACTCGGCCACGAAGGACTCGAAGCCTACCTCGAAACGAAGTATCTCTCGATCAAACTACGGGACTGATGACACCCCGTTTCTTGCCCGCCGTCTCGAAGGCGGCGAGCGCGAGATCGATTTGTTCGGGAGTGTGTGCGGCAGAGACTTGCATCCGGATTCGCGCCTGCCCTTGCGGCACCACGGGGAAACTGAAGGCAATCACGTAGATGCCGAGCGTTAGGAGTTCCTCGGCCATCTTCGACGCGATCGCAGCATCGCCGAACATCACGGGGATGATCGGCGTCGGCCCGGGCTTGAGGGTGAAGCCTTTCGATTCCAGCCCGTCACGCAATCGTTTCGCATTCGCGCGCGAACGATCCCGCAGTTTCGCACTCGTGTCCACCAGTTCCAATGCCTTCATGCTGGCCGCACATAACGCGGGCGGCACGGCATTCGAGAACAAGTAGGTGCGGCTGCGGTTCTTCAACCAATCGACGATCTCCGCACTGGCCACCGTGAACCCGCCGCTCGCGCCGCCGAGCGTTTTGCCGAGCGTCCCTGTGATGATGTCGATGCGGTCGAGTACACCGAGTTCTTCGGCCGCGCCGCGGCCCGTCGCACCGAGGTGACCCGTGCCGTGGCAGTCGTCGATGCCGACGATGGCATCGTAAGTGTCGGCGAGATCGCAAATTTCGGGCAACTTCGCGAGGTCGCCATCCATGCTGAACACGCTATCGGTGAAGATCATCTTGAAGCGACAACTCTTCGCTTCTTCGAGTTTCGCCTTCAGATCGGCCATGTCGTTGTGCTTGTAGCGAAGCCGTTTCGCTTTGCACAAGCGCACGCCATCGATGATGCTCGCGTGATTGAGTTCGTCCGAAAGGATCGCGTCTTGCTCGGTGAGAAGCGGTTCGAACAGCCCGCCGTTGGCATCGAAACAGGAGATGTAAAGGATCGCATCGGGCTTTCGGAAGAACTCGGCGATCCGCTTCTCGCACTGTTTGTGAATACTCTGCGTGCCGCAGATGAAGCGGACCGACGACGTGCCGTAACCCCACGTGTCGAGGCCATCGTGGGCGGCGCGAACGACTTCCGGGTGATTCGACAAGCCGAGGTAATTGTTCGCACAAAAGTTGATGACTTCGCGGCCATCGACCGTAATCACCGCCGATTGCGGCGACTCGATCTGCCGTTCGGCTTTGTACAAACCGTTCGCTTTTAACTCCGCCAGTTGTTCGCGAAGGTGCGACGTCAGAGTTTTCGACGGCATGATCGGTCGCTCCACTAGTTTTTTTTTAGAATCGTCGGTGGTGTGGATTTCCGCCACTCTTTCCACGCTTTCCAGATGATTGGTGCGACGGAAACGAACACGACGAGCATCGCGAGTTTGTCGATGTTCTTCGCCCACGTGAACGTCGGGTCGCCGAGGAGACGTTGAAAGAGCGGGTCGGCAACGGGGATCACGAAATAGCCGAACGACAACATGCTGACGATCCAGCCAATCCCGCCGATGACGTTGTAAAACAGGAACGACCGGTACGGCATTTTCGCGGCACCCGCAACGACCGGAACGAACGTCCGGACGATCGGTACGAAGCGAGCGATGACGATCGTTTTGCCACCGTGCTTTTCGTAGAAGGCACGCGCACGGTTGAGATATTCCTGTTTAAAGAATCGGCTCGAGGGCCGATGGAAAATCGCTGGCCCTGCCTTCGAGCCGATCCAATAGCCGACGGTATCGCCGAGGATCGCCGCGACGCACAGGCTGCCCATCAGCAGGGGTAAATTCCAACCGCTGAGGTACGCGACGACGCCCAGAACGACGAGCATCGAGTCGCCGGGCAACAGGAAGCCGATCAGCAAACCCGTCTCGGTGAAGACGATCGCGTTCACCGCGAAGAACGCCGCCCAGAACACACCTGGTTGGTTGAGTGCCGCCTTAAACGCATCGGGGTTCCGCAAATTCCGCGGGTCGGCGAGCGTCGCGATAATCTGCCAGACCTGCCCGAAAAACTCTTCCATGCGTGGATTGCTCCTGCTCAAACGATTGAGCACTCTGACGCTGTCTTTTTGTAGCTGGGGTCTGTGACCCCGGTTCTAAAGACCGGCCTCACAGAGGCCAGCTACAAGTAAAGCCAATCCCACGGGACGCGGGGTGCCAGATGTGCGCTCATCTTATGAATGCGTCGCGATTAAAACACGAATTGTAGCCGCGTCAGGAGCGTGTCTTGGCTATTCAATAAACCGTTGGGGCCGTTGCCGAGTTTCACTTTGCGGTCGAACCAAACGTGTTCCCAGTTGAACTGGATTCGCGTCCATTTGTTCAAGTACCAGTTGTAGCCCAACGTCATTTCGGTCGCGCCGTTGCTGACCGTCGTCGGGTCGGCCAGACGGTTCGCAAAGATGCGATCGCTCGCCTCGATTCGGGACACGCGGCTCACGAGTTCCCATGCGCCAAAGCCCGCGCCGGTGACGGGGTCGAACGGTCGACGCGGGGCAATTTGTTGGGTGTAGCTCGTGCGTTCTTCGCCAGTCAGGAGATACGTCGCTTGCGCGTAAAAGCCATCGAACGGGATTTGTTGCGAGACGCCCGTCGCGGTGCGCAGTCGCTGTGTCATGTGGAAATATTGTGCGGATATACCCAAACTTCCCCCGAAGTACGCCACCTCGGGGCTGACGCGAAATCGGCCACCGTCGGCCAGCACGCCGTTGTTGAACTGCAAGAACGTTACGCCATCGGGTGTTCGCAAGCTCGTTGGGTTGACCGGCTCGCGCTGGTTGCCGTACCCGGTGGCGATGCCGAACTGCAACCGCTGAAACAGGCTGCCATCGCGCGTTGCAAACGGACGCACCGCCACACGCGCGTTGACATCCTTCGAGTTGTTCGTGTCGGCGTCGCCATCGCGGGTGCCGTTCGACACGGCGAGTCCGTAGTCGAGTCGTTTCTGGAAGAGATTCTGTCCGTGCGCCATGACGCCGACATCGCGGGCGGGCACCAACTGATCGATCATCGAACGCTCCATCGTCGGCGTATTGCGGTCCTGAGTCAGTTGTTCGTAACTGAACGGCTGCTTGAATTTACCTGCCATCACTTGAAACGAATCGATGTAGTGAACGTTCATAAAGCCATCGACGAGCCGCGTCGTGCCCGAGCCGAATTCGGGTAGGAACCGAAACTCGTAATACTTGAACATCGTCGCTTCGAGGCCGAATCGTGCCCGCCGAATCAAGAAGCCATCGAAATCGCGTTCGTCGCGCGGGTTGACGTACCAACGGTAATCGGCTTGGAGTTGCCCCGTAATCCGCAGGCTGAATTGCTTGTCGGCCGAGCGCAGGAAGAAACCATCGTCCCAACCAAAGAATGGGGGTGACGTCGCTGCGATCGCTTTCGGGGTCGCTTCCACAATTGCTGGTGGTGTCAATTGCGAAAGAGGCACAACATCTTGTGCGAACGACAACGGCATGGAAGCGATTGCGATGAAAAGGCCGACGAGGATTAGCAGCCATTTCATCGCCGCAATCTCCTACACGCGGTACCAAACACTTTAGCAAATTATCGAAATCGAAACGATAGTGGCCGGAATCTGTTCCGGTTATGCCGATAATAGGTGTATCGGCTCAGGTCGGCCGCGACTTGAACGGGTTCGTGTTCTCCAAAACCGAAAATGTTCTAAAAGTAAACGCACCTCCGCACCACTCCGAGATCGCATCATGGTGAACCTTGCCTGGCTCAGCCAACGACGGATAAGGATACTGGTTTTCAGTGCAATACTCATGTGCGGTATGGGAGTCGCCATCCACTTGTTATTGAGGGTGAGCGTACCCAATCCGCCGGAAATCGATTTCGCTTCCCAGCTTGAACCGATTGTGGTGTCTGACATTACAGCCGCACGAATCGCGGTGGTTTCCAATTCGCGATCCGCCGATGCTTGGGGGGAATACGGCGAAGTTTTGCGCGCCTACGATTTTAACGAGCAGTCCAACACCTGTTTTCGGGTCGCGAGTTCACTCGATACGAACGAAGGACGATGGCCGTATCTTCTCGCGGACAACCTCAATAAGTCCGATCCGGCTGCCGCGATCGGGTGGTTTGCCCTGGCTGCGAAGCGGAAAGTTCCGGAAAGCGCTCAGGAAATGGTGAAATTGCGGTACGTCGAAACGCTGCTGGCGCTGGATCGCGCACCGGAAGCGCGAGCCGAACTCGGCGGCGACGAACAAAAATCGGACCGCGCGAAAATTGCTTTGGCGAAAGCGGCAGTGGCGCTCGGCGACAAAACACTCGCTGCGGAAATCCTCTCGGATATGAGCAATCACCCGACTGTCGCGCGACAGGTGCTGTTGCTTCAGGCCGAAATCTACCGCGACACACGGCCCTCGTTTGCCGCAGATGCTGCAAAACGAGCGGTCAACGCTCCGAACGTTCCGTGGCCCGATCCCATCGTCGGAAGTATTGCTCGGCGAAATCGCAGTCGCTCGGGTTTGCTCGATCAAGCCGCAGAACTGTTAGCGGTCGGCAAGCCAAAAGACGCGGAAAAGATCCTCCGCCCGTTGGCCGTCCCGTCATCGCCCGATGCAAAACCGTACGTCGGACTATCCGAAGCGAGTATGGCAATGGGCGACTTCCAATCTGCGGTTCGCGAACTCGAAAACGGCCTGAAAATCGAGCCGAAAAGCTTGCTCGTCAATTTCCAACGCGGCAACCTGCACTTCGCACTGGCCGAAGATCTGATGCAGAAAAAGAAGACGATCGAGGCAAAAGCCGAATTTCAGAAGGCCATCGAACGCCTCGATGTGGCCCTAGCCGCGAACCCCGATTTCGGGAAAGCGCTTCTTCTTAAGGGTGTGGCGCTATCGGAGTTCCTCGACAAGCCAGCGGAAGGCATCGCGCTACTGCGACGTTTCATCGCGCTGCGCCCGGAAGTGGGCGAAGGGCATTATTTACTCGGTCGCAGTTTGGCCATTCAAAAGCAACTGGAAGAGGCAGCGAGTTGCTTCCGAACGGCCGCCAGTTTATCGGCAAAAGGCGACGATCGCGCCAGGCAGGCATTGCAAAATTTGGAGCAAAATAAATGAATAACGTGTCGCCAACGCACTGAATTTCAAGCGATTAACACGACGGTGGAAATTATTGCGACAATTGCAGCGTTTTTTCTGATTGCACCTTGACTGCCGCAATTCGTTCAGTTACTTTATTAATGGTGGTTTAGTGGATTTTCTCTTATTGCTTCTTTCCCAACTCTTTCTGGGGTTTGTCCGATGATGCGTTACTTTTCTTCCAAAATGAGACGAACTGGGTTCACTCTCATTGAGCTTCTCGTCGTGATCGCGATTATCGCGATCTTAATTGGCCTGCTTCTGCCAGCCGTCCAAAAGGTTCGCGAAGCCGCCGCCCGTGCCAAGTGTACGAACAACCTCAAGCAGATGGGCATTGCCCTTCACGCTTACCACGATGTTACGGGGTTCTTGCCACCGGCAGGAGCTCGGGGTGACCGTCAGCCATTAGGTGGTGGTCTCGTTGCACCGATTACGGTCGAAGGCGATGCGAGTAGCTGGGCGGTTTACATCCTGCCGTACATCGAGCAAGGACCGTTGTTCAGTCGCTTAACTTTCCGCGGCGACTCGGGTTGGGCACACCCATCCGTTGAAACCAATGCCTTCAGTTCTGCGAATACCAATGCACTGGCTGCATCGGGTGCGAAGATTTCGACCTATCGGTGCCCATCCGACGTCAAGCCCGACTTGACGAACTGTCGATGGCGCATGAACTGCTCGCAAGCGGCAGCCGCCGACGGTGGCGATCCAAATGAGTGCTTCGTTACACGTAATAGCTACGTGGCGTTAGTCGGTGCAGTGAACAACATCGATGGTACGGGCGTGTTTCGCGAAACGCGTAATACCGATGGTTCGAGCTGGGCGGCCAGCAACGGTATCAATGCATGGGGCGGGGCGATGACCCTCGGATTCTACAGCATCGCAATCAACCGAATCGCCGATGGTAGCAGCAACACCCTCTTGATTTCTGAGTCGTCGGGCCTGATGTACGACAATAACAATGTGATGCAGCCGAACTGGGGCTCGACGAACGGTGGATTCTTGAGCGGTGGTGGCGCGGCATGGCAGATGCACCCATGGGATGAAGCCCGCGGTTTCAACTACACCACAGTGCGATATCGCATCAATCAAAACAAAGGCTGGGCGACGGGCGGCTCGAACGGGGTTGCCGGAGAAGAAACGGCAAATACGCCATTGAACTCTGCGCACACGGGTGGTGTCAACGCACTGATGGGTGATGGTTCGGTCCGATTCCTTCGCGATTCAACTTCACTGTTGACGTTGGCACAACTCGCGACTCGCGACGATGGACAAGTGATTTCCGACAACTAATGTCGTCTAGACAAACGTAAACGGCAACTTTCAGCAGGTAAATTTGTATTTACCTGCCTTTTCCTTTCTTACAGTGCAACACATGCGAAAACTATTTCAATCCGTTGCGTTGGTCGCTTGCACGTCGCTACTTTTGGCGGGTTGCTCGAGCGGCGACAAACCACCGAGTTATGTAAACGTGGCGGGAAGCGTAAACTTCGATGGGAAGCCGCTATCGAATGCGATAATTATCTTCAGTACCGATGGCCGGCCACCATCGCAGATACAGATCATCGACGGACAGTACAATGGGCAAGCGATGGTCGGTTCAAACCGCATCTCGATTTCCGCCAAACGCAAAGGTGCTGGCGCGGCAAACAGTCGCGTAACCGAAATGGATAAAGCGAGGATGGCAGGCCAGGAGAAAGCACGTGCGAGTCAAGGTGGCGGACGCGCACCCGATGAAAGCGAAACCGGCGAAGAAACGATACCAGCCGATTTTAGCAGTAATTCCAAACAAATGCGCGTGATCGAAGCCGGTGTTCAGAACAAATTCGATTTCGACATCAAAACGAAAAAGTAATTTATGCCACGACACCAACGCAAACCGAACCACGACTCGATGGTGCAGTCGTGGTTTTTTGTTGCGTTGTTGACGATTGCATTTTGTAGTGGGTTTGGTTGCGTATCGAAACCGGCAGCGACTCCACCGACTGCGATTCGCGATGAACTGTTCGTCGAAGCGACAGACAAACTCGGTATCAATTTTCAACTCGATCCCGGCGATACCAACGACTATTTCGTTCCCAAGGTCATGGGGTCGGGCGTGGCGATTTTCGATGCCGATGGAGACGGCCGACAGGATTTGTTGTTCCTGCAAAATTCTGGGCCAACATCCCTTTCCAAAAACAAACTGTATCGACAGACCCCTGACGGTAAGTTTGAAGATGTGTCAGCCGGGTCGGGCTTGGATTTTGCCGGTCACAATATGGGTGTAGCGGTTGGTGATATCGATAACGATGGTTTGCCGGATCTGGTAATTACCCAATACGCCGGTGTGAAAGTTTTCTTGAATCGGGGTCATTTTCGCTTTTCGGACGCGACGGCGACATGCGGCGTTTCCAACCCCCACTGGGGGACATCCGTCTCATTCTTCGATTACGATTTAGATGGCAGACTCGACCTATTTATCGCGAACTACGTCGATTTCGATCGCGGGCATACCTGTGAAAACAGCACGCAAGGCGGTCGCGAATTTTGTGGTCCATCATCTTTCACGGGCGTGCCTTCCAAGTTGTTCCGGAATCTGGGGAAAGTGGGTGCCGACGTTAAATTTGAAGATGTGAGTATTTCGTCCAACATTGGCAAAACTCTAAGCCCAGGCTTGGGCGTGTACTGCGCGGATCTCACCGGCGATGGTTGGCCCGATATTTTCGTTGCCAACGATGCCAAACCCAATTTCCTGTGGGTGAATCAGAAGAACGGAACCTTCATCGAAGACGCACTTCCACGCGGGATCGCGTACAATTCGATGGGTCAAGCGGCCGCGAATATGGGCATTGCCATCGGCGACGTCAATCGCGATGGTCTCCTCGACTTGTTTGTGACGCACCTCACGACCGAATCGAACACGCTTTGGGTGCAGGAGCCATTAGGCTTCTTCAAAGATCGAACGATACCGACGAAAGCAGCCACCACGAAGTGGCGAGGGACGGGATTTGGCACGCTCATGTCCGACTTCGACTGCGATGGCGATGTGGATATTGCAATCGTCAACGGTCGTATCTCGCGCGGCTCCACGAGCGATTCGAGACTGCCGAAGTTTTGGCAGAACTACGGAGAACGGAACCAAATCCTACTCAACAACGGCGGGAGTTTCTCCGATGTTTCGACCGACAATCCCGTTTTTTGCAATTATGGAAACGTAGGCCGAGGTCTTGCCGTCGGCGACTTGAATGGCGATGGGTTTCCCGACCTCGTCACCACTGCGATCGGCGGACCTGCGAGAGTGTTTCTCAATAACGCAAAGTCCGCAAACCATTGGCTCGTCGTTCGTGCCCTCACTCCATCGGGCGCACCGGCTATCGGTGCGGAGGTCCGATTGGCGATGGAAACGGGCAACCAGTTGCGAGTGATACAGCCTTCCGAAAGCTATCTTTCGAGCAGCCAGCCCGATGCGTTTTTTGGGCTGGGTCGCGTCGAGGATTTCCGCGAACTCCGCGTTCGCTGGCCAGATGGCACATTCGCGATAGTACCGTCGGGCAAGGGGGACCGGATCGTCACTGTCCGTCAAACGGGCAATCCGAAAACGCAACCGTGAACTCGCAGATGTCACTTCACTTTCCCACTGCGATGAAGGCATACGACAATGACTCGCAAACGTGCCATAATCATGACGTTCCTGTTCGCTGCGTGCGGATCTGCTTTCGCGTTCTATTTCCTACGATCGAACCGCGTCGTACCCGTTCCGAGCGTTCCCGAACTACCAGCGATTTGGACCGATCCGCCAATCGTTGAAATTGCCGGTTTAAAGCGGCGTGCCGTTCTCGCAAATGACCGCAGTGGGAGTGCATGGGGCGAATACGGTTTAGTCTTCGATGCTCACGATCGCTTTGAAGAAGCGATCGTTTGCTATCGTGCCGCGATGCAATTGTCGCCGCAGGATGCACGCTGGCCTTATTTTCTCGCACAACGATACAGCGACGACAATTCCGAGCTTTGTATCGAACTGTACGAAAAGAGCTCCAAGTGCGAATTGGCTACTCCATCGATGCGTCTCGCAATCTATCTGACGCTCGCCGACTACCTCATGCAGCACGAGCGTAAGAAAGAATCCTACGAGATCTATCGTCGCGCATTTGAAATGGATCGCACGAATCCATGGGCCGTACTCCGATGGGGTCAGACCGCCGCCGAACAAGGGAACGATGATTTGGCGATTCGCACGCTCAGCAGCTTAAAAAATAGTCCTTACGCACGAAAACGAGCAGCAACTGCGGTTGCGATGTTACACCGACGAGCGGGACGCGGCAAAGAAGCGGATCAGTTTGAATTCATTTCGAATTCGTTCCCAGACGATCAACCCTTCGTCAATCCTTTGCTACTCGAAATGGGATCGTTACAGCGTGGGTGGAGCGTCATGATGAACACACTGACACTTCTCGAAACGCAGCGGAACTATCCGGCGGCCTTGCAAACCGCGCGGCGCATGGTGGATCTCTATCCGAGTGCGAAGAACCAAATGATACTCGGACGTGCCTATGTGAATGTGGCGGACTACGATTCGGCTATTCCCGAACTCGAAGACGCCGTTCGCGGCGATCCGAAGCTCATGATGGCGCACGCATTCCTCGGCATCGCGTGGTTTCATCGGGCCGACGGGATCAGTAAGACAGAAAGAACTAAACTATCCGATGAATACCTTCAAAAGTCCGTCGTTCATCTCGAACGTGCCGTCGAGATGAAGGCCGACTACGCCCCAGGTTATTATTACCTTGCGAGGGCCATGCTGCGACAGAACCGCCCCAACGATGCACTTCTCGCCATTCAAAATTGCATTCAAAGTCGCCCGGAAGAATGGGAAGGGTACGTCATTTGGGGCGAAGCCCTCGCGATGAGCGGCAATAAAAGCGAAGCCATTCGAGTCACGGAACAAGCCGTGAGCTTGGCGAATCCCAGCGATCCTCGTCCCAAGCTGGCTCTGGAAAAAATCAAGGCGTGGAAGTGAGAATCTTGCCTTCTCCAGGGCGAACGCTGACCTTGCGATTCGCCGCACCGCCGGGAAACGCTTCCATCGTACCGTTCGGCCATTTGACTTCCAGCTTATCGTACGCAGTCGCGATGCCGAGACCGAACATTCCGACTGAGGCACTCGACGACAAATAGCTTTGTTCGGAGCGAATCGTCTGAACTTGGATACGTCCATTCGCGGTAACTCTCAGTTCGGTACCGAGGAGATCGCGACCGCCGAGTTTCGGATCGTTGGCGTGGATTTTGAGCCAGTTGTTGCCGACGGATACGTTGCGGTACAGCCTGGCACGATCTCCGAGACTCACGACCAAGAGATCGGGCCTGCCATCGTCGTCGTAATCGCCCATTGCCAAGCCGCGTGCGACGTTCGGAGTTCCACAAAACGCGGCATTGGAAGTCGAAACGTCGACGAACTGACCCTGCCCATCGTTTTTGAGCAACTGATTCCGCTCGGCGTACACTCGCCAGAACGGCGGGAGATGATCGGTACCTGCCACCGGTGGCCCCGAGTACACTTTGCCGTTCACGAACGCAATATCGGGGTGACCATCTAAATCCAAGTCGGCGGCCACCGCACCGAATCCCGTGCCTCGCCATTTGGTTTTTAACACACCGGATTCGATTGTTTTATCGCGGAACAGACCAGCAGGGCCTTGTTTCCAAAGCGTATGCGTTTCATTTGTCAGATGCGTCACGAACAAGTCGGTCAACCCATCGCCATCGTAGTCGCCCGCCGCGATACCCATGTTCGCGTATTGCGAACCCATACCTGTCAATGCGATGCCGCGCGATAACCCTTCTTCCTTGAACGTGCCATTCTTCTGGTTGACCCAGAGGAAATTCGGTTTGCCGTCGTTCGTGACGAAGATATCTGGCCAGCCGTCGCCGGTTAAATCGGCACAGTAAACGCCCAACCCTGGGCCGGTCTTCGCAGCCAGTCCCGCCGCAACCGTTACGTCTTGAAACTTGGCAATTGCGCCGTCTTTCGGTCCGAGATTGTGGAACAGCTTGGCTGCCGTTCCCGGAAAGGTTTTGGGGCCGCAGAAGTCGCGGGAACCATCGGGGGCCGTGCAGGGCCACGAGCGGTCGTAATCGACGTAGTTAATGATGACGAGATCGAGTCGTCCATCGCGGTCGTAGTCGAAAAACGCAGCGGAGGAACCCCACAACGGGTTGTTGACTCCCGTCTCCACAGAGACATCGCGAAACTTGCCACCGCCCTCGTTGTGAAGCAGTTTTGCCCCGACGAATTGAGTGATGAGTACATCCGGCCGCCCGTCGTTGTCGAAATCGCCAACCGCGACCCCGACATTGTAACCGTCGAAATCCAGGCCACTACCTGCCGATGCATCGCGGAAAGTTCCATCGGCATTTTGCAGATAGAGTTTGTTCGTTTTGCCCGACTTTGGACCCGCTGATTGCAGCAGTAGTAAGTCCAGTTTGCCATCACCATCGGCATCGAACATCGCGCAACCGGCGACCATCGACT
Organism: Limnoglobus sp.; assembly: GCA_043757025.1. Taxonomy (GTDB): domain Bacteria; phylum Planctomycetota; class Planctomycetia; order Gemmatales; family Gemmataceae; genus Limnoglobus. The sequence continues at coordinate 23,377 of JAYVQG010000200.1, forward strand.
GCGGCATGAAAAACTCACCGGTGGGGCCGCCATCATGAACGAACGCGAGGCCCACTTTATCGGTGACATCCTCGAACCAAACCGGGCCGCCGGTCGCAGGCGCGTCCACAGCGACAGTCGGGGTGGCCGGCACATCGGGTTTGCACCCGCAAAGTAGCAACACCGCAAGTGCGAGGAATGGCGGCTGATGCGTGCGAATAAATGGCATGACGTTTCCGAACGAATGTATCGCAGAAATCGCGAGAATCCTGCGGGAGAAATGGTGAATTTCGATGCAGGATTTATAATAACCCAAGCCAGAATAGTGAAGTCATGCCGTCCACTTTCACCACTTCGATACGAAAGTCGATCGACTCGCCGAACTATGCACGAGACAGCGACCGTCGCATTTTCCATGTCCACTCTTAACTCGTCCGTGACTTCGCCGATTCGAGAATTCTTTTGAAAGCGTGGCGGATACTACGATCCGTTTGGACTATCCTGAGTGTTCGCAAAACGAATCTACTCAACTCAGGAGATTTCCGATGTCTCGTAACACTCGACAACAGCGTTCGCGGTTGCTCTGCGAAGCGTTCGAATCGCGGATCGTTCCGACGGTGTTCCCGATTCCGGCGAATGCGGTTGCGATCAGCCCCGATGATGGCGGGATTCCGCAAGTGAAGATCGTCGACCCGACGACCGGTGCGGATATCGGCACGTTTCAAGCGTTCGAAGACTCGTTTCGCGGTGGCGTTCACGTCGCACTCGGCGATGTCACCGGCGATGGCGTTCGCGATATGGTGATTGCCGCCGGGAAAGGTGGCAGCCCGCGTATTCGCATCGTCGATGGGAAAAGCGGCGTGACTCTGAACGACTTCTTCGTTTACGAACAGCAATTCACGGGTGGCATCAACGTCTCGATCGGCGACACGAATGGCGATGGCGTCAACGACATTATCGTCGGTACGGGCGCGGGTGGTGGGCCGCGAGTCCGCGTGCTCGATGGCAAGACGTTGGGCAACACGGTGCTGAAAGATTTCTTCGCGTACGAAGATTCGTTCCGCGGCGGCGTGCTGGTGTCGTCGGGCGATACGAACGGCGATGGCGTCGATGATATTATCACGGGAACGGGCGTCGGCGGTGGGCCGCGCGTGCAGGTGTTCTCCGGTAAAGACAATCGCGTGTTGCGGAACGAATTCGCGTACGAAGATTCGTTCCGTGGCGGCGTGCTGGTGTCGTCGGGCGATACGAATGGCGATGGCAAGGACGACATCATTACGGGTACTGGCCCCGGTGGTGGTCCCGTCGTGCGGGTTCTCAGCGGAGCCGATGGCCGCGAGTTATCGTCGATGTTCGTCGACGATCCTTCGTTCCGCGGTGGCGTTCGCGTCGATTCCCGCGATGTCAACGGCGACGGTCGCGATGATATCATCGCGACCGTTCGCCATGGAAACGACGATGGTTTCCGCGTCTTCGATGGCACGAACAGTAAATTCCTGAACTCGGTTAGCCGCGTCGTCGACGATAATCCGTCCGCAACTGACACCGTCGCCAACAGCAAGGGCGTCGTCACGGCGGGTGTCGCTTCGAGCATCGAAGGGACGTTCGTGTCGGTCGATACCGTGGCGAATACGGTTACGATCAAGCTGCAAAACGGCACGAACGCGATTGCCAAAGCCGGTGCAGGCACGGAAATCAAACGCGATAAACTCAACACCACGTTGGCGACTTTCCGAGCGGGCGACAAAGTCGAGGCGCTCGTCGGCCCCGATGGAATCGCCTGGGAAATCGAGGCGAAATCCGCAGCGTTCGTCGAAGGTCGCAGTGGCAAGGGCGGCTCCGGAAACAGCGGAAGTAACGCAGTCGCCGTGCAAGGGACGATCGCCGCGATCAGCGCGACCGCCAACACGGTCACGGTTCGCGATCGAGCGGGCCAGCTCACCACGGTGCAATCGGGCGTCGGCACCAAGATCGAACGCAACAACGCCACGGCGACACTCGCCAGTCTCGTTATCGGTGATAGCGTCGAAGCGAAGATCAGCGCGAACGGCATCGCGATTCAGATCGAAGCCGTAGCGGTTACGACGCCGCCCGTCGTACCGCCAACGGTGCCACCGGCACCGAGCGGAACGACAAATGCCGCCGCGAACAGCAAGATCGAAGGCCGCATCACAGCAATCGACGTAGCCGGGAACAGCGTGACGATTCGCGTGCAAAGCGGCACGTCGTTCATCGTGAGAGCCGTTGCGACGACGAAGATCGAGCGGAACGACAACCACAGCACGCTAGCCGCATTCCAGGTCGGCGACTTCGGTGAAGCTGAGGTCGGTAGCGATGGCTTCGCCACGAAGATCGAAGCGGTTCAAGTGTGATTCCGATCCCGTTAGCCCGACGCGCTAGTTTTGCAGATATGCCCAGGGGTACGACGAAGCGTTTAACCCTGGTCTGTCAGATTTAACCCCGTTGGGGTAAGAACTGGCTATGCATTTACCCCAACGGGGTTCGATCTTTTAGCCCAGGGTTAGACGTCTTACGTCGTACCCCTGGGTTACGCTTCAAAACGCGCAAACGAGGGAAACCCACAAGAAGGCACGACATCGCATAAACGATAGTAATCCCTCGCTAGCGC
>JAYVQG010000201.1:0-25950 GCA_043757025.1 Limnoglobus sp.
CTGAAAATCTGTGTTCGTTGCGGATGCATTTCTGGATTTTCAGCGGTTATTCGGAAGTCCCTGTCAATTAACGGTTTACAGTGGATACAGTAGAACTACTCGACTAATGCGCATCTCGCGGTCGAAGATGATCGCAGAGATTCTATGCGTTGTGTCAGATTGCCTCGGGGCCGCGTTCGCCGGTGCGGATGCGGAGGCACTCTTCGAGCGGCAAGATAAAAATTTTCCCGTCGCCGATTCGGCCTTCCGGACCGGTACGGGCGGCTTCCATAATCGCGTTGACCGTCGGTTCGACGAAGTCGTCGTTGACGGCGATTTGCAGTTGCACTTTTCGCAACATGTTCACCGTGAGTTCGTGCCCGCGATAAATCTCCGATTGCCCTTTCTGCCGTCCGAAACCTTGCACGTCGATGACCGTGAGACGAAACACTTCGACTTTGTTCAGGGCTTCCTTCACCGCTTCGAGTTTCTCCGGCTTGATGATTGCAAGGATGAGCTTCATGGTCATTCTCGAAAGACACGATTCGTGGAATACTCGCAATGCTAATGTAGGTCACGCGACGTGTGCTGCGTATCCCGCAGAAATCGCTCGTTGCGCCTTGCGACCGACCCCTTCGGCTGTTACCTTCAAAAACATGAGGGAATTCCGAGAAATCGCACGGCACACCACCATGTTGATCTACGCACGTTGGCTGGCCTGTATCGCGTTCGCCGGTTGCGCGCCGTATGCCGCGGGCGCGGACAGCCTTGCGGTTGCGATGCAGAAGGCCGACGAGCGACGCGCGCAGATTCTCGTCGAACAACTTGGCTCGCCCGAATATCGCGTGCGGGAACAAGCCGGTCGCGATCTGTCTGCACTCGGTGCGCGTGCGCTCCCGACGATGAAGCGCGCGTTCGCGGAAACCGACGAACCCGAGATCGAACGTCGCCTCGAAGTGCTCGTTAAGAAGATCGAATACGACCGACTGGTGAAGCCGACGCGGATATCCTATCAGGCCAAGAATGCGACCGTGACGCAACTGATCGAAGTGATTATCAAGCAGTCTGGGTATCGGCTTTCGAGCGGCATTCCTGCGGAAGCTGCGAAGATCAAAATGTCGGTCGAATGGAAAGACACGCCGTTCTGGGAGGCACTCGATGCAGCCTGCGAAACGGCGGGCATCATCGCCAGCCCGGACGACAACGAAGACGGCAACTCCGGCATTAGCTTGTATGGGAGCGATTCTTATAATCCACACGTCGGGTACAGCGGCCCGTTTCGATTCGTGGCCACCAATATCGGTATGAACCGCAATCTACAACTTTCCGGGTTGCCGCGTCGTGCGTTAGCGCCGCGCCAGTCGGAGTATCTCAACATGAACTTTCAATTAATGTCCGAGCCGAAGAACCCGATTCTCGGGTACCATCCGCCAACAATCGCGAAGGCCATCGACGACAGCGGCAACAGCTTGTCAATTTCCACTGGCGATGAACATCGCAGTTATTACACGCCAAATATGTATCGTTCGCACAATCAGTACGTCGGCCTGAACCTCGGTACGCCGAATCGCAATGCGAACTCGATCAAGGAACTGCGCGGAAAAATGACGGTGCTCATGCTGTCGGATACGCGGCCGGAAATCACCGTGGAAAAGATCCTGACAGTCAAGAAAAAGACGTTCGTCAGCCGAACGACGGAGTTACTGATCGAGAACGTCAGCGAGAGTGAGGGATCGGTGACGATCACGCTGAACGCGAAGCAGTTGCACCCGAATTCCGAAGATTATTCGTGGGCGAACACGATCTATCAACGGCTGGAAGTACGCGATGCAAAAGGGGTGAAGTTCACGCCGACGAGCACAAACAACCAAAATCAGGCACCCGGCACGATATCGATGACCGTCATTTTCAGTTCGCCCGAAGGCAAGAAAGCGGGCAAGCCCAGTACGCTCGTGTTGGTCGAGTGGATTGCCGTTCAAAAGGAAATCGAGTTCGCGTTCAAAGACATCCCGCTGCCATAAGAAAATGTCTGCGACGATCGACGCAGGGTGGCTCAGCCGAAGCGAAGACTGAACTGCAACCGAACGAAAACTCAAACCGCTACCATGCCGAGCCGATGCTTCTGCCGGCGAGGTCGTAGCCATCGGCGGCGGTGACTTTCACTTTGATGAAGTCGCCCGAACGGAGATTCTTGCCTTTTACGCGGACTTCGCAATCGATGTCGGGGCTGTCGGCGTAGGTGCGGCCGCGGAAGTGATTCGCGAACTCGGGGTCGGGGCCGTCGATCACCACCGCGAGTTCCTTGCCAATTTGCTTGCCGGCATAGGCAAACGCGATCTGCTGTTGCACTTCCATCACGCCGGCGACGCGAGCCTGTTTCACTTCCTCGGGCATGTGGCCATCGAGTTTCTCGGCGGGCGTGCCGGGTTCCAGCGAATACGGGAACACCCCGACTCGCTCGAACTTTTGTTCCGCAACGAACGACTTTAGTTCCTCGTAATCGGCTTCGGTTTCGCCGGGGAAGCCGACGATGAACGTCGTTCGCATCGCGAGGTTCGGCATCGCCTTCCGCAACCTGCCGATGAGGTTCTCCGTGGCTGAGCGATCGACGCGACGTATCATCCGCTTCAACACGCGATCGTTAATATGTTGTAACGGCATGTCGAGGTACGGCACGATTTTTTTTGCATTCGCCATCGTCTCGATCAGGTCGTCCGAGAAGTGCTCGGGGTAGGCGTACAATACGCGAATCCATTCGATGCCTTCGACCGCATCGAGCTGTTTCAGCAGTTCGGCGAAGCGAACGCGGCCGTAGAGGTCCATACCGTAGTACGTGCTGTCTTGCGCGACGATGATCAGTTCGCGGACGCCATCGGAGACGAGTTCGCGAGCTTCGCGGATGACTTCTTCCATCGGCTTCGTGATGTGCTTGCCGCGCATTTTCGGGATGGCGCAGTAGGTACACAAGCGGTCGCAACCTTCGCTGATTTTCATGTAGCCGAAGTGCCGCGGCGTGATGCGCAACCGTGCGGTGTCTTCGAGCGCCCGCACGGGTGCGGGGCGGAACAGCGAGCGTTGTTCGTCGCGATGTTGAACCGCACGATCGACGACGGCAGCGATTTCTTCGCGGCCGAACACACCGACGATCTGATCGACTTCGGGCACGGTTTCGAGGAGTAAATCCTTGTGCCGTTCGGCGAGACACCCGGCCACGACGACGGAACCGACGCGGCCACTCTTCTTGAGCGCGAGCATCTCGCGGATGACGGCGAGCGATTCTTGCCGGGCGGGTTCGATGAAGCCGCAGGTGTTCACCACGACGACATCCGCACCATCGGGGTCGGGCTGGAGCGCGTAGCCATCTTGCGAAAGTTTGCCGAGCATTCGCTCGGAGTCGACGGTGTTTTTCGGGCAGCCGAGGCTAATGAAAGCAAAGCGTCCCTTGAGTGCGCCGGGGACGACCTCCGCCGCTGGTGGCGTCGTCATCGGGAGGCTTTTCGTTTTCGCCATTCGTACAACCTTGATAGCAGTCACTCGTAATCAGCACATTATAGTAACTTCCCGGTGGAGTTGGTCGGGAATGACTCGTCGAACATTTGTGGGGCGAACAGTTCGACCTGATATAACAGCAACTCTATCGTTTCGCGGTTTTGCAATCGAGGCGTTGTGCCGAACTCGATTTTCTTTGAGTTCCATCTGCCGAACTCGGCGACGTGGTTCTACTTCGCGCTGATGCTGGCGGTGGCGCTGTTCTTTCAATTCTCGCGGCTCATTAGCTTGCGAAACTGGGATCTGCTCGCGCTGTTCCTGTTCGTGCCAGGGTTCTTGTTGATTCAAGAAGCGAACCAAAATGCAGAGGCGACGTCGCCCGCGGCGAACCGCGAACGGTTCCTCGGCTACTGCTGGTTGCTGTCGGCATCGGCGTACTGGCTCGCACGCTGTCTATACGACTTATCGCTCGAACGTCGGCCGACGTTTCGCTCGAATATCACGATTCCTGGCCTCGCGTGGTTCAGCATTGCGCTGTTCTTCTGTCTCTCTGCCGTGGCGATTCAACGCCCGACCGATGCGTGGAAATCGGTCGGCAAGCAGTCGGCGGCGATCGCGGCCGTCACCGAAGGCGCGACCGCCGTCGTCTCGCAAGGGCAAGATGCCAGCGACCCCGTCGCGATGGACGAAGCCCGCGCCTGGGTCGAACGGGTGCTGGCAATGCTGTGCCATTTGGCCGTCGTGATCGGGCTGTTGTTCATCGGCATCATTCACTTTCGCGATGCGGAAACCGGCGTGGCGATGGCAGGGTTGTACCTGCTGATTCCGTACACCGCGTTCCATATTGCGCAACTGCACCACGTGTTACCGGCCGCGCTGACGGTCTGGGCGATCTACTGCTATCGGCATCCGCGAGTGAGCGGGTGGCTGCTCGGTTTGGCGGCAGGCAGCACGTTTTTCCCCGTGTTGTTGTTACCCGTCTGGTTGCACTTTTACTGGCGACGTGGAGCGTGGCGATTCCTCAGCGGGTTCCTCTCGGCTGGTGCCGTGGCGCTCGCGGTAACGATTGCGGTACTGTGGTCGGCGGGGTTCTTCCCGAGCGGCATGGCCCGCGTGATGCACCTTTCGGACTGGCAGCCGTGGCAACGCCCGATGACCGAAAGCCTGTGGCAAGGGTTGCACTGGGCGTATCGACTGCCGGTGTTTATCGTGTTCGTCGCGTTCGTGTCGATGAGCTTCTTCTGGCCCGCCGTGCGAACGATGAACCACGCCACCGCGATGAGTGCGGCGATCCTTATCGGCATCCAGTTTTGGTTCGCAGATCGGGGTGGGCTTTACGTCTTGTGGTACGCGCCGCTACTCGTCATCATCGCGTTCCGCCCGACCACGATCGAATTGCAACCGCCGACACCCGACCCCGGTTATAGTTGGAGTTCGCGGGTGGCAATGGCCGCGTGGAATCGCATGATGCGGAAGCCATCGGTGCAACCGCCGAGCCTCGCGGCGTAGGGAAAAGGTGCAAGGATGCCAACGATTCGTTACGTTCTCGCCTCACTGATGCTGTTGGGCATCGTGCTGGTGCCAATCTATTACAAAATCGAACGCGACCGCAATTATCGCAACATCCGCGTAGTCGACGATGGCGTGCTGTACCGGAGCGGGCAGATGACACCCGACGGTTTCCAGCGTAGCGTTCGCGAGTTCGGCATTCGCACGGTGATCAGCCTGCGCGACTCGAAAGACGATGGCAAAGTCTCGGCGGATCAGGCCGAAGTCGAGTATTGTCGCGAACGAGGTATCGCGCACTTCCGCTTCGCCCAAGCCCGCTGGCAACTCCCCGATGGCTCGCACCCCGTGGCGGCGAACATGACCGAATTCCTACGAATCCTCAGCGACCCGGAGATGAAGAAGCCGTTGCTGGTACATTGCTTCGCGGGGATCCATCGCACGGGTGGTTACGTCGCGGTGTACCGCATGGAATACGACGGCTGGAGCGCCGCCGAGGCGATCGAGGAAATGCGCAGCATGGGCACGCCGCGCACGACGTTCGAGGACGACGTGATGACGTACTTAACGACATACGAACCCCGCAAGCGCGGAACGCGATGAGCAAGCCATTCGATACGACGCTGAAGGATCTGCTGAACGTCTACGCGGTCGATTGGGCCGACTGGCTCGGGCCGAAGATCGGGCTGTCTGCAAAAAGTTCTTTATCCCCGAGGGATTGAAGCCATTAGCCCCAGGTCGCGTCCGCGCACCTGGGGGTCCGAAGCTTCATTTTGCTCCGCACGCCCGTGAGGAAGCTGCTACGACCCCGTTCGGGTCGGTGGAGATGGCCGGAGTTCCCTGGGTGCGCGGAAGCCGCGACCCAGGGCTAATGGCTGAAATCCCGTTGGGATAAAGACACCAGAATAAAACGATAACCCCGCCAATCGCAACTTCCTGTCACTTGGGAACTGCACGTCGAACCGCTGATGGCGAGTGGTATCGGCGCGTTGCCGCTGGTACTCCTGACTAACGAAGCCGAGGGGCAACTCGGCACGCTGGTGGATCGCATCGACGAGCGATTGCGTACCGAACAAGTGTCTGATGCCGACCGCGTATTCCTGCTAACGTGCGGGTATATCCTGCTCGGTTTGCGGTATACTGAAATTGAGATTCAAAACGCATACACGAGGGTCCGAGGCATGAAAGAGTCATCGACGTATCAGTTGATCCTTCAAGAAGGAGAGATCAAAGGCCTCGAAAAAGGCCTCGAAAAAGGCCGAGAAGAAGGCCAGGCACTCGGTTTGCTGAAGGGCGAGCAGAACTCCTTGCTCATGATTCTCCGCGATCGGTTTGGCGAAGTTTCAGCCGAAGTCGAATCGCGGATTCGGTCGGTGACCGAAGCGGCGCGGCTGCAGCACGCGATCCTGCGTGCGATCCGGATTTCCACGATCGACGACCTCGAACTGTAATGACATTCGCGAGCCGACTCAAGGAAGAGTTTGACAGCAACGGGTAGTAACAAACCGGCGAACCGGTAAGATGCACCACACACCGCAATTGCCAGCGGTGCGATGGTCGAATGCGAGGGTGGCGGAATTGGCAGACGCACAAGACTTAGGATCTTGCGGGCGCAAGCCCGTGGGGGTTCAACTCCCCCCCTTCGCACTGTTGGTTTCACCTATTTTCAAACATTTCTTGCTTACTGAGAGCGTTGCCACTCTCAGGTAAGTACGCTTGGCCCGACCGCGGACATCACTCGTCGTCGAGCACACGGACCGTGGTGACTGACTTTGCCAGCTTGTGGTCGGCGAATGACCAGACTACTTTTTTGTCCTTCGTGACCTCGAACGCATGAACTCCCTTGCCTTCTTGGCCGCGGAGGAAGTTGCCCACCACGTAATTGCCATTCTTGAGCACCTGAAGGCTCGACACCCATGTCAAGTTCAGTTCGGGCGCGTCTTTAGTACCAAACTCCCAGACCACTTCGCCCTTCGGCGTCACCTCGATTAGCCGCTTCTGAGTCGCGCAGGCGATGAGGGTGTTATTGTTCTTCAAACGCAGTGCTTCGCCGACGTTCTCGACCTTCGTGTACTCCCACACCAACTTGCCGTCGGGATCGACTTCCCGGACCGCTCCCTCCCCTTCGTGCGCGGCCAGGATGTTCCCGTTCGCCAGCTTGTGGACGTTCCGTACCTGGAGGTGGTAGCCCTTCTCGCTCGTTGTCAGCGGGGTCGTCCGTACGATCTTCCCATCCTTATCGACCTCGACGGCCCGGCACGGCCCCTGTTCCGCGACCAGCGTGTTACCGTTCGGCAGGCGTTCGCACCCCAGCACCTGCGGGCACTTGCTCTCGTAATTCCAAATCTCCTTCTCCTTGCGGTCAATCTCACGCACGCCCGTCGGCTTGCCGCCGTATCCGTAGAGCACGCGGCCCTCGGGAAGCACCTGGAAGAGGACCGCAATGCTCGGGAACTTGTGTTCCCATACCACTTTGCCAGCGGCATCCAGTTCGACGAGGCGGTTCGGCCCCGCACCGTACTCGGCAAACAGGATGCGGTGCGTGACGGGTTCGGCAGCCTCCAACGCGCCGGCGATTCCGAGCAGGGCGCACACCGTCGATAGCCAGATCGTCGCATGCATGGGATTGGTCCTTGGAGAGACGGGACTTCGAGACAGTTCTAAAAGGTTTAGGACTTCGCCGCCACTCGGGTAATCGATGCGGCAACACTTCTTACTTCAACGCTGGCTGTCAAAGACTATCTCCACAGCAGAATAATCTTCAAATTTTGAACGATACGTGGGGATTTGATAATTTTTTTTATACCGTCTGTCTGGACCGCCATCGACCCTCTCGTACGTCCACCGGTAACTATTTTGCGTAGGTATCGTTCGCGGCTGGGACATCGTGCCAGCCCTCAGCGCAAGCTTGCGCGTTTTGAAGTTGCGCTGTTTGCAGATACGCCCAGGGGTACGACGTAAGACGTCTAACCCTGGTCTAAATGATGGAACCCCGTTGGGGTAAATGCATAGTCAATTCTTACCCCAACGGGGTTAAATCTGATAGCCCAGGGTTAGACGCTTCGTCGTACCCCTGGGTTGCGCTTGCGCAGCGGGCTGGCACGAAAACGGCTCCAGTGCCCCCGGTCGAATCATAACCTGATACGTTACAGCGTACCTGGGCGCGCCGATGGCGATCACCGCGACGGCGCACAAGCTCGCACGCATTCTGTACATGGTGATGCGTTACGGCGTGGCGTATCAGAAGCGGAGCGAAGAGGAGTTCGTCATCGATCATCGGAAGCCGCAGGAAAAAAACTTACATCGGAGAGCGAAGGAACTGGGTTACGAGTTGAAGAAAATCGAGATGCGGGTGGAAGCGGAAGCGGTGATGTCGCCGGCATGAGTCGAGCGGAGCGGATCGATCTTTGACATCGCAGCGAAGTCGGACTGCTGGAAAACCCTCCAGACGGTTTGCGGAGGCTGCGCGCCGAGAGCGAATTTCCAGTCGCAAATGCAAAGCGGGTCACGACTTAGGCTCGCCTAACGTTCCTGGGAAGGCATTGACGGCCGCCCTCGCGAGTCCCATTCTTCTGGCCACTTCCGCAGGACCAAAACCCAAGTGGTGGAAACGACAAGGCACACCGCCTGTACCCGGCCGGTGAGCCCTGTAATGAATCGAACAGCTCTGATCTCGCCCCGTCGCGGCTTATGACATTACTACTTCGGCGGTTTCGGGAACAGATCGCCCGACAGAGCGAACAGCTCGAGTGCGTGCAGGTCGTTGTAGCCATTGGGCTTCGGGCGAGCACGGATTCAAATGCAAGCACTCCTTGTTCGCGGGGCCACCAGCGGTCCGTTGTTTCGCTGTCCACGGCTCACGTCACTTCTTGATCGCGGACGAAATCCACGTTCTTTTGTACCACGACGCCAGCAAATTGACCGAGGTTAAGGTCGATTGTTTCTCAGTTGGTCCGTAAGCGAACCGAGAGACAAGCCTGCGAACGACCCAGCTCACCGGCGGCCGCCGCTTTGTGCGGCCGGTTCTGCTACAACGCATGGTTCCCCACTGCGCAGCGGAAGCCGCCCCACAGTGACAGGAATTTACTTATACGGCATGGTTCATAGCCAAGTCGCAGTTTTTGCCGAAAAGGACCACCGAAAAGTGGTTCCGGCGTGAATGCAATCGGGCGAGATTCGACGTAAGTCGTTGGTGGGTTAGGTTGGTTCCGAAATTCGGGAATGAGTCCAGGGATGGGTGGGTGGAAAGTGGCTGGAGTCAATCCGGGCACGTTGGAAACGTGCCCGGCGTAACACTCTCAGATCGTCCAGCCTTTGCGGTAGTCCTTCGATAGATACTGCGCGGCGGATTTGACGTTGGTGACGCGGGCGGTGGCGGCGTCCCATGCGATTTCGGCTTCGCACCGGTAGGCGACGTTGCCGAGCAGCACGGCTTCGGTGAGGCCGCCGGAGTAATCGAAGTTGCACGTCGTGGGGCCGCCGTTCTTGATCGCGTCGATCCATTCCTTGTGGTGGCCGACCGATGCCGCGATCGACTTGGCGGGTGCTACGAACGCCTTTGCGAACTCGTCGGGCAACAGCGTGTACTTGCCGTAATCGGCGATCAGCTTGCCCTTTTCGCCGACGAACATGACGGCGGAACCGTAGCCTTTGTAGGTTTCCTTGCCATCGAGCGATGGTCCGCTGACGCCGTGATACCACGACAATTTCACGTCGGGCCGCGCGTGCATTCCGGAGATCGCGGGGAACTGATAATCGACCTGCATGACATCGGGCGTCGTGTTGTCGCCGATGTATTCGCGGCGGCCTTTGGCCTTCACGGTCGTCGGCGCGGTGAGGTCGAGTGCCCAGAACGGCAAGTCCATGTAATGGCAGCCGAGGTCCGCCAGCGTGCCGCCGCCGAACTCCCACCACCAGCGCCAGTGGAAGTGCGGCCACTGGAACGCCCACCCGGATTTGGCGACGTTCACTTCGAAGAACTCAACCGGCGTCGGCCCAAGCCACAGATCGACGTCGAACTTCGCCGACGGCGTTTTGCCCGCACGAGTCCCGCCGACGGGGCGACTGCTGTTCCACACGTGAACGTGCGAGATCGGGCCGAGCGCGCCGCTTTTCACGATCTCGACGACGCGACGGTAGTTGTCCGTGGCGTGGATTTGCGTGCCCATCTGCGTGACGAGTTTCTTCGCCGCTGCCGTTTTGCGAACGAGCCGCACTTCGCTCACCGTGTGGCAAAGTGGCTTCTCGCAGTAGACGTGTTTGCCGTTCGCGAGTGCCATCATCGTCGGGTGCGCGTGGTTGTGGTCGGGCGTACTCACAACGACGGCATCGATCTTTTTTAGCATCGTGTCGAAGAGTTTGCGATAGTCGGTGAAGAACTCGGCATTCGGGAACCGCTTACGTGCGGCGGCGGCATTGGCCTCGTCGACATCGCAAATGGCCACGATGTTCTCGGACGCGACGCCGTCGAGATTGTCTTTGCCGCGGTTGGCAGGGCCGATGATCGCGAGGTTCAGCCGATTGACGTCGGCCGCACTCGTGGGGCGTGCCAGAAGCGTCGCTGCGGTGGCAGCCGTGGCGGACGCGAGAAAGCGCCGGCGATTGATGGAGTTCATATTCGACCTACAGAAGTTGGGTGGAAGGCAGACACTATGCGAACAAATTCCGCGACGCGGTGCAACAGCAAAAGCGAGAATCGCGGCGGTTTTGCACGAATGCGAAACGCCTCGGTTGGCGACCCGCAGCCTTCGTAGCTCGTTCCTATTCGCGCCGTTTCACCAATTGCCAGGGTTACGCCGATTGCGACTTCCGCACGAATCGCGCAGAATGTTCCGGTTTTATCAAAGTTCGGGGTGCGAGTTGGCCGAATTTGAACACAGACGCACGGACTCGCGAACGGCCGGTCTCGGGGCGCAAACTGCGACATTCTTGGGGAAAACTATGAAACGGACCGCTGCGACGATTTTGCTCCTGGCCGGTATCGGCGGGTGCGTCAGCCCGGCTAGTACGGGCAAAACGGCCGGCAAGCCGTTCAATGTGGCACGCAAGGGCATGGAAGCCCCCGGCGTCGTCGGCTCGACGGGCGAACCGCTGATCATGACGACCACGGCCAAGAAGGCCGAAGCGAAGTCCACTTTAACCAAGATTCGCAAAACCGACACGGGCATCGTGCAAGCGTCGGCCACGACGCCGATCGACGATGCCACCGTGCAACAGTCGGCGGGCTTCGCTCGCATCGTCGGCGGCGGTTGCCCGAACGGCGATTGCGGTACCCCGACGGGTGGCCACCTTCGTGGCGGTCATCAAGGCCACGGCGGCGGCGAAGCAGTCGATCCGAACGCATACGGCCCGATGGGTTCGCACTTCGGCACCTACCTCGGCAAGAACGGCATCATGCCCGTTCCGCAAATGGGGCCATGGGGCGCGACGGCCGCAATCGGTGCGACCGGTCCCGGTGTGCCTTACGGTAGCGCGATGAACCAACGCACCTCGGTGCGGTTCGTCAGCCCGCAAGGGATGCGCATCGGCTGGTTCAACAACGGCACGTATACCGACTCCGGACTCACCGCTCCGGCGAACTACAACTTCGCACAGGGTAGCGTCTATCGCCTGAAGCTGTCCAGCTTGCCGAACCAGCAAGGGCCGTACTACCCGACGGTCGAAATCATGGCCACGACCATGAAGACGATGGCGTTCCTGTCGCACAACTCGGTGCCGTTGTCGTTCAGCGAAGACGACTTCACCCGCGTCAACGGCGGCAACATGGTCGTGAAGGTGATCTACCTGCCCGACGCGGCATTCCAAGATGTTGCGGGCCTCGGTGGCGCAGGCGAGATCGTCTCGACGCAACTCGAGCCGGGTGCCGATCCGATCGTCGAAGCGAACCGCCGCGGGTCGATCCTCGCCGTGATTCGCCTCGGTAACATCGACTTGGAAAACCCGAACTCGCCCGCCATGGACGCGATGCCCCCAGGGATGCGAATGGCCCCCGCGATGATGGCCCCACCATCCGCACCGATGCCGATGGCAGTACCGCCCGCACCGTCGGGTGCTACGGCCCCCGGCACGGCGACCCCGCTGAAACTGCCAATCGTGACGTTGCCGACCTCGACGATCAAGTAACGACTTTAAATGCGGAATGCGGAATGGGCGTGGCATCCATCGGTGATCGATCCCACGACCCATTCCGCATTCCGCGTTTCGCATTGAACCTTCCCAGCACTGGACGGGTTTCGCCATGAACATCGGAACGCTCGCGTTGCTCGCCCCCCTGGTGGCCGGTTTCCATCCGACGGGTTCGCCCGCACCGTGCCCCTCGCCGACCGGCGGTTGCGCCCCGGCCCCGATGCGCTACTCGCAAGTCGCGGGTGCGCCGGCACTGCCTTTCCCCGTCGACTGCCCGCCGCTCGGCCCGCCTGCGCCGGTGCTGGCCGCGAAAATCATCGCGCCCGCCGGAGTGCGTGTCACGGCTTTCCCCGATAGCCCGAACGCGAAGATGTTTGCCGCGCCGAGCCTGTTCGGCTTCCGCCCCGGCTACGTCTACCGCATGGAACTCGCGGGACTGCCGAACAAGCCCGACGCGACGCTTTACCCGGAAATCGAAGTCCGCGGCAGCCTCGTTCCGCGCCCGAACATGAACTACATGGAGTATTACGCGCCGATTGTTTTCAGCGAAAGCGACATCGAGAAAGCACTCGGCGGCGCGCTGATCACGAAGGTGATTTACCTCGAAAATCCGAACAACGCCGTGCCGGTGAAGACGACGCCCGACAAGCCGTACGAGGATTCGGTGAGCACCGAACCGGATGCGATCGATGCCGCGACGAAAGCGGGGCGCATCGTCGCCATCGTCCGCTTGGGCAACCGTAAGCCGACCCGCGAAGACCTGATGCGCCACGTCGTGGCCGGCACCGTGCTGTTGCCCGGCGATAGCTACCTCGCCGCGCCCGTCGCGCCGCCGTGCATTAGCTGGCAGGGCGTGCCGTTCTACGACCCGATTTCCGGTCCGAAGTTCCCCGGCGAAGAGTGCTTTACCGACGGCAACGACACGGCACTCCGCCTCGGCATTGGCCGTAACGACAAGCTCGGCGGCCTCGATCCGACCGACGTCGCCGTCGAGTTCACCACCGGCGACAAGCGCCGCGTCACGACCTCGAACCGCGTCTGTATCTGCGTGCCGCGCTTCTGCGTGCAAAAGGCCGAACTCGGCATCGCGGGTATGCAATACTCGCTGCGCGCCGAAGCCGGAATGCAACGCTTCGCAAGTAGCGCACTCGCCCTGAGAGTACCGAGTGCAGCACTGCATTCGCTGACGAAGCCGATCGCCTTCGACACGGCAATCCGGCCACAAGTGCAAGTCGCCCGCATCGCGCTCGATACCATCATCGGCACCGTCGGACCGGCCAAAGCGGTTTACAAAGTCGTCGGCGTGCAGGTGGTGCAGTCGTCGATTGGCGTCGAAGAGATTACGAACTCGAACGAGTTCCTCGTCACGAAATCGGTCGACCCGACCTCCGGCGTGAAGATCGGCGATACGGTGACGTTCACAATCACCTACAAAAACAGCACGAATCGCGAAGTGTCCGACCTGATCGTCAGCGACAGCCTATCGGGCCGACTGGAATACGTCGTCGGCTCCGCTCAGTCGGATCGCCCGTCGAACCCCACCACCGAGCCAAACGACGCCGGTTCGGTCGTGGTCAAGTTCGCCATCCCCGGCAGCATCCCACCCGGCCAAGGCGGCACCGTGAAGTTCAAAGCGAAGGTGCGGTAAGCCCCTTCCCCGTTTAGCAAAACGTGGGGCACGTGAAAAACGTGCCCCACGTCTGTTTACTTCTTGTCCTTCATCGGCGTTGCCGCCACGGGCTTCTCGACGTCCAATCGGCGAACTTTGCGTTTGACGAACTCGTACGTCACGCCGGTCTGATCGGCGAAATTCTTCAACACTTTCTCTGGGTCGCAATCTTCTGCCGTCGTCTGGGCAATCGGCGGCCACCGCTTGTGGAAGTAGACGGAGATCGGTACTTCGCGCGTTTTGAGATCGGACTCGTCGATCACGGGGTAGTGGATGAAAAGCGACAAGTAATCTGCGGTCGATTGCGAAGAACTGCTCCCGCGATTCGCAGGTGCCTGCTCTAACTTTTTCGTCGCGTACAAGTCGATGCGGTTCTGTTTCGGATCGATGAGCTTGTGCTTGCCGGTCAAACGTACGACATCGCGTTCCTCGTCTGTGTAATGGAAGCGAAGGTCGATGTTAAATTTCGACTTGAGTTCGTTCTGAAACGCCGGTACCAGTTTTTCGATCGGTGTGTTCTCTCGAAAGAGAGCGTCGAGGTGCATGCGTTTCGGCATCATTCCATCGAGGTAATCCAGGCCGTGCAATTCCTGCTCGGTGAGTTGCAATAGCGTACGTGTCAGTTGCTCCAGCGTCGTCGATTCATCGATTCGGATTTCGCCAATTTTGTCGCCACCGTCATAACTCCTGCGACTGCGAAATTGCCGAGTTTTGTTGCCGTCGGTCGAGATGACGTGGAAGCCGTAGCCGCTACTGATCCCTGTCCCGATATCGAAAGTCCGGAGTACATCGAGGCGATCGTCGGGATACGGGCCGGGGATCAGCTTGAGCAGTTCCCCATCGGCGAGTCGGTACAGTTCTTTCGCCGTCGCTTTTTTCGCGACGACGGTCACTGGTGGGGCAGTTGGCTTCTTTGCCCTACGCTCGAACTCGATCACGGTCAAAGCATCCGCATCCTTCGGCATGTCCTTTCGGTCGAAACTCCTGGGCCGATCGACTTCCGAGCGCGCGTAGTAGGCGATCTTGAGCGCTTCGCCATTGACCTCGTAAAGGCAAAGTAGTAGCTTGCGATCGCCGACGATATTCAGTTGTTTCGGCTTCACGTGTGGGTTGAGAACGTAGCGGGAATTCGTGGAAGAATATTCCTGACCCGCGAGGTTGGTCACCGCCTGCAACGAATCGTGATCGAACGTCCAGATGTAATCGTCCGTCGCGATAAAATTCGGATTCGCGGGATGCGTGGACACTTTCTTGGAAACCCAGGTGCCGAGTAGCAACTTGGCCTCGTCTTGTTCCGCAAGTTGTCTTGCGAGAGCGGGCGTAGGTGCTTTCGACTTTTCCCCGGTCTTCTCTTCGCCCTGTGCCTGCCCGCCGCCGGGTATCAGCACTGCGCCGCTGCCGAGCAATAGCATCGTGCCCAGCACGATGGCGGCTCCGGTTTTCAGCTTGCTTAAAAACATCATCTTCATGACCTCGGTTACGAGTAGTGAGACGCTTGCGCTCGGTTGGGAAATGGAAGTCAGCACAGCGACTTCTGCGAGTTCCACCGAGACGGCGAGCGCGGAATTGGGGAGTATGGATGCGACGCTGACAACTGCGAAACCGCGTGCGGCGAGACGTTTCTCCAACAGGCGATGCGCGGCGGCAAGCCGACTCGAAATTGTGCCTTCGGGGATACCGAGCCGTTCGGAGACTTCGCGCCGACTCTTGCCTTCGAGTTCGCATAACACGACCGGCTCGCGGTATTTATCCGGCAATTTTGCCAGCTCTTCATCGAGCATTTTCAACAGTTCGGAATCGTCGGCCATCGGCTCCGGCGGTATCGCTTCCGCCTCGCGCTTGCGTCGTCGTACAGCCATTTCGCGTGCCTTCAATGCGGTTCGATATGCCACGCCATAGAGAAAATTGCCGATGCATTTCCGATCCGTAAACGCGGTGGCCTTCCGCACGAGCACGACGAACGTGGCCTGAAAGGCGTCGTCCGCATCGGTGGCATTGCCGAGCACGCGCCGACAAGTGCCGAACACCATCGCCGCATGACGGCGCACGAGCACGCCGAATGCCGTCTCGTCGCCATCGTTCAGGAAGCGCGAAAGCAGTTCGCCGTCGCCGAGCGTGTCCGGTGCCAGGTGGGCCGCCACTTTGCGAATGCCATTTCGAAAAGCCGTCGTCATGGGTTGTCTCGCGTCGTGTCCGATACCGATATGTTCCTCGAGCGGCAGAATTCGTCGCAATAATTTTCGCAAAGTGAATTTTAACTGCAGAGGGTTGCTTTTTACGTTTTCATTTCCGTGTAATCCGCGTTTTTCGTGGTGTTTTAATTCGGAATAGGAGCGAACCACGGAATGCACGGAAATCACGGAAACAGTACAAGCCGATTCACGGCGTTTTCCGCCCACCTTACTTCTTCTCTTTCCCCTTCGCCGGTGGTGATAGTAGCAGGTCGAAGAGTGGGTGCTGGCTGGAGAGTAATAGCACGTCGCGGGTTTCACTTAGCATCGTTTGGTAGGCTTTGAGTTTTTGCAGGAACGTGTAGAACTCGGGGTCTTTGGCGTGGGCTTCGTTGCGGATGCGGTCGGCGTCGACGTCGGCTTGGCCTTCGATGACTTGCTTCTTCGCGCGGGCTTGTGCCTCGATGTTTCGCGCCTCTTTCTCGGCGGCACTCGCGATGTCGGCGGCCATCTTGCGGCCTTCGCTTTCGTAGTCGGCCACCTTCCGTGCGCGTTCGCTGCGGATCCGTTCCGCGATGCTCGCTCGCACCGCTTCGGGGTAGCTGAATCGGCGCACGCGCAAGTCGACGATTTCGATGCCGTAGTCGGTGCGAACGCGGTCGCGGTCGCTGAGGAGTTGCACGCGAAGTCGTTCGGTTCGCTCGTCGATTTTTGCTTCATCGGCGACGGCGATCAGGTCGTCGAGCGGCATCGTGCTGATGATCGCGGCCAGTCGCCCGTTGATGCGCGGCCCGAGAATCCGCTTCGCCTGCTCCGCCGTACCGACGGTGCGAATGAACCGATCCGCGGCGGCGGCATCGGGGATTCGCCACGTCATGAAGGCATCGACTGCGATCGTTTTATCGACCGTCTTCGTCGTCGCATCGCGCGTCAACGACTCGACCGCCGGCAGATCGAACGCCTGCATTCGCCCGTCGATTCGCAGCACCGCATCGACCGGCCACGGCCACTTCAAATGTAGCCCCGCGTCGGTCCGGCCGTCCTGCGTCAGCACCGGTTCGCCGAACCGCGTCACGTAGGCGAACTCCGAATAGTCCACGGAATACAGTGCGGAACGCAACCACAACACGATGGCGATCGGCAACAATACCCGCAGTGCGAATCGTCTCATGGGTCTTTCTCCGGTGTGGTTTGCGGGCGTAACATCCACGCGGGCAGCTTCTGCGAATCGGGGTCCATCAGTAACAAATGCCGTCGCCCCGGCAGGTTTGCGGCATCGAGGAATATCTTGTCTCGTCCGGAGAGCACCGCCGTCACCGCTTGCATCGTCAGCCGGAATTCGGTGAGCGTTCTGCGGTCGCTTAAAATCTGCGCACGTCGCGTTTGCACATCGGTTGTCACCGTCCCACGCTCTTGCCCTGCGGCTACGCGCATCTCGATTTCCTTCGTGAATGCGGCTTCTTCGGCTTTCGATAATTCGGTGCGAGCGATGTGCCACGCGAGGAACGCATCGCGGTTCGCGCTTGCCTCGGCGACCTTTCGCACGCCCTCGGCCTCGGCTTGGCGAACCGTTCGCAATGCCTCATCGCCCGCACGGCGTTTCGCCCGAGTCGCATCGGCCTCGGCTTCGTTGACGAGCCGGTCTCGCTTCTGAATCGCCGACGCCACCGCGTGATACGACGCCACGACTTCTTGCGGCGGGTGCAGATCGTGCAACGTCAGGCCGTCGAGCGCGACGCCGAGCGACGATTGCGTCGTGTCCATCAATCGCCGATTGATTTTCAGAAGTGCCTGTTGCTCGAAGCGCGCGCGGTTCGCCGTGAGTAAGTCGAGGAACGGTTGCCCCGCAGCGAGTTCGCGAAACACCGCCTCGGCACTCGAGCGGATGACGGCGTCCGGGTCGCGCGTGCCGAACAGATACGTCCGCGGGTCCGACACCGTGTAGCGAACCGTCGCGAGAATCTCGACGAGGTTGCCATCGCCGGTAATCATCAGCGATTCATCGGTGATGCGTTGCGTCTCCTCGGCATGCGCGCTCGCCCACGAAAGGTCGCGATCCGTCACGCCCGGCAACCCTGATCGGCGCAACTTCTGTTGCTCGACTTTCGCCAGTTGCAATCGTTGCACTTGCTCCTCGCTGACGCGACGGAAGCCGACTTCGACGAGGCGAATATCGCCCGGTTTCAGCTTCGTCACCGCTTCGATCGGCCACGGCCAACGCACGTTCAGCCCCGGTGCCAGATCCGCACGCACCGCACCGAAACGCTGCACCACGCCGACTTCGTTCGCTTCGATCTGCGTCAACCCCGATGCCAACCATGCGACGAGTGCCAGCACGGCGGTGGTGCCGAGAATCGCCTGGAAATTATGGCTGAACGCGTGGAAGAGATCGTCGAGATGTACGGTGTTCAGCCAACGGTCGAAGTGGCGGTAACCATCGCGAACGCGGTGCGATGTCTTGCGCTCGAAGGCGAGCAACCGCATCGAATTCAGCAGCACCGCGAGCGAGCCGAGTTGGTGATAAAGCACGCCGACGAGCGGGGCTTTCTCGTAGGCATCGGGCGTGGCGGCGAACAGCGGCCAGAGGAACCCCGTGAGCAACACGCCGACGAAATTGACGCCGAAACCGAACCAGATAATGTTCTGGCGAATGATGGTCACCGTCTCGCGGGAAAGCCGCACGAGGAATGGCAGCGGGCGTAGCGGATCGCCCACCATGATGATGTCGCCCGCCTCGACGGCGAGATCGGACCCGGTGCCACCGATTGCGATCCCGACTTTGGCACGGGCCAGCGCGGGGGCATCGTTGATGCCATCGCCGACGAACGCAAACGCGCCGTTCGCGATTCGCGCGGCCTTGCCTTCGGGCAAAAGTTCCGCGTGCGTTTCCGTCAGTGGCAACCCCGCCGCGAGCGCGTTCGCCACCGCTTTGCGGTCCCCTGTCAGTAACACCAACGACGTGAAACCGTTGTCGCGAAGTTCGCCGAGAACGCCTGCCGCTTCGGGGCGAATCGTGTCGCGGGCACCGATCGCGCCGAGGATCGTGCCGTCCTTTGCGACGAACAACGACGATTGCCCCGTGGCATCGAGCCGCGAAATCGCATCGAGCGATTCGGGTGAAATCGCGATGCCGCGTTCTTCCAGCAGCCGTCGCGTTCCGACGAGAATCGCCGTGCCATCGAGCGTAGCGGAAACTCCGGCACCGGGGTGTGCGGTGAAATTTTCGACCGCACCGACGGATATTCCGCGCGACGTCGCCGCCGTGCGAATGACCTTGGCGAGCGGGTGTTCGCTGTGTTGCTCGGCACTCGCGGCGATGCGCATTAGTTCTTGCGGCGATGTCCCCGATAACGGGATCACGTCGCCGAGTTCGAGTTTGCCTTCGGTGAGTGTGCCGGTTTTATCGAACGCGAACGCGGTCACTTCGGCGAGTTTTTCGAGCGCGGCCCCGCTCTTGATGAGCACGCCCGTACCCGCCAGCCGCCCGAGTGCCGCGATGATCGCCGCCGGTGTCGCCAGCACCAACGCACACGGGCAGGCGACGACGAGCACCGCGAGTGCCGGGTACAACGCCACCCGCGATGTCGCACGGAACGGCCCCGACTGGAACGCCACATTCACGATAAATGCGAGCAATGCCAGTGCAAATACCGCAGGCAGGAACCGGCGTGCCAGCCGATCCGCGTACCGTTCCAGCGAGGCTTTCTCTTTCAGCGCGGCCGCCGTCATCGCCATCGCGCGGCCGGCCACCGTCTGCGTCGCTACCTTCTTCGCGTCGATCGTCAACGCCCCGAACTGATTGATACTCCCCGCCAGCACGCTGTCCGTCGGCCCGACATCGCGCGGCAAACTTTCCCCGGTGAGTGGCGACGTATCGAGCGACGATTGCCCTGCGAGAACGACGCCATCGACGGGGATTTTGCCGCCGGGCTTCACGACGACATGATCGCCGATTTGCAGATCGACCGTAAACACCCGCACTTCCTGCTCGTCGCGCAGCACCCACGTGCGCTCGGGGAAAAGCTCGGCCAGCCCGCGAAGTGCGCGTTGCGTGCGGTCGAACGTAAACGCTTCGAGGCACTCGCCGACGAGGCCGATAACCACGACCTCGGCGGCCACGAGCGGTTCGCCGATGAGGATCGCCGCAATGCACGCCACCGCAATGGCAATGTCCGCACCGACTTTGCCATCGAACACGCCTTCGAGCGAAGAGTATAGCGAGCGGGCACCGCCGATGACGGCCGCAATCAGCGCGAACCGGAAGCCGTACAGTTCCCGCTTGGGCCACGTGGGAAGCTCCCAACCGAAACCCGAAATCCAGCGCGCCAGCGACGGCCAAATGTCCGCAAGAAGTAACGTAACAACGAGTGCGGTGAGTAGGTACAGCGACAGATTCGAGCGACGGTCGAACGGCGTAATGGCAGGGTCGAATTCGCGGTGCATACGTGCGGCCGTGGCAGAGGGAGCGTCGGGTCGCGATTGCGCATTTGTTTACGGCGAAGCAACAGAAAAGGCAAACGGAACGAGCGAGCAACGTACAATTTGTTAAATTTACATAAATAAACTGAATCACTCACGTTGAGATGCGTCGAATATGCACGAGAAGGCGGTTGCGTTTCACCGGCTTCGCTGCACCCTACGGTTGCTCACCGATGAAGTGCTGCTCGTTGCTCAATTTGACGAACCAGCCACCGACAGATCGAGTTTCCGAATACTAAATACTATGAGTGAAGTTGTCGCATCGTCGGCCTTTTTGTAATATACGGTGCATCAAATGGGCATCGGCATCAATAAAGCATACAAAACAGGCGTTTTTAGTCCACTCGATGTCCTGATGGGCGAGATCGATCGGTGATGCGAAAATTGGTAGAATAGCATAGGTTTGGTCGAGGAGGCGATGTGCTCACACGATTGAAAGTCACAGGCTTCAAAAACCTAGTGGATGTTGACGTCTCGTTCGGTGCATTTACATGCGTGGCGGGTGCGAACGGCGTTGGCAAATCGAACCTATTTGATGCGATCCGATTCCTCAGTGCCCTAGCCGATCACACTCTTATTGATGCCGCACGATTAGTCCGGGACGATTCGGGCAGCAACTGGGATGTTCGATCGCTCTTCCACCGCGTGGGTCATGCATTCGATCGGGAGATGTCGTTCACGGCCGAGATGATTATCCCGCAGTTAGGACATGACGACATCACCCAGACCCAAGTGAAGGCAACCTCGACGCTCTTGCGGTACGAACTGACCCTCTCATTCGATGCGACTTCAAACGGTGGCATCTCTCATCCCCTTCGAATCGTTCGAGAAAAACTGGACGCGATCCCTCGCGGTGAACGCGACGAAATTCTCCTCTTTGAGAAATCAAAAATTTGGGTCGATTCGATCGTGATCGGCCGCCGTACTGTTCCCTACATTTCTACGCCAGAGGGCGAGAAGCCAATCATCCACCTCCATCAAGACAAACAGGCTGGCCTAGCCGGTGGCGGTCGCTCGTTTCAACACCCGGCAGCATCGCTCAATCGCACCGTGATCTCGCTCACGAATTCAGGCGAAACTCCCACTGCGCTGTTAGCGAAGCGGGAAATGCAATCGTGGCGACTGTTGCAACTCGAACCCTCGGCATTGCGGCAGCAGGATTCGTTTCTCTCCCCTACCAAATTGAGTGCGAACGGATCGCATCTTCCTGCCACGCTTTTCCGGCTCGCTAATCCGGGCATTCCCGTGGATGGGGCTACTCAAAATGAGCACGAACCCCGTGTCTATGCGGAAGTCGCGAACCGACTGTACAAACTCCTCGGCGAAGTGATCCGAATCCGCGTAGATCGAGACAACAAACGCGATTTGCTCACACTGGAGCTGATCGACAAATTCGATACTGCCTTACCCGCGAAGTCGCTCTCCGATGGCACGCTCCGGTTTCTCGCGCTGAGTGTGTTAGCTGAAGACCCAGGAACCGTGGGCGTGATTTGCTTTGAAGAACCGGAAAATGGTATCCACCCGCTGCGGATCCCCGCGATACTCGAACTGTTGAAAGACATCGCCGTCGACACGAATGAAAAAGTCGGAGACGACAATCCCCTGCGACAAGTTATCATCAACACACATTCCCCCGGCGTCGTCGGGGGCGTGGACGACTCCGACCTTTACATTGCACGATTGGCAGACACCGTACGAGATGGCAGTCGCTTTCAGAGTTTGCGATTCGAGTGCTTGACCGATACCTGGCGGAGCAAGGCAAAAATCGCGATCACTTCGACCAAAGGTGAGTTGTTGGCCTACCTTCGGCCCATTGCACCGACGGCAGAGGATGACGATGACGAGTCGCTCAACCCACGAAAAAAAACGGCAAGAACAGGAACGGACGCACGCAGTTCGCGGAGAGTCGCGGACCGAACGGATGTTCGGAGCTTGTTCGATGAGATTCAGGAAAATGTGTAATGGCACTTCGATATACGCTGCGGGCCGACGGGCCGACCGATGTGATGCTGATGCCAATTCTCCGGTGGGTTTTGGAACAATTGTTGCCCAATGTCGAGATGCATGGACAGTTCGCCAATCCCAAAACCCGGCCGCATGGCGTCTCCAATAAACTCGTTCCCTCGATCCGATTCGCACTTGAATACTACCCTTGCGATTTGCTCTTCATCCATCGGGATGCGGAAGCCGAAAGCCTCGACGCTCGCGAACGAGAGATTGAAACTGCGATCGAGGAGTTTTCGGATGAGATTTCGATACGACACATTGCGATCATTCCGGTGAGGATGTCCGAAGCCTGGTTGTTGATCGAGGAATCGGCCATCCGGCGAGCATCGGGAAATCCGAATGGGAAAACGAAAATCTCGTTGCCGAAACTCCGAGAGGTCGAGAATGTAACCGATCCCAAGGCGGAGTTGCACACACTATTGCGTATAGCTTGTGAACACACCGGCCGACGCTTGAAATCCTTTCGCCCCGAAGGCTGCATTCCACTCATCGCCGAATATATTTCCGATTATTCCCCTCTCCAAAAGCTGCCGGCATTCCAACAACTCCATAAGCGAATGACAGAGTACTGCCAGGCGTATCGACACAGGACGCACGACGCTTCCGATACATAATCCTTATCGGCGACATGCCCAAGATCCTCGGCATCGTGATGCATTTCATGGAATGCGGTGCATACGTGCGGCCGTGGCAGAGGGAGCGTCGGGTCGCGATTGCGCATTTGTTTACGGCGAAGCCACAGAAAAGGCAAACGGAACGAGCCACATCACACGCGAGCCGCGTGTGCCACATTATGTGGAGCACGCGGCTCGTGTGCGGGGGTAACAAGGCGTCGTGAAAAACGAAGCCACCGCGCAAACTACGGTTCTCGTAGATTACGCGGCCGGTTTCCGCACACCGAACTCCCAACTCCGCATTACTTATCGGTTCAGATACGAGAACGGGCCGTTGCAGTTGTTCAACGAACCGGGCGTGGCTGGCCCGTAGATTGGCGTCGGGCAGGGGTTGCGACCGCCTCGACCGCAGCCGCCGTTATCCCCACACGTGTTGCACGGGTTGAAGAACGCTTTCGACGAACCGAAGATCGCCGTGTTGGTCGCTGCGAAACAACCCCCAGCGACCGGTGTTGCGGTGCCGTACAGGTAGTTGCTAAAGCACGACTTTTTGACCTTTGGGCCGCACGAGTTGCAGCCGGTGTTCGGCGCACAACTGCCGACGCCCTGAACGACGACGGGGCCACTGCTGGCACAGTTCTTGCAACCGCCGACGGTGCCCGATGCCAGGCTGGCAACGGCAGGCGCAGAGGCGGGGGCGAGGGGCAGGTTCTGGTCGGCGTTCGCTGCGGTGGCAGCAAGAGCGGCGACGACCGCCGTTAAGAACGCTCGCATCAATCCGTGACGCATGGTGAAGTCCTTTCGCATAGCTAAACGAGATGTTGACCGCCATCTGCGGTACTTTCCAAATCGTCTGCGGCTGCGATAGGCAATCGAGGAAACGCGAGTGACGTGCGAATAATTGGCGCGCGTGCAACCGGTTGAAACGCAGATGCGGGGAAGGGCAGTTTCGGCAGATCGTCGGGTCGGGCAAGTTGTGTCGGCCGCACGATCTGCGCGGTCGTAGCGATGACAATTTCGCCGTCGCAAGCGTCACACGTGGAGCATCGAGACTCTTCGTACCAGCATGTAATAGTCGGCGGCGCGATCCCACTGGATACCGCAGCGCCGAGCTTTCCGGTTGGGCCAATTGACGAGGTTGAGGTGGTCGCCATCCCACACGTCGGTGTGCGCGCCCCACGTGGCCGATGCCCGACTGACAACGCCATCGTTCGGCCCTTCAGTACGGCTCACGATGCGGTGCGGGAACCACCACTCGGCACCCAACAGCGGCTTCTCGCACACGCCAGCCACCGAGTAATAGCCAACACCTGGCACATTCGGCACATCTTCGTTAAATCGTCGGCAACTGTCGGTCATGAGATCGAGGAACGCATCGTCGGGAATGCCCAGCGAGCGGAACAGTGGCCGCAGATACCGCGCGAAGCGATCCATGCCCCAATCGGCGAAGGTCGTGCCGCGGTGCGGCGTGCCGATGGTCGTCAGCGACAGTACGCGGTCTTCCATGCCGAGCTTCGCAATCATGTAGCGGGCATCGAGGCCGCCGAGGCTATGGCCGATCAAGTGGACCGGTTGCGTGCCGACTTCCTGGCGCAGGTGCAGTTTCAGTTCCGCCGCACGAACCGCCACGCTCGCCGTCGGGCTGATCCGCGGCGTCAACACGCGGTGCCCCATCGATTCGAGGTGCGTGCGGATGCCGGGGAAGTATTCCTTCAATAGGCGGCGACCCGCAAAAATGCGATCGAATCCGCACAAACCATGAACGAGAACGACCGGGGCGACGGGTGGGTGATTGGGCAACACGCGATTCCTTCGTTGCAAAACAGCCTGAAATTCCTACGCTTTTGAACACGAGACATTCGACAGTATACACCAATCCAACATACTTTCTTAACGGAATCTTCGCCATGGCAATCGCGACCGCAACGCCCGGCACGACGCGGATCGGCTGGATCGGTACCGGCGTGATGGGACGTTGTATGTGCCAGCACGCGATGGCCAAAGGTTACGCCGCCACGGTGTACAACCGGTCGCGAGAGAAAGTGCAACCGCTACTCGACCTCGGCGCGACGTACGCCGATTCGCCGAAGCAGGTGGCCGCGAACAGCGATGTTATTTTCGCGATTGTCGGCTTCCCGAAAGACGTTCGCGAAGTGTTCCTCGGCAGCAATGGCGCACTGGCGGGTGCGAAGGCCGGCTCGATCCTCGTCGACATGACGACGAGCGAACCGAGCTTGGCGAAGGACATTTACGAGGCCGCGAAAGCGAAAGGCGTGGCATCGCTCGATGCCCCGGTCAGCGGCGGCGATGTCGGCGCGAAGAACGCGGCACTGAGCATCATGATCGGCGGCGACAAAGCGAGCGTCGATGCCGTCACGCCGCTATTCGAGACGATGGGCAAGACGATCGTACACCAAGGGGCAGCGGGTGCCGGGCAGCACACGAAAATGGTGAACCAGATTCTGATCTCGTCGACGATGATCGCGGTCTGCGAAGGTTTGCTCTACGGCTACAAGGCAGGTTTAGATTTGGAGACGGTGTTCAAAAGCGTGAGCGTCGGCGCGGCAGGCAGCAAGGCACTCGAAGTCCTCGGGCCGCGGATACTCGCACGCAACTTCGAGCCGGGCTTTTACGTCGAGCACTTCATCAAGGACATGGGCATCGCCCTCGCCGAAGCCGAGAAAATGAACCTGAGCCTGCCGGGGTTGGGCTTGGCGAAACAACTCTATGAAGCCGTTCGTGCCCAAGGTTACGGTCGTAAAGGAACCCAAGCTCTGATGCTCGCACTCGAAACCCTGAATAACATTTCACGGCCTTAGTACCTGTCCAAGAATTACTCCGTGAGCTTCGGATGTGGGCGGATCGTGTAGTTCCATTGCGGGCAGATCGCGTGGCGAGTGAGCTGTATCGC
>JAYVQG010000202.1:0-65291 GCA_043757025.1 Limnoglobus sp.
TCTTTTTTGCAGCACATTTGTCTCCGCACAGTCGCCACGTCCTGCGGTCGAAGCCGTAAATGGCATGGTGGTCTGCGTCTGCCCGATTGCGGCCGATGTCGGCGTGAACGTGTTGAAGGGTGGCGGGAATGCCGTCGATGCGGCCGTGGCGGTCGCGTTCGCGGAGGCAGTCACGTGGCCGGAAGCGGGGAACATCGGCGGCGGCGGCTTCATGCTCGTCGATCCGGGTTCGGGCAAGGAACCGACCTTCTTCGACTACCGCGAAACCGCACCGGCACTGGCAACGAAAACGCTATTCGCAGACGGCAAAACCGACTGGACTTCGCACAAAGCCGTTGGCGTGCCCGGCACCGTTCGCGGCATGGAACTCGCGCACAAGCGGTTCGGCACAAAGCTCTGGAAAGAGCTCGTCATGCCCGCCGTCGCACTCGCGGAGAACGGCTTCCTCGTCGATGCCCCGCTCGCACGGCGGCTCAACGGCATCTTCGCCGATGGCAAGTCGAACAACGCCGAGTTTCGCCGAGTTTACAGTAAGCCGAAGTGGAAAAGTGGCGACCGCCTGATGCTTCCCGACCTCGGGAAAACGCTACGTGCGATCGCAGAGCACGGTCCGGATGCGTTCTACACCGGCGAACTCGCGGGGAAGCTCGAAGCCGAGATGCAGGCTCACGGCGGGCTGATGACGCGCGCCGATCTGGCCGCGTACAAAGCGATCGAACGCAAGCCGCTGCGCGGCACTTATCGCGGCTACGAACTGATCGCGCCGCCCCCGCCGAGTTCGGGCGGCATCGCGATCATCGAAGCCCTGAACATTCTCGAACAGTTCGAGATTGCGAAGACGCCGCGCACCGACTCACTCACGATGCACCGCATCGCCGAAGCCCAACGCCGTGCCTTCGCCGACCGTGCCCGCTACCTCGGCGACCCGGATTTCACCGAGATCCCGAGGCACCTCGTCAGCAAGGAACACGCGAAAACCCTCGCCGCAAGTATCGACGCAATGAAGGCCACTCGAAGTGAAACGCTGACGCCGGAGATTGCGATTCGCGATAGCGGCACCGACACGACGCACTTTTCCATCGTCGATAAGAACGGCATGGCGGTGTCGAACACGTACACGCTGGAAAACTCGTTCGGCAGCCGCATCGTCGCGCCCGGTTTGGGTTACATTTTGAACAACGAGATGACCGACTTCAACCCCATCCCCGGCGTCACGACCCGCTCCGGCAAGATCGGCACCGAGCCGAATACCGTCGCACCCGGCAAACGAATGCTCAGTTCGATGACGCCGATGATCGTGCGAAATGATGGCAAACTTTTCCTCGTTACGGGTAGCCCTGGTGGGCGGACGATCATCAACACGGTGTTGTGCGTGCTGGTGAATGTGCTCGATTACGACATGGACGTGCAGGCCGCCGTCGATGCCCCGCGGCAACATCATCAGTGGTTCCCGGACCGCCTCGCGCTCGAAGATTTCCAGACGAATGACACCGCGGTGTCGCGGCTGAAAGTAATGGGCCACGATGTCGTCGGCCACAAGCAAGGCGACGCCCACACGATCCGCATCGACCCAAAAACCGGTCGCTACCAAGGGGCCGCCGACACGCGATTGAACGGCAAAGCCGCAGGGTATTGAGAATGCAGAACGGAACCGCAGAGGGGCGGCGAACGCAGAGAGGTCTAGAATCGCTATTACAATAATATTCCCCGCTCTCTGTGGTTGAAAATCTGGTGAACCCTATGCGACTTCGCTCGTTAATCGCACTGGCTCTCGCACTCGCGGCCTCCAATCTCGTGGCTGCCGACGCGGACCCGCTCGTCGGGTTCGATGCGGCGGTTGCGAAGGCGATGAAGGCGCACGGCGTGCCGGGGTTGGGCGTTGCGATTGTCAAAGATGGCAAGATCGTACTGGCGAAAGGCTACGGCGTTCGCAGTGTCGGCAAGCCAGAACCGGTCACGGAAAAGAGCCTGTTTGCCATCGGCTCGGTGTCGAAGTCGGTCACCGCACTCTGCCTCGCAATGCTCGTCGATGAAGGCAAACTGACGTGGGACAGCCCCGTCATCTCGAAGCTGCCCGCCTTCCGCATGAACGATGTTTACCTGACGCAAGAGACGACTGTACGCGATCTGTTGTGCCATCGCGTCGGCCTCAGCCGCAACGAACTCGTCTGGTACGGTTCGTCGTTCGACCGCAAGGAAGTCTTGGGTAAACTGCACCTCATCAAGCCCGAGGCCGCGTTCCGCACGAAGTTCACTTACAACAACATCCTCTACATGGCGGCCGGGCAGATCGTGCCCGAAGTGGCGAAGAAGAGTTGGGACGACTTCGTCGTCGAGCGCGTCTTTCAACCGCTACAAATGACCACCGCGAATACGAGTGTCGTGAAGTTCGCCAAAGATGCCGACGTTGCCAGCCCGCACGAAATGGCGAAGGGCAAACCGGTCGTGGTGCCGTGGCGAAACATCGACAACATCGGCCCCGCCGGGTCGATCAACGCGAGTGCAGCCGACATGGCCGAGTACGTTCGCTTTCAACTGACCAAAGGCAAAGCGGGCGACAAACGACTGCTGAAGAAAGCCGTCTTTGAAGAAATGCACGCCGCACAAATGTTGCTGCCGAAGGGCGATTTCTCGTTCAACCCCGATTCGCTCACGCACACCTACGGCTTCGGGTGGATGCTCTCGGACTTCAAAGGGAAATCGGTCGTCGAACACGGCGGGAACATCGACGGGATGTCCGCACAGGTCGGCATGTTACCCGACGAAAAGTTCGGCGTTGTGCTGCTGGCGAATCGCGGCGGAAGCCTGTTGCCGATGGCGTTGATGTACGATCTCTTCGACCGCTACACCGGCGACACGACCGCCGACCGTGCGAACCAATCCGGCATCCTCGGGCAGGTCAGTCAGTTCGCAATCACGGTGGCGGTGAACATAGACGAAAAAACGCGAATCAAAGACACGAAGCCCAGCCTCGCGCTGTCGAAGTATGCCGGGGTGTTTCAAGATGAGATTCACCCGCCACTGAAGGTGACGTTCGCCGACGACAAGCTCACGCTGAAGTGTCTCGGCACCGAATATTCGCTCGAACACTGGCACCACGACACCTTCATCGGCACCGACCGCAACCGTGCCGATTCGCGAATACTATTTCCATTCGCGCTCGATCAAGACGGAGCCATCGTCGAAGTTCGCATCCGCCAACCGGGAAAAGACATTCAACTGAAACGCACGAAGTGAAAGCGGTGTAACCCTTCCGCCTCATGAAGTCGCCTATGCTTTTCAATCGTTTAGGGTTTGCCCCGGATGGGGCAACGGAATGTAGCCACGGGTGAAATGACGACTGCCGAAGGTGCTCGGATTGCAACCCGTGGAGTAGTTTGCAAATGGAAACGAGAGGTCGCAATTGGAACGCACGAGAAGCGCATCGACGTCGATGTCTTCGCCCTCTACGGCGTCGATGGCCTGCCCGGTGACGACGCATGAGTTGCAGCACGAAGAGGAAGTAGTCAATGCTCGACATCGGCGTGGCAGTGGATGCCGATCGGATGATTCTCGTGTCGGAACCAACACTTGCCCTCAGTGACGGGTACTACTGGTTTCTGTACCCGCTTATCGAGCGACTGGCGGAGGAGACCGAACAGTACGTCGATCTGTACGGGGATGCAGTCTTTGCGGGCGGCAACCTTCTGGCCCTCCGCCGCATGTTGTCCGAGGCGCGGGGGCTAGTCGAAACACGGGGCGAGTCGTGGGAGGTCCGCACTGGCACGCAGGTCGTGCCGGTGATTCGGGAGGTCTACAGTCCGGTTTGGCGGGACGAGTTCCTGCGGCAAATTGCGACTTGGGACCACGCCGCCGTGAGAGCCGGGGAGTTAGGCGGCGTGGTCGTGTGCGTCGGGGATTAAGAGCAGGTCGGGGATAGCGAACGAAGCGAAGCACCAAAACCGGCGCTACTTCACCGGTGCGACATACAACTCCGGCACGCCGAGTTTCTTTGCGGCTTCGTTTATGGGGACTAACTCTTTTGTCGTGATCGCGTCGAGTTCGGCGATGTAGCCCGTTAGCGTTTTCTCAAGTTCCAAGGCGAGTTCTTTTTGCGCTTTCGTGGGCGATCCGTCGCCGTCGGTGGCGTTGCTGAGTAGCCAGACGAATTGCGAATAGAGCATCGCGCCGCCGCGGGCTGCGAACACATCGTAGACGACTTTCGCCTTTGGATTGTGCAGTTTCTCTTCGAGTATCGTCAGTTTCGCGGAGAGTACCTCGGAGTCTTTGAGTAGCGGTTTCGCATCGTCGCGGTCTTTGAGTAGCTCGTTGCGGAAGCGGATTTGTTTCTGCAAAGTCCGGATGCGCAGAACGGTGCGGGTGAGTTTCGTCACGCCATCGCGGATGCGGAGTGCGAACAGTTCTTGTTCGATGGCGGGCTTCGCATCGCCGCGCGGGTCGGGTTTCACTTCGAGAGTGGTGGTTGCGATTTCCTTGCCGTGCATCAGCTTGATCGTGTAGGTTCCGGGCGATGCGGGGATGCCCATCGCGGGGTTGCCCGCATCGACTTTGGCCTTCGGAATGAACTCGGCTCCGTCGTGCGTAAAGTCCCAGACGAACTTGTTCAGCCCCGGCTTCACCGCGAACGTCCGTTCGGCTTTCGGCTCGGCTTCTTCATCGTCCTCGTCGTCGCTTTTCGCGTCGAGTTTGCCCTTCGCCTTGGCAATGAGCGTGCCTTTCGCATCGCGGATTTCCACGAGGATGCCGTCCTTCGTCGGCTTCGGCGCGTGGAACCAAATGACCGCGCCGTTGTCTGGGTTGCGGGTCGAACTGCCGCGCAAGTGCGAGGTGATCGCCCGCCCGCCGAGGTACCATTTCGTCGCGGGGAGCGGCGCGAATACGTGCAGCGGTTTCTCGTTTGTGCTTGTGGCGTAGTTGCGAATCGCGGTGAGGTCGTCCAAAATCCACAGGCTGCGGCCGTGCGTCGCCACGACGAGATCGTCGGCTTTCACCACCAGATCGCGAACCGCCACGGTCGGCAGATTGAGTTGCAACGGCTTCCAACTCTTGCCGGCATCATTGGAAAAGTGAATGCCGCGCTCGGTGCCGAGGTAGAGCAAACCGGCTTTCTTCGGGTCTTCGCGAACGGCATGGAGGTGCGTACCTGCATCGAGGCCGCTACTGATTTTCGCCCAGGTTTTGCCGAGGTCGGTCGTCTTCCAAATGTACGGGCGATAGTCGTCCATGCGGTGATTGTCGACGACGAGATACGCGGTCTTCGCATCGAACGGCGAGGCTTCGATGCAGACGACGGTACCCCAATCGGGCAACTCCGGCACGTTCGCGGTCAGGTCGGTCCAGGTCTTCGCATCGTCGGTGGAAACGTGAACTTTGCCATCGTCGGTGCCCGCCCACAACAGGCCCTTTTGCTTCGGCGATTCGGTCAGTGCGAAGATCGTGCAATAGACTTCCGCGCCGGTGTTGTCGCCGGTGATCGGCCCGCCGGACCACTGTTGTTTCTGCTTGTCGTTGCGCGAAAGATCGGGCGAGACGGCCTCCCACGTGGTGCCGCCATCGCGGGTGCGGAACAGCACGTTCCCCGCGTGGTACAGCGTCTTCGCATCGTGCGGCGAAATCAGAATCGGGGCCGTCCACTGGAAGCGATACGCCATCTTCGCCGGGTCGATCCCCGACGGGTTCACTTGGTTGACCGTGATGTTTCGGGCTTGTTTCGTGCGGAAATTGAATCGAGTGAGGATGCCGCCGTACTCCCCGGCGTAGACGATGTCGGGGTCGCTGGGGTCCGCGATGCAGTGCCCGGCTTCGCCGCCGCCGACGGTCGTCCAGTCGCCGAGGCCGATGCCGCCGGGCTTCAACGAATGGCTCGGCCCGCTCGCGCTGCCGAGGTCTTGCATGCAGCCCATGACGCGGTACGGCGTGCGGTTGTCGGCGCTCACGTGGTAAAATTGCGCGAGCGGTAACGGCGGTGCGTGCCACGTCTTGCCGCCATCGCTGCTGAGGTCGACGCCGCCATCGTTCGCGTTAATCATGCGGTTCGGGTTCGCCGGGTCGATCCACAAATCGTGGTGGTCGCCATGATGCAACCCCTTCACAATCTGGAACGATTTTCCTGCGTCGATGCTTTTCAGAAGTGGCACTTGCGGCATGTACAGCACGTCGGGGTTCGTCGGGTGTACGACGATCGTGGAATAGTACCAGGCACGCTGGCGAACGATCCGTTCGCCGTTGATGAGCGACCAACTTTCGCCGCCATCGTCGGAACGGTATAACCCGCCCTTTTCGGCTTCGATGGAAGCATAAATCCGGTTGCCATTCGATGGCGAGACGGCGACGCCGATCTTGCCCCAGATGCCCGGCGGCAGGCCGTTCTTGTCGCGCTTGGATTTCAATGACACCCACGTGTCACCGCCATCGCGGGAGACGTACAGATCCGAACCGGGGCCGCCGCTCGTCAGTTCCCACGGGCGACGCTGCGCCTGCCAGAAACCGGCATACACCACTCGCGGGTTACTCGGGTCGATCGCCACATCGGACGCACCCGTCGCGTCGTTCTGGAACAGTACCTTCGCCCACGTCTGCCCGCCATCGGTCGTGCGGTAAATGCCGCGCTCGGCGTTCGGCCCGAAGGCGTGCCCCAACACCGCCGCATACGCGATGTCCGCCTGTTTCGGGTGAACGACCATCGTGCCGATCTGGCCAATTTGCTTCCAGACGTGCTTCCAGGTTTTGCCGCCATCGGTGCTTTTGAAGATGCCCGCACCCGGCGAGACGTTGCCGCGAATGTTCGCTTCGCCCGTACCGACATAAACGACATTCGAGTCGCTCGGCGCGACGGCGATACTGCCGATGCTCGCGGTCGGTTGGTCGAAGAAGATCGGCTTCCAAGTGATGCCCGCATCGCCCGACTTCCAAACGCCCCCCGATGCCGCAGCCGCGTAGTAAGTCAGCGGGTCGCCGGTCACGCCACTCACGCGCGAAACCCGCCCACCCGCATACGGCCCCACCAGCCGATAGTTCAGCGCCGCGAGTTCCTTCGGCGACTTTTTCTTCTCCGGTTCATCCGCACGGGCGGTTGAGAATGCAATGACGATGGCACAAATCGCGATCCAGAAACGAACGGGCATAGGGTGTTCCTGCGAAGGAATGTTGCGCTGCAAAATCGGTTTATTTCGCCCATTTTAAACGATGATAGGCAGCGGTCTAGATCGAATGCGGGACAGAATCGTGGTGAGATCGCGCGGAAGCGTTACAACCGGTCATCTGCCCAGGGGTACGACGAAGCGTCTAACCCTGGGCTATCAGATGGAACCCCGTTGGGGTAAATGCATTGCCAATTTGTACCCCAACGGGGTTAGATCCCTCAGCCCAGGGTTAGACGTCACCGTCGTACCCCTGGGCAAGTTTTTGGTTCTACAAACCATCCGGTATAAACTGATACTTCTTTCATGCGAGGGATTGGAACGTGCGGCTTACCGAATTGTTCGCGGCGAACTCGACGGAGTGGCTGGTCGAAAACGACCCGTTTCGCTCGTCTACGCTCATACTTCTGGCGCTGGCTGCGCTCGGGCTGTTTGCGGCCATCCTATTTCAACTTCGCGTCATTGGCGGGGTGTTGTGGGTCGCGGGAGTTATTGTTCGCGGTGGGATTCGCACGGGGTTTCGCGTGTGGGAGTATTCTCTCGCGTGGGCTTCGTGGCGAGTGTTTCTGGCGGTTCAGTTCGGCCTTTTGGTAACGGGTGTGGCGACTGCGGGGCCAATCCCGATGATATCGCTCGTTTGCGCACTTATCCCGCTGGCGATGGGCCTCGCGGCGTGCTTGGCGTACATGTTCATCGACGTCGAACGCTACGAAGTGGCACGCGGATACAAGGCTCTTTACGACCCGATGAAAGGGCAACGGCTCGCGGTCGAACTCGTGAAGTACGGCCAACAAGTCGGCGTTCCTTTGCTCGCATCCTCCGCCGTAGGGATGATCGGCGGCTTCGCGCTACTCAACTTCGCGCTCTTCGAGTTACTGGGCACGAAATGGTACAGCCAGCCGACCGCAGACGCAACGTATCTCGATTTCGTGGCGTCGGCGTTAGTCCACTTATTCAGCGTCGTCAGTCTGGTGAACCTCGCCAACGCGCAGCATGTGGTTCCAGTGGCTGTCGCGCTACCGGCTGGTGGGGTCGCGTCGGCGTTCCTCGCGATGTTCAAATCGTTTTTCACATTGGTACTCCTTCAGCAGATCTTCGCGTCGTTGCGAAAGGGGCGGTTACTCACGGAAACGATCGCCGACTTCTGGAGTCCGCACGAGCCGATCCACGAACGGGCACGAGCCTCGTTGCCGCAGTATGGGGCGATCGCCCTCGGACCGTTGCTGACGTCGCTTCGCTCCACGGAAGCGTTGACGCGGGAACAGCGCGAACAACTGCCGCAAGTTCTGGCGACGATCGGACCGGCGGCGATCCCGCACTTGATTAATCACCTCTACGACCCGAGCGAATATGTCCGCGCGGTTGCGGTTTCAACGCTCGGTCGTCTGCGAGCCGCAAATGCGTTTCCGCAAATGGCACAACTGGTAAACGACCCGAGCGATCTCGTTCGTTTGAGCCTCGCGGAGGCGTTCGGCGAAGTCGGGGTTCCAGTCCCAGTAAACGCGACGCGACCGGGCCGAACCCGCAACCGGCGGGGTGTGTGGCGATTTTTCCGCAGACGAACACGGTCCGTTTCCGACATCGATCCGGTTGCAATCAGCGTTCCCAATTTAATGACAGCACTGGCCGACTCCGCTGCCACCGTTCGCGCGCAAGCGGCCACTTCACTCGGACGTTTAGGCAGTTCGTCCGAAGCCGCGATTCCGGAATTGATCGCAAGTCTCGCCGACCCCGACGAGACGGTTCGCGGTCGCGCCGCCGAAGCACTCGGCGCGGTAGGCGCAACCAATCCGCAGACCGTACCCGCGCTGGCCGCTCTACTCGTAGACCCCAGCCCCGCGATTCGGGAAGCCGCGGCACGGGCGCTCGGGGGATTGAAAGGGGCCGCGACGTCGGCGGTGGAATTGCTCGTACCGTTACTTCAAGACCGCGACGAGAATGTTCGCAAGGTCGCTGCCGATGCCGTCGGTCGCATCGGCGTCTTGCCCGGAGCCGCTACAGAAACTTTGACGGAAGGGCTGGAAAGCAAGGACAATGTGGTCCGAGCACGGACGGCGGAGGCACTCGGCAACATCGGCGGCGCAGCGGCGGACGTGGCGGAGGCGCTGGTCGAAGCGGCTGGTGACGATAACG
Organism: Limnoglobus sp.; assembly: GCA_043757025.1. Lineage (GTDB taxonomy): Bacteria > Planctomycetota > Planctomycetia > Gemmatales > Gemmataceae > Limnoglobus. The sequence goes on from JAYVQG010000202.1 coordinate 9,273, forward strand.
ACCGCGTTCGAGCTAAGGCCGTCGAAGCACTTGGGAAAATTGGCGAAAGTGCCGCGGATGTGGCCGTCCCCCGGCTCGTTCGGGCACTCAAAGATCCGGACAACTGGGTGAGCGCTCTCGCAGCCGAAGCGCTCGGCGAAATGGGGGCAGGGGCGGATGAAGCGATCCCCGCACTCGTTCGGTCACTCGGCCACGCGAACCTGCAAGTGCGCGTCAACGCGGCCGAGGCGCTGGGCAAACTCGGCCCGAATGCCGCAGCAGCCGTTCCGGCACTCGAGCGGGCCGCCAAAGATCTCGACGGGGGCGTTCGTCTCGGCGCGATACGCGCGCTCGGTGCCGTCGGTCCGCCCACGCCGGAATCGGGTCGGGTCGTTCGTGCCGCTCTCGCAGATCCCGACCCCCAAGCTCGCGCCGCCGCTGCCGAAGCGTTCGGCACATGGGGACTAGCCGACGACGCTACCCAAGCCGATTTGCTCGGGCTACTCGACGACACCAACGACGAAGTCAAAGCCCGCGTGGCACGGATACTGCCGAAACTCATCGGTGCGACACCCGCCGTCGTCGATGGATTAACGCGACGGCTTGCGGACGATGACGGCGATTGGGTCCGCGTCGAAGCCGCACGAGCACTCGGGCAACTCGGCGCAGCCGCAGCTCCGGCGGGTGCGGCGCTCCTTCGCGCCGCCCAAACCGGGGAGGTGGCGTTGCGCGAGGAAGCGATGCGGGCGATGGCCGTTGCGCAACCGCCCGAGGCCGCCGCCGCGTTCACGTCCGGCCTTCGCGATGCGGAAGTGCAAGTCCGCAAGTTAGCATCCGCCGGCTGGCGAAAGGCGGTCGCCGTGCCCGAAGAGGCCATTCCGGCATTGATCGAGGCGCTACTCGACCCGGAGATCCAGGTGCGGGCGAACGCGGCCCATGCGCTCAGCCGGCTCGATCCGTTGCCAATCGAGGCCATCGCACCTCTCGCCGCGTGTGCCAGTCACTCCGATGCGGGGCTTCGCCTGAGTGCCGCACTCGCGCTCCAGGGCGCAAAAGGCCGGGCCGCGACCGATGCGTTGCACTCGCTCCTCGACGATCCCAACCCGCGACTGCGGCTCATCGCCGCCAGACGGGTACTCGTCGAAGATGCAACCGATGCCGAGGCCATCGCAGCCGTCTCCGATGCACTCGCATCACCGAACGAAGGAATTCGCAAGGCCGCCGCCGAATTGATGGTGGCATTTCCCGATCCTTCGCAAGTTCAATCTCAATAGTGCTAGTTTTGTACGTAGTAGAAGCCGCGAACAGTATATCTGATTTAAGGGTGACACATGCGAGTGACTTTGTGCCTGATTGTGGCGACGCTAATCCTCGGTTGCGACTCGGCCAAACCCGAAGCGAACAAGGCGGTGCAAGGCCCCGTGGTAACCGAGCCGCACACGCACGAACGCGGCAAAATGATGCTCGCCGATGCGGGACCGTACCACGCCGCGCTGACGGCGCACCTCGCGAAAGACGGCAACGAACTCGACGTCTTCATCGAGACGGACAACGACGAACCGCAACCTGTTGCCTTGCCACTCGTGCAGATTATTGCCAAAGCGAAACGCAGCGGCGACACACAGGAATACAAACTCATTTTTGAACCCGCGCCGGCCGACGAACGGCCCAAAAGCGAAACCATCGGCACCTGCTCGCACTTCGTCGCGAAGGCTCCGTGGATGACCCGCGCGGACATGCTTACCGTCGTTGCCGAGTTGGAAGTGAAAGGCAAACTTCGCAAAGTCATCTGGGGCGAATTCTCGCCGTTGAAGTTCGCACACCACGACGAACCCGGCGCGAAGTAGCGTTTGCTCGTTTCAGCCAAAACCAGCCCCCGCGCGCTTTTCCGAAAGCGGAAGTCGACTCCGACCGATATAACAGCATTCCGGCGATGCGGTCGATTCGCCGGAACGGGCATACTCACGCAGACTCCGTAGGAAACGGGCATGAAACGCGCGCTGATTACTGGCATTACCGGGCAAGACGGTAGCTATCTGGCCGAACTCCTTCTCGAAAAAGGCTACGAAGTCCACGGAGTCGTCCGCCGGGCGAGCACCGAGACCTTCGAGCGCATCAACCATCTATCGGGAAAGATTCACCTTCACCAAGCCGATTTGCTCGATCAGCTATCGATTATCGACACGATTAAAGTGTCGAACCCGGACGAAGTCTACAACCTTGCCGCACAGAGCTTCGTGCCGACGAGCTGGAAGCAACCCGTTCTGACGGGTGAGTTTACGGCGATGGGCGTGACGCGGGTTCTCGAAGCGGTCAAGTTGCTCGGCCGCGACACGATCCGCTTCTATCAGGCATCGTCGAGCGAAATGTTCGGCAAAGTGCAAGCCGTGCCGCAGAGCGAAGACACGCCGTTTTACCCGCGTAGCCCGTACGGCGTGGCGAAGCTTTACGGCCACTGGATCACGATCAATTACCGCGAAAGCTACAACATGTACGCGGTCAGCGGGATTCTGTTCAACCACGAAAGCGAGCGCCGCGGCCGCGAATTCGTGACGCGTAAAGTGACGGACGGCGTCGCTCGCATCAAGCTCGGCCTGTCGAAAGAACTTCGCCTCGGCAACCTCGATTCGAAGCGCGACTGGGGCTTTGCTGGGGATTATGTGCGTGCGATGTGGCTGATGCTGCAACAGGATACGCCCGACGATTACGTGATCGCCACCGGCGAAACGCACACGGTGCAAAAGCTCGTGGAAACCGCGTTTCAGGCTGCGGATCTCGACTGGACGAAGTACGTCGTCACCGATCAGGCACTCGTTCGCCCGGCGGAAGTCGATCTCCTGATCGGCGACCCCACGAAGGCCAAGACGAAACTCGGCTGGGTGCCAGAGATGACCTTCCAACAACTGATCGAGCGGATGGTGAAAGCCGACCTCGAACGACTGAAAACCGGTTCGACCGCGCAAGTGACGGCACGCGGAATTTAGGCAGGGCGCGCGATCGAAATCGGACGTAAGTCGTTGGTGGGTTAGGTTGGTTCCGAAATTCGGGAATGACTCCACGGATGGGTGGGTGGTAAGTGCCTGGAGTCATTTGGGAGGACACCCGATCGATTCGGATCAGTCCGGAATCGAAGTTTTGGTGGTTGTTTTCGGCAACCTCACTGTGAACCATGCCCGCGGAATTTAAGATGCGAATCCTGATTACGGGCATCACCGGTTTCGTCGGTGGGCACCTCGTCGAGGCTCTCCTCAAGGAGGGGGGCCACACCATTGCTGGCCTGTCGCGGAACGCCACATGGCCCGCGAATCTGTCGCATTTGAACGGCCAAGCCGAACTGCACCGCGTCGAACTCTGCGACGGCACAGGCGTCGAAAGCCTGATGGCGCGGCTCGAACCCGAGTGGGTGTTTCACCTCGCCGGTTACGCCAACACCGGCAAATCGTTCCACGAACCGGATCGCTGCTGGGCGGACAATCTCGGAGGCACGAGGTCGCTTTACGATGCGATTGCCAGAACGACGGTGCGCCCGCGAATCCTGTTCGTTTCCACGGGTTTGATTTACGGCGATCCGGATGTGGCGGGGCAAGACTGCGACGAACGCACGGTGCTGAAGCCCGCCAGCCCTTACGCCGCGAGCAAAGCCGCCGCCGACTTGCACAGCTATCAGGCCACACGGAACCCTGGCTTGGACATCGTGCGGGTGCGGTTGTTCAACCAGATCGGCCCGCGGCAATCGCCCGATTACGCCGTTGCGAACTTCGCGAGGCAAGTCGCCGCCATCGAAGCCGGTCGCCAATCGCCGATCCTCGAAACCGGCGATCTCTCCGCGCATCGCGACCTCACCGACGTACGCGACATCGTGGCCGCATTCCGCTTGCTCATCGAAAAGGGCACGAAAGGCGAGGCGTACAACGCCGGTTGCGGACAGACGTACGCGATGCAAGACATCCTCGATCACCTCGTGAGTTTGGCCAAAGTTCGCGTCGACGTGCGGCAAAAAATTGATCGCAAGGCCGACACGACGATCACGCGTGCCGACACCCGCAAGTTACGCGATGCCACCGGTTGGGCACCCCGCTACGAAATCGGCCAAACTCTGAGCGACATTCTCGATTCGTGGCGGACCTAGTTTCACGTCGTCGAAGTCGTGTAACTTCTGACGCGGGCGCACGTTGCCATCGAAGCCTCGCGACTTCGGCTACAAATCGCGGTTCTTGGTCCTATCTTGTCTCGGTACATCCGCTGTTTCTACCGGAGACGACATTCGTGAAAATTGCTGTTATTGGAACGGGTTACGTCGGTTTGGTCACGGGAACGTGCTTTGCGGAGAGCGGCAACGATGTCGTCTGCGTGGATAATAACCCGAAGAAAGTCGAGTTGTTGAATGCGGGCGGGATACCGATCTACGAGCCGGGCCTCGAAGAGTTGGTCAAAAAGAACCACCGCGACGGACGGCTGACGTTTACCACCGATTTGGCAAAAGCTGTACGTTCGGCGCGGCTGATCTTCATCGGTGTGGGCACGCCGCAATCGGACAAAGGCGACGCCGATTTGTCTGCGGTGTGGGCTGTGACGAACGCGATTGGCGATGCCTTCAAGGACGTTCCCGCTGGGCCGCCAGGGTCGCGCGTCGTCGTCGTGAAAAGCACCGTGCCCGTCGGTACGAACGTCGGCGTGATGGAGCGTTTGAACGCGAAAGGTTGCGGCCATATCGACGTCGCCAGCAACCCGGAGTTTCTCAAAGAAGGCGCGGCGATCAACGACTTCATGAAACCCGACCGCGTCGTCGTCGGAGTGCGGCGGCCCGAAGTCGCCGAGGTGCTTCGCGAACTCTACGCGCCGTTTCTGCGAACCGAACGCCCGTTCATTGCGATGTCGCCGGAATCGTCCGAGATGACGAAGTACGCGGCAAATGCGATGCTCGCCACGAAAATCAGCTTCATTAACGAGATGGCGAACCTCTGCGACCGCGTCGGCGCGGACATCAACGACGTGCGGAAAGGCATGGGGCACGATCAGCGCATCGGCTTCCAGTTCCTATTCCCCGGCCCCGGCTATGGCGGTTCGTGTTTCCCCAAAGACGTCCAAGCGATCATCGCGATGGGTCGCCGCACGGGGCTGCCGTTGAACTTGATGCAGTCGGTCGATGCCGTCAACGACGAGCAAAAGAAGGTGCTGTTTCAGAAGATCGTACACCACTTTCAGGGCGATCTGGCGGGCAAGACGATCGCAATCTGGGGGCTGGCGTTCAAGCCGCAGACCGACGACGTTCGCGAGGCCCCCGCACTCGTGCTGATCGATTCGTTGCTGGCGAGTGGCGTGAAAGTCCGCGTTCACGACCCCGAAGCGGTGGGTAACATCAAGGCGATTTACGGCGACAAGATCTCGTATTCCGACGGCCCGTACGGCACGCTCGAAGGTGCGGATGGACTCGCGATCGTCACCGAATGGAAAGCGTATCAAAACCCGGATTTCGACACGATGAAGAAGCTCATGCAAGGCCATGCGATCTTCGACGGTCGCAATATCTTCGACGAAAAAGCAATGGCGCACATCGGCTTCACCTATTACGGCATCGGTCGCGGCAAGAAAACCTACGCGGCCAAAACGTAAGAGTGAATCGCGATGCACGGACTGCAATTAGTGGCTGACGGGTTCTTCGGTGTCGAAGACGGCTGGGACACCGAAGAAATTGGCGAGGCGGTTCGGCGCGTTCTGTAGCGCTTCGTCGGGAGTTAAGCTCGGTGCGAGAACGTCGTCGCGAAAGACGTTGTGAACGGGCAACGGGTGAGCGAGCGGTTCGACGCCATCGGTGTTGAGCGAACTGAGTTGGCCGACGTAATCGAGAATCGCGGACAACTGCACCTGCATCGTAGCAAGATCGGCGGCGGACATATCGAGCCGCGCCAGCTTCGCGACTTTTCGCACTTCGTCGAGTGTCAGCGACATGTCCGTAATCCCCTTACCGCGCAGCATGAAAGCCAGTTCGATACTGCGTTTCCATTTCCGGATTTACAGCGGTTGCATACTGAACGGTGCGCGTTTCACGGGCTTTTGCACGAATCCGCTACGAATTGCGGCCGCCGAAACCCAGACGCGAACGACTTCGCCATCGATGACGGCGCGGACGCGCTGCAAGTTCGGCTTGAACTTACGACGGCTGATCCCGGTGATCTTCTTACCGACGCCGCCGAGGTACTTCGCTTTACCGCGATACGTCTTCTGATTACCCATGGCCGACGTACGGCCCGTGAACAAACATGTCTTCGCCATGATCCGACCCTCATTTATTCGAGAACGTGTAATTTAGGAACGCGGCCCGTTGCGGCAAGTGGCGCAACCGACGTTGTGAGAATCCGTTCGTTTCGATCTTGACCGCTCTCGCAATACTCGGTAACTCTCGCGAAATCTACACCGCTCTACCCGACTGACTGAGCTTGGCATGCCCATGGCCCGACGGGTTCGCCCCACGACACTTTTACTATTTGCGGTCGCTTGCCTGGGGGCTGCGAACGCGAGTTGCAACCGCCTGCGCCACGTGAATTATCCATCGGCCGAACTCTTTTCGGAGAAGTGGAGCGAGCCGAGCGTGCCGCCAGGGACGTACCCGGATTCGGATCGGGCCGCCGTCGATGGTTTAGCAAACGCCCTTGCAGGTAAGCCCGTACCGGTGCCACCTGCGACGGGTTTGCCCACGAAGCCGTTGAATGTTCTCGCATTATCCGCCGGCGGCAAGTACGGCGCGTACTCGGCGGGGGTGCTCTGCGGCTGGACCGAGTCGGGCACGCGGCCGACGTTCGATGTCGTCACCGGCGTCAGCACCGGCGCGATTCTCGCGCTCTATGCGTTTCAAGGTTCGCAGTACGATGGCAAACTCAAAAAGTTCTTCACGACGACGAAAGGCTCCGACTTGTTCCGCACGCGGCCCGTCCGCAACCTCGTGCGTTACGGCTCGATTTCGACGGCAGACGGCTTGAAGAAAATCATCGACGAAGAACTGACGGCGCAGTTTCTGAGCGAACTCCGTGCGTCGCACACGGCGGGGCGACGGCTATTCATCGGCACGCTCAACGCGCACACGAAACGCCTCATCATTTGGGACATCGGCGCAGTCGCCTGTTCGGGCCGTCCCGATGCCGACGATTTCGTACGCAAGATCATCCTCGCGGCCTGCGCCATTCCCGGCATGGTGCCACCCGTCGAATTCGATGTGATCGTCAACGGTAAACGCTATCAAGAAGTCCACACCGATGGCGGTGCCGTCACGCAGACGTTCATGAAGTTCGGACCGAACGTGACGCCCGCACCCGGTACGCAATGGCTGGCCGGGTCGAATCTGTATGCGATCTCCGCAGGGAAATTGTATGCCGACCCGACCGATGGCCGGTTGAACTTAATCGATCAGATCAGCGCGAGCGTTTCGGCTTCGTTATATGCACTTTACCGCGTGGAATTGCTGAAACTGTATACGCTGTGCGTCACCTCCGGCATGACCTATCAATTGGTGGTCGTGCCAGACGAAGTGAGAGGCAGCCCGAAAAGTATGTTAATCGAGCCAGTGGAAATGACGAATCTATTTAATGTCGGCGTCAAACAAGCCTCGGGCGGGGTGCCGTGGCGAATGTTGCCACCGGGTGCCGAGTTGGGCGAAGAAGAAACCCCGCGGACCGGCACGACCTTCACGTCGCCGAGTGGCCGTTAAAGTTGACGTTGACCGACGTGCCCGTGTTGCTATCGTTGCCCAGCTACGGGGGACGTTACGGATGGCGAATCGGAACTTTGCGGGTGTGGTTTGCTTGCTGATCGCGACCGGTTGCGGAACCACGCGGACGACCGACACCACACGCACGGCTACTGAGATGTTGCTGGTATCGCAGGCGGTGGATCGCGCAGTGGGGCAGATCGATTTCTCCGCACTCCACGATAAAGCCGTCTACCTCGATACCGCGCAGATCGACGATAGCGTCGTCGATAAAGGCTACATGATTAGCTCGTTGCGGCAGCAACTGCTCGCGCACGGTGCGCATCTGCGCGACGAAAAACGTTCGTGCGTTTACATCGTCGAAGTGCGTTCGGGGGCAATCGGTACCGACCGGCACACGCTGTTGTTCGGCACGCCCGCGCTCTCGATTCCGACCGTTTTGCCGGGCATTCCAACGAGCATTCCCGAAATCGCGCTCATGAAAAAGACCGACCAAAAAGGCGTCGCGAAAATTGCCGTGTTCGCCTACAACCGCGTCACGGGGCGGGCGGTCTGGCAGTCGGGCGTCGTCGAAGAATCGAGCCGCATCAAAGATACGTGGGTGTTCGGCGCGGGGCCGTTTAGCCGCGGGAGTATCCGTCGCGGAACGACATTGGCGGGCGAATCTCTGCCGAGCGTGACCGTGTTTGGAACTCGCGAACCGATCGACCCCGGCCACCCGACGACGGTTCAGCCGGCGAACGGTTTCGAGTGGGTGAATGGCGACGTGCCCTCGCCGCCACAACCGGTGCCATTCGGGTTACTCAGCATCACCGGCGCGGCCGCAATCGTCAATCACCCCCTGATTCGCGGATCGTAGCGGTTGCGACAATCTGCGTCGTAGCCGTTTCGGCATCGCTTGCCACTCCGTCTCATCGTGCCATTCGTTCCGTGTCGAAGTCTATATTTCACATGTGCGACGTTGACCCGTGGTCTCCTCTCACCACACGATTTTCACACTGGAGAGACGATGTCACGTAACCAAGAAACCCACGACGAACCAAACCTCGATATCCTGCGAAACCTCGGCTGGAATATCCAGAACGCGAAGGGCATCTATTGCTCCGCATGGCGCGGCACCGACAACGTCTTGTTCGTGTGGCGCGGGGGCAAATGGGAGCGCGTCATGGGCGAGAACGCCCGCGCCGCGTGAACAAAACTGGCGAACCGATTCGTCATGAATAGTCAGTAGTTGAGAGTTGTGAGTGGATAGTTCATCGAACAACTATTCACTCGCAACTCTCAGCTACTAAAGTTCCCCCCACGAAACTGTCTCCGTAATCGTTTCCGATACACTTTCCGCATGGCGAACCGATTCTACGCCGACGACATTCTGCGACCGGGCGAGTATTCGCTAACGGGTGCCGAGGCGCATCATCTGATGGCGGTGCGACGCGGGGCCGTTGGCGATGCGATCGTTTTGTTTAACGGCGATGGCTGCGAATATCCGGCGGAAATCGTCTCGTTGGGCAAGAAGTCCGTCGGGCTGATCGTCGGCGAATCGCATGTCGTGGATCGCGAACTCGGCTTCCCGTTCGAGGTGGCCTGCGCGATGCCGAAGGGGGATCGCGGCGACTTCCTCATCGAGAAACTCACCGAACTCGGCGTCACGCGGTTCACGCCGCTCATCACTGCACGCACCGTCGTTCAGCCGAAAGACGCGCGCATCGACAACCTGCGAAAAGCCGTCGTCGAAGCGAGCAAGCAGTGCGGCCGAAACACGCTCATGGAAGTTCGCGCAGCCACATCGTGGGACGCCTTCACGAGCGATGCCGCGTTGTGCGTGATCTTGCATCCCGGCGCGGTCGCATTGTCGCAACTGAGCACATCGCGAAGTGTCGCCGTGGCAATCGGCCCAGAGGGCGGCTTCACCGATGGCGAAGTCGCCAACGCACACGCACGCGGTTGGCGCGCCGCCACGCTCGGCCCACGCATCTTGCGAATCGAAACCGCCGCCATCGCCGCTGTCAGCATTCTGGGACAAACCACAACCGCGATATGAACATGCAAATCGGCGGCATCGTGCTTTGCGGGGGGCAGTCGTTGCGGATGGGTCGGCCAAAGGCGTGGCTCCCGTTTGGCGACGAGGCTTTGCTGCAGCGGGTGGTGCGCATTTTGGCCGAAGTCGTGCAACCGATTGTCGTCGTGGCAGCACCGGGGCAAGCGTTACCGGCACTGCCGTACGATGTCGAAATCGTCCGTGATGACGTCGAATATCGCGGGCCACTCGGCGGGTTGGTCGCAGGGTTATCGGCACTGAATGGCCGCGTCGATGCAGCCTACCTCTGTGGGTGCGATCTGCCGTTCCTCTCACCCGCATTCGTACGCCGCATGATCTCGTTCGCCGCCACGGCCGTTCCCCGCGTCGATGGCTATCTGCATCCACTTGCGGCCATTTACTCGATGTCCGTTACCGACACCGCACTGTCACTCTTGAAGGCAGACCAACGCCGCCTCATCGGGATATTCGACCACGTACCCACGCGCATCGTCGAAGCCAACGAACTCGCCGACATCGACCCGACGTTCCAATCGCTGCGCAACATCAACACTCCCGAGGAGTACGCAGCCGCTTTAACCGCTAGAATGACGTTCGTATGAAACAGCTAACCATCATCGTGAAACCGTTTCGGGCCGAGGCGGTTCTCGAAGCGATTGCCGAACTCGGCGTCGATGCCTGTTCGGTGCGCGAAGTGAAAGGCTACGGACGGCAAAAGAACTACCTCGACCGCTACCGCGGCAGCGAATATAGCACCGCCTATCTGCCAAAAGTCGAAATCACCGTCTGGGTGCCCGCCGCGAAATACGACGAACTCACCGAGCGAATCGCGAAGGCCGCACGCACCGGTCGCATCGGCGATGGGAAAGTCTTCGTCGTGCCACTCGCATGGCCAGGGCCAATCGAGTTTTAGCGACACTCTCAACGATCCACTCTGAACTAACAACTACTTTCGATGAACGAATCGTTGTTTGACAATCACGGCTTTTGTGCGCGCGCTGTGCCGGGGCGTGCGGGTTCAAACACCGCGACATCGATGAGGCCCCACGGCGACGAACAGAGCCATTTCTCTAAGAGGTTCGTTGGCTTCCGCATGAAGTTTTTGCTTTCGGTGACGACGAGCGTTTCGGGCATCGCGTACTTAAATGCCTCGAACGAGTGGCGGTGCGTGAACACCACTACCGTGCGTGGGCGATGGTGCATTTCCACGATCAGATCGTTGACGCCCTTGCTGCGTACGCGGTCGAAGTCGGAGCGACCCGTGTAGAACGCCAGCGAGTCGCAGTTTCGCGGGTACGTTACGACTGGCACCGTGTCGTCGGCGACGAACGCGGTAATCGCTTCCGGGTCGCCGAACGGCGAGCGGGCTTTGGCGTACCACGGCATCGCGAACGTGTGTGCGGCAAAGATCATCGCGGCAAACCCGCCGATCAGGCCGCGCGTTCCCCAGGCGTGATTCCAACGCGAACGGGCGACATATTCGCCGAGCGCCAGGCACAGGAACGGGAACGCGGGCAGAATGTACGTCGGCAATTTCGACCCCGAAATGCTGAAAAACATCATGCACCAGCCACCCGCGAGCAACCAGAACCCGCCCGCCGGCGAGCGCGACATCGCCACGGTTTGAGTACCCTTCAACAAGTTCCACACGTACGGAATGAACAACAGCGTGCCCGGCAGCAACCCGCCGACGAGAATCGGCACGTAGTACCAGACCGGTTGTAAATGGTCGAACGGCTGAAGGAACCGCATGACGTTGTGGTCCCAGAAAAAGTGCATCAGGAACGCCGGTTCGCGCAGATAAATGGCGACATACCATGGGACATTCAAGGCCACGACGATCGACGCGAACAGGGCCACGTGCCGAAATCGCACGACGGCGGCTTGCCCGGAAAGCCACGCGAAAACGAACAGCGGCGGCAGGAGCAAAATCTCCGAGATCGGCCCTTTCGTGAGGAAGCCGAGGCCCGAAGCCACGGCGGCGGCCACCCACCAGAGCCGCAGAAATCGCCCCGTTCGCACCGCCTCGAAACCGCACAACATCGAGAGCGTTACGCATAACGTGAGCAGGCCATCGAGCAATAATAGCCGTGCGACGGCGATGTAACCGGGTGCCACGCAGAGCAGCATCGCGGCCCAGAACGCGGCCCGCTCGCCGACACTTCTACGCCCGATGAGATAGATACACAAGATGGTGAGATGAACGCAAATCGCAGGCACGAGCCGCGCTGCCGCCTCGTTGACGCCGAAACACTGGTAGCTCAGTTTCACGAGCCAGTACATGAGCGGGGGCTTGTCGAGATACGGTTCGCCTTGCAGTGTCGGGACGATCCACTCGCCGCGATCGAGCATTTCCTTCGGGATCTGCGCGTAGCGCCCTTCGTCCGGTTCGAGCAAATGGAACGAACGACTCGGGTACAACAGAAGCGCGGGTAGCAGCAACACGAACAGAAATGGCAGCAAGCGAACCCGCACGTTGGCATCCGGCAAGCCGGGAAACAGCACGTGCCGCCAGAGGTGCGGCAGCCAGCCAATCGGCGTCGTCGGTTCGCAATCCGTCATCGACTCTGCGGGCATATCAGCCTCCGGAACGTTTTCAACGTCCGAAGGTTACGCCGAATGAAGTCGCGCCGTCAAGCCAGCCATCCGCTTATTACGCCGGTTCGATGCCTTCAAACAGTTCCGACACGTTTGCGGTGAAGCCCGGCAGTACGTCTTCGCCGGTGAGCGTATCGGCGATGCGGTAGAGTTTGGCGGTGCCATCGGGCTTGTAAGCCCAGACGTTTTTGGTGAGCGGGTAAACGAACCAGATGAGCCGTACTCCCGCACGCAGATATTCGTCGAGTTTCGTTTCGAGCGCCTCGGCTTCGTCGTTTGGCGAAACGATTTCCACGGCAAGATCGGGAGCGAACGGAACATTCCCGCGCGGTACTCGTCGATCCGGCAATCGCTTCCAGTCGATGAACGACACATCGGGTTTGCGAATGTGCTTCGGCCGATCCGCGAATAACCGAAACCCGACTTCGGGCGAGCCAATCACGCCGACTCGTTGCCTGCGAACGAACGCCGTCAGCAGGCCTCCGACATTCATGGTCACGACTCCGGATTCTGCACCCATACCTGGTTTCTCCACCCAGTCGCCATCGATGAGTTCGCAGCCGCGCCGATCTTCCTCAACAGGGGTAAGAATCGGCTCGAAGTCCGCTTCAAATAGTTCTGGTTCCAACAGTTCCGCAGTCGCATTCATGTTGCACCTCGGCTAGTTCGGTCCATCGGATTGTACCAGACATGGCTTCGTAGCCGTCACTCGGTGCGGGCCTTGCAGATTTCCTCGTAGCGTTCGCGGAGTTTTTGCGTCAGCATCGGCAGCTTGTCGATGTAGCGTTTGTGTTCGCGTTTTTCGTGGCGGGTAAGTGCGTACGCGGTCAGCAGTGGCAGTGCGATCGTCGAATCGACGTAGCACGTGACCGTACCCGGCAGTTTGTCCGGATCGACTTTTCCCCACGTCATCGCCTCCGAGGGGGTCGCGCCGCTGAGGCCGCCGGTATCGGGGCGGGCATCGGTGAATTGCAGGAAGTAATCGTGCCCCGATTCCGCGAGGCCGAGAACCTCTTGTATCTGCGGTTCGGTTTGCAAGATGAAGTTCTTCGGCGAGCCGCCACCCAGAATGAACACGCCACTCGCGCCGCCGTCCGCCTTCGCATCCCAGACGATCGACGCGGTTTGGTTCACGTCGCGGAACGGGTCGATGTTCACCTTGTAGCCTTCGAGTTGCAGTGCGGCGATGTTCATACCGATGCTGCTATCGCCGGGCGAACTCGTGTAAATCGGCACGCCACACCGGTACGCGGCGGCAAGTAAACTCTTGCCCTTCAGGCCGGTTTGGTCTTCGCGTTCCGCAAGGTACTTGCCGACGAGATTGTGGAACTCGGCGGTGCTGAACGTCTTCTGGAACGCATCGCCGCGCAACAGCTTTCGGTAGAACATGTCGGTGCCGAGCAGGTTCTCGTAGTCGAAAATGATGTCGTAGATGCGGATGACCTGATTTTCGCGAAGCTCCAAGTCCGGCAAGCTCGGGCCGGCTTGGTACAAGTCCATGCCTAGCGCGTAGTGCGTGTCGTGGTACAGATTTGCCCCCGTGCTGATGATCCAATCGATGAACCCCGCTTCGATGAGCGGCACGAGGCACGACATGCCCAGCCCCGCCGGGGTGAGCGCCCCGCTGAGCGCCAACCCGACGGTGGCGTTGTCGGCGAGCATCCGCTGCGCGAACAGTTGGCAGCCTTCGCGCATTCGGCCCGCATTGTACGAAAGGAACGCCGAATCGAGCAAATCGGCGACCGAACCGCCACCCGTAACCGCAGGAGGATCGATGCGGTGCTTGCTGATTTTCTTAAGGAAGTCTTTGTTCGCGGCACTGCCCGCGTGCCGATCGTGGTGCGATTTGTGTGGGTGCATGATTCGGTCCGATGGTGTCGAGTGGCAATGTCCCCGCAGCAGCGCAGGGCCTACGGAAACAATATATGAGGGGCCAAAATGCGTCGTCAGAATCGACGTAAGTCAGAATTGCGGACGCTCAAAAACCGTTTTTTGGGTGTTTTTTCGGCTCAAAATACCTCTTTTTGATCGGCTTTCGCCGATCGGTTTCGAGGGTATTTGCGTTATCCTGCATTCCTGTCGTGGGTTACGTCGAGGCTCTCGATTACACATCAGCCGAAACGACTGGTCGAAAATCGACCGAATGCGACCGAAAATCGACCAACATCGACACAAAATCGACCGGATGCGACACTTCTATGTCATTTCGCGACACTTTTGGGTCACTCCGTACACGACGCGAATTCCGGGTTACGTCGAATCGCCTCCGATTTTTTGACTTCGTGCATTCGCGTGGGTGAGATCGCATCAAAAAATCCTCCGCACCAACTTCACCAGCAAGAACAGACCCCCGATCAGGATCACAACTGCGACGATCACAGCGATTGCGACTCTGACTTTGGTTTTCCACATCTCAGGCGGATCGATTGCGTCCATCCCCGATACTTCCGGTTCGGTTTCGTACAGTTTGTCGAACTCGGCTTCGGGGTCTGTGCCATCGCGAATCCACGACAACTCGCGTTCGTGTAACGCCGCATACCAAGCTTCGGCCTCGGACAGTTCCTTCTGGAAATCGGCTTCGACCTGTTCGAGCGAGATTTGCACCATCGCATCACGTGGCGTTTGCATGTTCAGGGCTTTCGCAGCCATACCACGGTATGCCACGCGCGCTGGCCCTTCGGGCACTTCGTACGATGCTTTCAGGAAAGCACGGGCCGCCAATAATTTCGCATCGGTTGTTGGATGACCTATTATAGGTAACAATGTGCCGAGCACTTCGAGCAACACGGGCGAATCGTGTTTCCCGAACTTCATCATGCCCGTCACGCCTTTGATCGTCTCGGCGACGTCTTCGGATTTCAAGGACGATCTTGAGTTCTTTCGCATCAAAAAACTGTCGAATGCATGCGCGCGCGATTGGTCGATTTGTTCATCGTCCTTCACTTTGGCGAGTGGCAGTTTCAGCGGGCCGCCGTTGCGGCGTTCGATCACGTACTCCACCAACAGCCTCTGATATTTCTCGCGGCCAAAGTGAGCATCCGGGTTGATCTTCAAGGCGCGATCGATGTGCGGGAGGCCTTCCTCCAGTTTCCCAGCGTGAAAGAAAAACGTCCCGAGGTTCGCCGCCGTTTCGTATCGGCCGGGTTGCAGTTTCTCCGTAGCGATGGCAGTGGCAATCGCTTTATCGTGCTGGCCCGTTTTGTCGTAGGCCACCGCGAGATCGTCCAACAAAGCCACGTTCGTCGGTTCGGTTTCGAGCCGCTTCAACCGGTTCGCGATTCGCCATTGATAAAACTCCGGCGAGTGCCGAAGGAACTTCCCGGTAATCAGTTCGAGCGTGCCGGGGAATCGCGTCCGCTCCATACGGATCGTGTCGTAATCCCACATGCACGCCACCGCAACCGACGACAGCCCCATGAGCGAAGCAATCACCAAGACATACGCCGAAAGATGTCGCATGGGAAATCCTCATTCAGAGTGCCGCAGTCTCATGAAACATCATACCCTGATTTTTACCTCACCCACAACAACGGCTCCTTGCGAACGTGGCACCAAAGACGGTACGTTACTGGAACAGCGTCGATGCGCCTTTGGGACTCGGCAACACGGCGGTTTCGGCTACCATTGGGTGCTTCTTGTATGGGTTGTATAGCGGGTCGCCGACCAGTACGATCATCCAACTGGCGAAGTACACCGTTCGCCCGTGGACCTCGGCGAGCGTGTATTTTCCGGTGGCGAGGAAGCCGAAGAACTCGGACGGTTTCGGGAAGCCGATCGTGTAGGGTTCCGCGACGGGGCCGAGCGTGGCGGCGACGCCGGCCTTCAACAAGTTCGGGCACCACGCCTTCGATTTCGCATCGCGTAACGTCACCGCTTCGCCGCTCGCGAGGTGCCACGCCACCGCGCCTTTGACGAACTGGCAACACGGGCGATAGTTCGACAACGCGTACCAACCCGCGTAAAGGGCCGCATCGGGGCAACTGTTCGCCGCGAACAATTCTTCCTTGTTATCGAGCGTCACGTCGAACTTCGCCGCCTTCAGCAACGTCGCCATTTCGCGGAACGATTCGTCGTAGCCGCCGTAGCCGTACCCTTTGTCGTTCGCGTTCTTCGGGTCGAAGTTCATCCCGCGCGCATCGACGTACACTTTGCCAGTCAGGCCCTTTTCTTCGACCTCGACCGCGTCGTCGACGAGCCGTTTCGCGATCTCCGGCGTCGGCCCATCGAGCCGCGATACGAGCAACACGGGGGGCATCGACTTCTTGCGTTTTTCGGCGGGAAACTGCCAGTGCAGCGGGTTCGGCACCCAACGCGCGAGCGGGTAATCGGTCCACCACAACAGCATCAGTTCGCTATCGACGCAGGCATGACTCTCTTGATGGGACAGCGTCATTTCGCGTTCGGTCAACCGTCGCAAATCGGAACGGGCCGCCAGCAGATCGACCGCATCGGGGTTCGGCTTCTTCTCCAGATCGACAATCGCTTTCTTCACGACATCGAGCTTCTCTTTGAGTTCCGCAAGCTGTTCTTTTTCTTCGGCAGAAGGGAGCTTGGCCCCGACGCGCAGTGGCACGCCATAGACCGTCAGCAAGCACTTGATCGTCTCTTTGCGGTCGCTGAGCTTTTCGCGAAGCGTGCCGACCAGTTGGCGATCGTACTCCGCCCGCGAGATGTCTTCGCCGCGACTCAAAGAGATTTCGATGATGTTCGCTTTGGGCACGCCGCGCTTCGTCGCATAATGCTCCGCCACCTCCCGCGACGACGGCACGAGCCGATTCGCAACGATGACGATCTCGCTCGGTTCCAACGCACGCACCGGCGCGAAGGAAAAGAGCAGGGCGATGATAACGAGAGGAATACGCATGAGGTTCTACCGATATTGCGACGAGGCGGCTGGCAGAGTCTGGCGATACCACTTCTCGAAATCCGTCATTTTGTCGTGCGTGTACTTGGTGCCGAAATAGACTTTGTCCTCGGTACGGGCCAAGAACCACAAATTCTCGCAGTAGACCAGTTCCGTGACCTCGATCTTGTTCCTCATGAGTTCGACTCGAATCGGATGGCCGAAGGCGAAGTGAACGTGATTGCCTTTTTTGGCCTTCTCGAAGTCGGCGAGCGTGGGCGGCTTGTCGCCGGACCAATCGTCGCTGGAACAGGACTCGAGCGATGCCAGGGCCAGTATCGCTCCTTCATTGTTGGACTTCTCGGGAAAAGTCGTCTTCGCGCCGTCGATCGTGCGGGTGGCTTTCGGTGGGTACATCGCGATGGCCCGCGCACGCAGATAACGGGGCTGATCGAGGAGCCGAACCCGCATGACCCGGTTGATCCTCGCGTTGGCGGGGGCAGGCTTCGGGGCCGCCTCGGGGTGATACCACACCTCCACAAGCACTTGCCGTTCGGCCGCGCTCAGAAGGGCCGTCTGGAGGAGCGGGTCACTCGCGTACACCTGGGTCTGGTCCCCCACACCGAGTTTCCCATCGCTGACCGTAGCCGAGCAGACCGCCCGACCCGGAAAGATGGTCGCATCGACATCGCTGACGTAACCTTGGACGACAGTCGGTATCGGCTCCCGCTTGGAGTCGGCCGCACTTGGCCGGCCCGCCGATACCAGCGCGGGGTCCACGAATTCTTTCACGCGAATTTCATAGCCGATCATAGTGCCGGGTTGCGCAATCACTCTCAGAGTGATCGTGTCCAACTTGGAGCGGTCGGCAGCGAATCCGACGACGACCCACCCCGGTTTCGACTTTTCCTCTCGCAACGTCGAGGACGACAGCAACTTCCCGCCATCCTGAATTTCCAAGTCCACGCGGCTATAACTCTTCAACTCCCCCTTGGTCTCGAACTCGAGTTCGACACGCACGGCATCCGGGCCGGCCGCGTTCGAGCGGATCTCCAAGCCCAGTGCCTTGGCCCGGTCCTTGGAAACGAGTTCGATTTCGATCAAGGCGAAGCACACGTTGGGGGCCACGAGCAGAATTGCCAGAGCCGAGATGCCTGCGAGGGGATGCCGCCTGTCCATGTCAAACTCCTGTTCATGTCGTGCCGACCAGGACCGTCCGCTGCGACTACCAGTATAACGCCGGAGTAATCAATGCTGTGCAACGTTTTCGTAACGCAGGCGCTACAATCTCTCCATTAACTCGGTTACACGCTGCTCGACCATGTCATTCTGACCGGCGAAGAAGAGATTGATGCAGTTTTCTACGCCAGCCGTATCGGCGATACTGTCAGCGAACGTCGCCGACGATGTGTTCGACGAGAACTCGAAACCCACTCCGACAACGAGGTTTAACCAGCACGATGTTCGCTCGCACTATTCTCGCCATGCTCCTGATAGAATCTGTCGCGTTAGCGCAGCCGGTTGGCCCGACGGTGGCGTGGCCGCTCGACGAACTCGTCCACACCAATGGTGCGAAGTTTCGCGGCGTCATCCTCGACGATAGCCCCGTTGGCGTGCGGTTTCGCGTCGTGCAACGGCCGGCGGGTCGGCCGACTGTGACCTTCACCACGTACTTCGCACGTAAGGAAGTCGCTGGTTTAAATCGCATCACCGATGCGCAGCGAGCGACCCTCAAAGAACGACTTGCGGAACTCGATGCGAATGGCACCGGCGAACGAAAACGCATGGACGAACTGGCACTGCAACCGGCGACCTGGTTAGGTAAAGTCGGGGCCGCGAAACGCTACGACTCCGAACGCTTCATCCTGATCTCCTCGGCCCCAGAGGAGGTAACGCGGCGTGCGGTCGTGCGGTTAGAACAGATCGGCACCGCCTACTCGCGGTTCTTACCGCCACTCGCAAAAGCGGTTCGGCCCACCACCGTTTTGCTCGCTCCGGATCGCACCGAGTTTCAGGCATTACTCGGCCCCGGCGTCGGCACGATCCTGAACCCGGCGGTCTTCGAACCGGCGACCAATCGCATCATCTGCGGCAGCGACCTGCGACAACTCGGCACCGACATGACGGCGGCACGATTGCATAACGTGCAACAACTGGCGACCATCGAGAAGTATGAAGCGGAGATCAAAACGCTTTACAGAGAGGGCCGGGAACGCGATCGCTTTCTGTTGGCCGTCGCCGATCAGCGCAAGAAAGTGCTCGCCACCGAGCGCGAGAACGATGCGGGGTTCGATGCCGCCACCGCGAAACTGTTCGCGATTTTGTACCACGAATCGTTCCACGCCTATGCGGCCAACTCCGTGTACCCGCCAATGAGCATCGACGACGTGAAGGCCGGGAAAGGCACTGGCGAACTGCCGCGCTGGCTGAACGAAGGTCTCGCGCAGATCTTTGAAACCGCCGTACTCGATGGCAGCGAACTCCGCGTCGGTCACGCCGACCGCGACCGCCTCAAACAGATTCTCGAACGAAAAGCAAAAGGCGAACTCGTGCCGGTAGCCGACTTGCTGCGTGCAGGGAAAGACACATTCGTCGCTGCACACGCCGACCAAAAAACGCTCGCCGATCGGGCGTATCTCACCGCCTGGGGGCTGGCGTTCTACCTCACCTTCGAGCGCCAACTCATCGGCACGCCCGCCTTCGCCAAATACCTCACGGCGATCAATTCCGGTGGCGATCCCCTGGCCGCATTCGAGGCACTCGTCGGCCAAGATGCAGCCACGTTCCAAGCCGACTGGCACCAGTATCTCATGCGACTACGTCCCAATGGTACCGCTCATTGAAACGTCTCGGCGGCCGTCGGGAACTGGCCGTCTTTGACTTCGCGACAGTAGGTTGTCACCGCGTCCGAAATCGTTGCGCTCAGGTTCGCGTACTGCTTCACGAACTTCGGGCGAAAGTCCGGATACATGCCCAACATGTCGTGCAAAACGAGCACTTGACCATCGCAACTCGGCCCCGCGCCGATGCCGATGATCGGCACGCTGACGGCGGCCGTCACTTGTGCGGCGATGTCCGCGGGCACTCCTTCGAGCACGATGCTGAACACGCCCGCGCGTTCGATTGCGATCGCATCGGCGAGGATCTGCTCGGCGTCGCGTTGCACCTTGAAGCCGCCCATTTTATGCACCGATTGCGGCGTCAGCCCGATGTGTCCCATCACGGGGATGTCCGCCCGAATGCACGCCTCGATCGCCGGGAGCATCCGTTCGCCACCTTCGAGTTTCACGGCGGCGGCACCGATTTTCAGGAATCGCCCCGCGTTTCGCACCGCCTGCGCGGCCGACACTTGATAGCTCAGGAACGGCATATCCGCAATAATTAACGCACGCGATGTGCCCCTTACGACGCAAGCCGTGTGGTAAAGCATGTCGCGCATCGTCACGGGTAACGGCGTCTTTTGGCCTTGGATGACCATGCCGAGCGAATCGCCGACGAGCAGTGCATCCACCCCTGCGGCATCGAGCAATTTCGCCGAAGTGTAGTCGTAACACGTCAGAACCGCGAGCTTCTGCCCACGCGATTTCGCCGCACGAAACTCGGGTACCGTCATCGGTTTCAAAGTGGCCATACGCATCCCTTCGGGTAATGCGTGTATTTTACGAGAATGCTTGAAGGGCACCGTGCGAACGGCAAATTACTCTGTAGCGATTTGTATTTTGAAGATTGACGCGGGAATGGAGATCGGATCAAATCGCGTGGAGTGTTGAGGAATGACTGGTTCGGCGTGGAAGTTCCGAGCCGAGGAGGCTCGCATATGGGCAACCACTTGAAGGGCTGCGGCTGCCGCCTGTGCCGGAGGGGCATGCACACCAAGTACGGCGGCAAACTGCTCCAGAGGGTTATCCGTAGCGTGCGTCGGGTCGCGAAGCAGGCACTCCGCCGCGGCGAAGAGCCACCACCGACGCGGTCCATCGGATACACGGACTGAACTTGGTTCGTAGTAACAGGAAGGCTGTGACCAATAGCACTCACGCCCACGGACGAACGTCCGTGGGGAGTATCTCAAATCGATCGGCGAGAAAATTGCGGGTACGATAACTCCAGTGAATTTGGGGTTCGGCGACAATAGGATGCATCGAGCGATGATCGCACGGGTTCTCGTTCAGAAGAAGGGTGGCGAGTTCGTCTCCCCGAACAGCTTCGCGGCATGGCGAGGCTTCTCGGAGCGCGGCTTCGACACGCAGTTCTTCGAGTGGTCCGCACTTCGGGACGGTGGCGTCGCAATCGAGCCATCGACGCTGATCGTCGGCGGCAGCGGGACGGTTCGCCACGCATTGGAACACTTGGGCGTGAAGACGCCGGTCATCGACGACCTGCCCGAGCCACTGGCCGAGTTTCGCGGGCGGCAAGTCTGGCATTCGACGTGGGGCGACATCTGCGAGCGGTTCAACGAGCCAGGCCCTGCAGTGTTCGTCAAGCCGCTACGCGACCCAAAGTCGTTCCCCGCCCGCTTGATCGCGGGTTTCCGCGACCTCATTCCCTTATCGCATCTACCGGCCCACATGCCAGTTCTGGTATCCGAGCCGGTGGAGTTCATGTCGGAGTGGCGGTTCTTCGTCCTGAACGGGCAGATCGTGGGAGCAGGTTGGTACTCGGGGAATCCGTTGGACTTCCCCAAGCCGAAGGTCGTGAGCGACGCTGTACAGAAGTGGGCCGACGCGCCAGCCGGATACGGAATCGACTTCGGCGTAGTCGCCGACGGTCGAACGCTACTCGTGGAAGTGAATGAGGGATTCTCGCTGGGCTGCCTCGGGCTAAGACCCCGAGTATATTCGCAGATTCTCGAAGCGAGGTGGATCGAACTCGTGTCGGCAAAGCGCCGTGCGAGCGAATTCGGGATTGTTCAACCGTAAGAGGGCCGGGCATTGGACGCGAGCTTTCGGATCACCCTGGAAGTCGTCAACGCCGACCCGTCGGCAATCCACTTTCGTGTTGCTTTCGATTCGAGTATCGCCAGGTGGCTACTGCCGTATCCAGAGGTCACAGGATTGCGATTCACCTCGAAGCGCGGCGGCACTTTGGAGTGGTCGACCCGATACTTGGTGACCGAACCACGAGACGAATTCGTACTCAACCCGGACGACCGCATCGCTTTTGACCTCAAAGTTCACACGGGCGTCGAACCGAATCAAGTGCAACGATGGGCGATCCGATTGTCGCCCGACGAATACGATGTGTCGCACGTCTATTCGGTCGAGCCGAACGACCAGAGGTCCGATTACTTAGGAAAAGGCTCTCGATTCGCAGACATCACGCCGCCGTGGATTGGTGCGGTCTCGTCGAGCGTGCTGCACATGGTCGTGCCGATTGGCGAGCCTTGATGGCAGCCGGAATAAGGATGTGGCACCTTCGGAGGAGTCGCGTGTGGATGAGTTCCTGATAAAGAGTCCGCATGGCAGCGGTGAGCTTCTGTTCTACGATCGCTCCCCTTACGACCCTACCGAACCCTTAAACGGCTACTGGGTGCGAATTACAGATCGCAACCTGTCCGCAACTGGCAAAGTGTACGCGGGCTACGCTCCGTCGCACCCTGCCAAACTCTTCGCGGACATGGCGTTGCAGTGGTCGGGTTGGCCTGGCGAAATGACCTGGCGATCCCTCGAGGGAGAGTTAGCCTTGCACTGTCGCCACGATGGGAGCGGGCATATCTCCATCCGCGTGGAATTACTATCGGGCTGGATCGCAGACGAATGGCGCGTAGAGGCAACAACCATGGCCGAGGCCGGGCAATTGGACGCCATTGCACTCCGGGCGGCGGCATTCTTCGGGCGAGAGTCCATCGTTGGGTAGGCTACTCGCAAATCCCCGATCACGCTTGCGGGATGAATTTAGCCGAGGTCATACAGATGGACCATGAACGAGCGGCAACACTGTGGGACGCGCTGAATCCGGTGAGCATGTTCCGCTGCTGTCCGGAAGACTTTCGCGGATACTTTCCCTCGATCTGCCTCGGCATCTTCTGGATGCCAGGGATGGTGTCGTTGCTGGCCCTGCCCTTCACCGCTGTCTGGGGCTGCTGGCAGCTTTGGCACATAGCCGGTGCTTGGTCGCTGCTGACGTTCGTGCCTTTCGGTCTTGTGTGGTCGTGGCTGATGGTCGCCGACGCGGCGTTCCGCCGACTGTCGCCGACCCGCGCGGAACGGGCAGGGTTCGATAACGCGGTCGTCAACTGGTTCGGACTGTTCGCCACAATCGTCTTGTGGCCTATCGCATCGCTGGCCGGTACGGTCGCCTGGGTCGTGCGGTGTATCGGGTAGTCGAAGTCGTGCGACTTCCGGTAGCGAGATGTCATCGCGTCAGAAGTCTCACGACTTCCGCTACAATTAACCGCAAAACAGACGAAATGCATTGGGAAAACGCCGATACGGAAATCCTTACCTACGACTGAGGCTTGTTTTGCAGCATTTTATTGATGTCATCGAACGAACTCGCGGTGGGGATTGGCACCTTATGGGCAACGATGGTAAACTGTCAGCCGAGATGTTCCAGTCGCTGAACGGCATCACTGACAGGTGGCAGACCCCGTGAATACCCGTCGATTGATCGCGACACACGACGTGCTTTTTATCACGCTCGACACGCTTCGATACGACGTGGCTGTGGAATGTTGGACGACGGGCCGAACGCCGACGTTTCAGTCGGTGATGTCCGCGAGCGGTTGGGAAAAGCGTCACACGCCCGGTTCGTTCACGTATGCGGCACATGCGGCCTTCTTTGCGGGTTTCCTCCCGACGCCTGCTTCGCCGGGCGTTCATCCCCGGATGTGGGCGCTCGCGTTTGCCGGCAGTGAAACCACGACCGAAGAGACGCTCGTTTTCGATGCGCCGGACATCGTCCGTGGGTTTCGCAGTATCGGTTTTCGCACGATTTGCGTCGGTGGCGTTGGGTTCTTCAACGCGCTCACTCCCCTCGGAAATGTTTTTCCCTCGCTGTTCGACGAATCGGTTTGGTCGCCGGAACTCGGCGTCACCGAGCCTCGATCGACGGAATGGCAAGTCGACTGCCTCATTCGGAAAGCCGTCACACTCTCATCGGAAACGCGACTGTTTGCGTTCCTGAACGTTTCGGCCATTCACCAGCCGAACTGTTATTATCTACCGGGCCACACGACCGATTCTTGCGAGACGCAAGCGGCGGCGCTCGCTTACGTCGATGGCCAACTCGGCCGCTTATTCGCTGCGTTCTCGAGGCGTGCGCC
Organism: Limnoglobus sp.; assembly: GCA_043757025.1. Lineage (GTDB taxonomy): Bacteria > Planctomycetota > Planctomycetia > Gemmatales > Gemmataceae > Limnoglobus. Next base: position 33,694 of record JAYVQG010000202.1, read on the forward strand.
GACGGTCGTCATCGTTTGTTCCGATCATGGGACGGCCTACGGTGAAGAGGGATACAACGGGCATCGGCTCGCGCACCCCGTCGTTTGGGACGTGCCGTACGCCGAGTTCGTTTTGCCGCATCGCCCGAATGGAAGTGGGAAATGACGCTGCCAACGGTCGACGGCGATGGCCTGTATCGCGGTTACGTCTATGCGTATCCGCACAAAACGGCCTATCGCACCTTCGACGAGCCGAAGCCACTCCGCGAATTGTGGGCCGAAGAGGCGACCGATTCGCTGTTTCTGTACGTACACATTCCGTTTTGCTCGATGCGTTGCGGGTTCTGCAATCTGTTCACGCAAGCGAAACCGCAAGATCGCCTGGTGACGCACTATCTCGAAGCACTCGAACGACAAACGGAACGCATTCGCGCTGCGATACCCCGCGCGCGATTTGCACGATTCGCGATTGGCGGCGGTACGCCCACTTACCTTTCTGCGCGGGAACTCGACGATCTTTTTACGCTCGCACGAACTCGGCTCGATGTCGATACGCGAACCGTGCCGACTGCGATCGAAGTCTCGCCGGACACGCTGGATGCCGAGAAAGTGGCGATATTGAAGTCGTGGCACGTCGAGCGTGTGAGCATCGGCGTGCAGTCGTTTTTCGAGTCGGAAACGTCTGGGTGCGGGCGGCCCCAAAGTCGCGAAACGGTCGCATCCGCGCTGACGAGGCTCGCGGATGCGAACTTTCCCACGTTGAATATCGACCTCATCTACGGTTTACCGGGGCAGACCGAAACCAGTTGGCTCGCTTCGATCGAAATGGCGTTGGCGTACGAACCGGAAGAATTGTTCCTCTACCCGCTCTACGTCCGCCCGCTGACCGGGTTGGGACGTTCGCGAAAAGAATGGGACGACCAGCGGCTGTCGCTGTATCGCCACGGGCGCGATCGGCTGCTACGCAAAGGCTACGAGCAGATCTCCATGCGGATGTTTCGCCGCAACAATGCCGTGCGAAATGCGGAGCCGAATTATTGCTGTCAGCGCGATGGCATGATCGGCCTCGGTTGCGGCGCGAGGTCGTACACGCGCGGTTTGCATTACTCGCTCGACTTTGCGGTGCATCCCAAAAGCGTGCGTGAAATCATCCGCGATTACGTCGCCACAACCGACGCGGAGTTCGATTTCGCCAGGCACGGCTTCGCATTAAATGCGGAGGAACAGCGTCGGCGGTTCGTGTTGCAGTCGATTCTGAATCGATCCGGACTCGATCCGCAGGAATACGAATTGCAGTTTCGCACCGCGGTATCCGACGATTTCCCGCTGTTCGCCGAACTGGTCGAGCTCGGTTACCTCTCCTTTTACAACCGCCGTTGGGTGCTGACTCCCGAAGGTCTGGAACGCTCCGATGCGATTGGGCCGCAGTTGTTCTCGAAGGCCGTCGATCGGCAGATGTCGGAGTACGAAGAGCGATGAACCTCTCGATTCTGTATCGCGGGCCGCTTTCCAGTTGCAACTATGCCTGCGATTATTGCCCGTTCGCGAAGCGGACCGAAACGGCTGCGGAACTGGCCGCCGACCGTGCCGACTTGGAGCGATTCGTCGATTGGGTGGCCGCACAGACGAATCGCCGAATCGGCGTGCTGTTCACGCCGTGGGGCGAGGCGCTCGTTCGCAAGTGGTATCGCGACGCCATCGTGCGGCTCACGCAACTCGAACATGTGGATAAAGCGGCAATCCAGACGAATCTATCGTGCAAACTCGATTGGACCGAGCTTTGCAACAAGCAAAAACTCGGGCTGTGGTGTACCTATCACCCCGCCGAAACAACGCGAGAACGCTTCCTGAAACAGTGCCTCGATTTGCACGCGCGCGGCATTCGCTTCAGCGTCGGCGTCGTGGGATTGACCGAACATGCAACGGAAATTGCCGCGATTCGGGCGTCACTTCCCGAAGAAATCTACGTCTGGATCAATGCGTATAAACGAGAAGTCGAGTATTATTCCGCGGAGATCCTACAGCAGTTCGAGCGAGTCGATCCGTTGTTTCCGTTGAATAACCAGTACCACGAAAGCCTCGGCGAACGCTGTCGCGCAGGGCATACCGCAATCACCGTCGACGGTACTGGCGTGGTCCGGCGTTGCCACTTCATCGACCGCCCCATCGGCAACCTTTACGATGGCAGTTTCGAGAAAGCACTCATCGCGCGACCCTGCACGAACGACACCTGCGGTTGCCACATCGGCTACGTTCACCTCGAACGATTGAACCTTTACGAAACGTTCGGCAACGGGCTACTCGAACGAATCCCGGCGAAGTTACGGTCGTAAGGAACCCTTATCTCAGTATTGCAGTATTACTTGATCGCCCGAAGAGGCTACTTCTCGGCTGAAGGCGTCTCGATCCGAGGTGGGAGCAACACGGGATCGTTCTCGAAGCGGATGGCGGTCACGTTCCTGATGGCATCGTAGGTGAACCGGAGTGGCTGGCCGACGACCGACCGGCGAACGGCCCGGTATAGCTCGGTCGGGAACCATACGAATTCGCCAAAGCCGTAGGTAGCGATGGTGCCCATCAGTAGGTAAATGTTCTTCTGTGGCTCCGCGATCTTGCGATGGGTAGTGAAATCCTCGTAGGGCATACCCTCAGCTTGGCCGGTTGCGGTCGGCAGTCCGAAAGCCTCGTGGACTTTCGCCTGTGTCTTCAACGCGGTCAGATCCTTGCCGCTGTTGACGACGAGCATCGTGCAGCCGATCGAGGGCAACACGCAGGCGATCAGCAACAGGTAGACGACACGCATCGAGTCTCCAGATTGCACAGGGGTTGTTGCATACCCGTGCGGCCCTGGGTGTCAAGTGCAAGAGGCCGACGACGGGGCGTTGTGGAGATTCGATCATGATTGCAAGTGACCAGGAACTGAAAATCACTCGAGAGCGAGTATCTTACCTCGTCGATCTTCTGGCCCGGTTGCGCGTCAGTAGTCGCCCCGAGGAGTTGGCCCTCGTTTCGAGTGGGTATCGAGCCGAAGTCGAACGTATGCAACGCGAGGTTCTCGATTACCTCACTCAACCGGCGACGGCGAAAGCGGGCTAAATCACGATCTCTTCAGCGTTATGTGTCAGAAGGGCGATCTATGGCATGGAGCGGTGATTTCCATGAATTAAAGGCGTTCCTGCGAGATTTCGCCAACATGGACGGCGATCCTGTACCTTACGATTTCGGCGGCGTGCTGTTGCTGTGGGTGGCTCTACTGGACAACCTCCAGTCCAACCACAACGACGCCGACTTGTGCGACGTGGCCGGATACTTGTCCCCTGAGCAGGCCGAGTTTCTGATTCGGCTGGCCGAACGAGTCTGGAATTCACCAGATGTTACGGAATGAACTTCAAAACGAGGCTCTGATGTGGTGGGAACTGGCACATAACCCGCGTATCGTGTTGGCCTATTACACCCACCCACCGCAGTTGATCGGGGTCGAAATCCATTCTGTCATGCTGCATCGCGATGGGCCGACGCTCGAACTGGTCGTCGAGTTGCCACGCTTTCCCGATAAGCCCTCGCCACGTTGGACGGTTGGTGCGAACATGGCCTTCGCTAGATTGCGATTCTGTAGCTCCCTGAAACAAGTGGTACTCTCAGGCTGGAGTACCACAAATGTCGGCGACCTGCTGATCGAGAAATGGGGCGACTGCGTACGATTCCGATTCGACAGCGGTACGGCGCAACTATCCGCAACGGCGATGTTCTTCGACGTGACAGGTATTTTCCCCTCGTGCTCTACCCGTTTTCCGTAACTTCACCTGTGGCGTTCGGCCTGCACAAAATCCTTTCGCTTTTGGCGTCGTTTCATCGGTTTGCGGTTGTTCGACGAATTCGTATCATCGACGCAAACGACCACCTGTGTTGAGGACTGTCGATGTCGAGCGTACCGTCGAAGCCGTTCAAGAAATTGCTCGTGGCGAATCGTAGTGAAATCGCCATCCGCGTGTTCCGTTCGTCGCACGAACTCGGCATCCGTACCGTGGCGATTTACTCGCACGAAGACCGCTTCGCGCTGCACCGGTTCAAGGCCGACGAAGCGTATCGCGTCGGTAACCCCGGCGAGCCGATTCGCGCGTACCTCGACATTCCGAGTATCGTGGCGCTCGCCAAAGACGTCGGCGTCGATGCGGTCCACCCCGGCTATGGGTTCTTGTCCGAGAATGCGGACTTCGCGCGGGCTTGCAACGAAGCGGGCATCACCTTCGTTGGCCCAAACCCGACGATTCTCGGCCAACTCGGCGATAAAGTCTCGGCACGCGCCATTGCAAAGCTCGCGAAAGTCCCGATTCTCTCGGGCAGTGACAAGCCGGTGTCGTCGATCGACGATGCGAAAGTGTTGGCGGAGAAACTCGGCTACCCCGTGATGGTAAAGGCGGCGATGGGCGGCGGTGGCCGCGGGATGCGACCGGTGTACTCCGCAGATAAACTCGCGGATGCCATCGAGTCCGCACAGAAGGAATCCGCCGCCGCGTTCGGCGTGTCCGATGTCTTCCTCGAAAAGCTCGTTCAACGCGCGAAGCACATCGAAGTGCAACTCCTCGGCGATAAACACGGCGGATTGGTTCACTTGTACGAACGCGATTGTTCGATCCAGCGTCGGCACCAGAAAGTCGTCGAACTCGCCCCTGCGCCGAACCTGCCGGTCGATGTGCGTCAGGCGATTCTCGATGCCGCAATTCAGGTCGGCCGCGCGGTCGGCCTCGACAACGCGGGTACAGTCGAGTTCCTTTACGATGCGGACACCAATCAGTTTTATTTCATCGAAGTCAACCCGCGAATTCAGGTCGAACATACCGTCACGGAAGTCGTGACCGGGTACGACATCGTTCGCTCGCAAATCCTGATCGCGCAGGGTGTGAAACTGTCCGACCCGGAGATCGGTCTCGGCGATCAAGCGGCGGTAAAAGTCAACGGCTTCGCGATCCAATGCCGGGTGACGACCGAAGACCCCGCGAACGGCTTCACGCCCGATTATGGCCGCCTCTCGGCGTATCGCTCATCCGGTGGCGCGGGGATTCGCCTCGATGCGGGGACGGCGTTCGGCGGGGCCGTCATCACGCCGTTCTACGATTCGTTGCTCGTAAAAGTGACTTCCTCCGGCATCCGGTTCATCGATGCCGCACGTCGAACCGAACGCTGTTTGCAAGAGTTCCGCGTGCGTGGCGTGAAGACGAACATCCCGTTTTTGCTGAACCTGATCACGCACCCAAAGTTCCTCGATGGCTCGGTAACGACGAAGTTTCTCGACGAAACACCCGAACTGTTCGTGTTCAAGAACCGGCAAGATCGCGCGTCGAAGTTGCTCTCCTACATCGCGAATATCATCGTGAACGGGCATCCGGAAGTGAAGGACAAGCCACGTCCCGATCTCGGGGCGGGCAAGGGCGAAGTGCCTTTCCACGTGATACCCGTCAGCCAACTGACGCCCGCGAAACCGGTCGGCTTTCCCAAGGGCACGCGCGACACGTTCAAGGAACTCGGTGCCGAGCGATTCGCGAAGTGGGTACGCGACCAGAAGCGGTTGCTGATTACCGACACGACGATGCGGGACGCGCACCAATCGCTGTTGGCCACGCGGATGCGAACGTACGACATGGTGCATGTCGCCTCGGAATACGCACGGCGGCACGCGGACTTTTTCTCCCTGGAAATGTGGGGCGGGGCGACGTTCGATACCTCGATGCGGTTCCTGAAAGAGTCGCCGTGGGATCGGTTGGCGAAGCTGCGCGAGCGCGTGCCGAACATCTTGTTCCAGATGCTGCTGCGGGCCGCGAGCGCCGTGGGGTACTCGAACTACCCGGACAACGTGGTGAAGGCGTTCGTGAAGGAATCGGCACAGGCGGGCATGGATATTTTCCGCATTTTCGATGCGTGCAACTGGATGCCGAACCTGCGGCTGGCGATCGATGCGGTCCGCGAAACCGACGCGATTGCCGAGGCGGCGATCTGTTACACGGGCGATATTCTCGACCCGAAACGCGACAAGTACACGCTGAACTACTTCGTGTCTCTCGCGAAGGAACTCGTCAAAGCGGGTACGCACATTCTGGCGATCAAGGACATGGCGGGGCTGTTGAAGCCGTATGCCGCGAAGAAGCTGGTGAAGGCGTTGCGTGCGGAGATCGACGTGCCGATCCACTTCCACACGCACGATTCGGCGGGCGGGCAGATCGCGTCGTACCTCATGGCCGCAGACGAAGGCGTGGACATCGTCGATTGCGCGTTCGCGCCGATGTCCGGCGTGACGGCCCAGCCGAGCTTGAACGCACTCGTCGAAAGTATGCGTTACCTCGACCGCGACACCGGGCTGTCATTCGATGAACTTCAAAAGACGGCGTTGTACTGGGAAGAAGTGCGGCGTTACTACGCCCCGTTCGAGGCAGGGCAATTGGCCGCCACCGCCGACGTGTATTTGCACGAGATGCCGGGCGGGCAGGCGACGAACCTGATGCAGCAAGCGAAGTCGCTCGGCCTCGGGGATCGTTGGCCGGACGTGTGCCGAATGTATGCGTCGGTGAACGCGATGTTCGGCGACATCGTGAAAGTGACGCCGACCTCGAAGGTCGTCGGCGACATGGCGTTGTTCATGCTCTCGAACAACCTCACGCCACCCGATGTACTCTCAGGCAAACGCGAGATTTCTTTCCCCGAATCGGTTCGCGAATTCTTCCAGGGGTACCTCGGCCAACCGCCCGGCGGCTTCCCGAAGGAACTCCAAGCCCGCGTGCTCCGCGGCGAGAAACCGCTGACCGAACGCGCCGGCGCGAGCCTCGCCCCCGCCGACTTCGAAGCCGCCAGCAAGATTCTCGAACCGAAGCTGAAACGCAAGCCGACGGGGCAAGATATTTCGTCGCACTTGCTGTACACGAAGGTCTTTGCGGACTTTATCGATCACCTGCACACGTATTCCGACGTCAGCGTGCTTCCGACGTTGACGTTCTTTTTCGGGATGCAGAAGGGCGAAGAAGTCAGCGTCGAAATCGAACCCGGCAAGACGCTGTTTATCAAGTTCCTCACCGTCGGCGATCCGCACATCGACGGCAAACGCACCGTGTTCTTCGAACTCAACGGCCAGCCGCGCGAAGTGCTGGTCTACGATCGAAGCCTCACCGGTACTACCATCGAGACGCGCAAGAAAGCCGAGGCCGGCAACCCGAAACACGTTGCCGCACCGATGCCGGGTTCGGTGGTAGCCGTCATGGTCGAAGTCGGCGAGCCAGTCGCTGCCGGTCAGAAACTGTTGATGATGGAAGCGATGAAAATGCAAACGACACTGTACGCCGAACGCACCGCGAAAGTGGCCGAGGTGTTGATTAAACCCGGAACGCAAGTCGAAGGCGGCGACCTGCTGATTCGGTTCGACGATTGAAGTGGGGCACGTTTTCAACGTGCCGTACAAATACTGGCACGTAAAAAACGTGCCCCACGGTTACGAAGCCACCTCTTCGGTGTTCGTGGACTTCTTCGGTGGGAGTGTGGCCGACGCGAGGAAGTAACCGGCCACGAACGAGATTCCGATCAGCACGGCTATCGCGATGGCGATCATCGCGAGTTTTCGGCGAGACATCACCAGGTGATTGTCGATGGCCGCCGGCTTCGATGGCTCGGGTTCGCTGGGCAGCGGTAGGGGCGCGAGCGGTGCGACGGGTGCGGGTGTTGCGTTTTCTTCCAGTCGGGCTTTCCGCTGCGATTCGTTCTTGGCTTGTGCCAACGCCGGGTTCAACAGCGACTCGAAATCGGGGCGCTCGAAAAGTGGCATCGAGTCCACTTTCTCGGTGGCGGAACTCTGCGAATTCGCTCGCGATTTCACTTTCGCGGGTGCGTGGTTCGGCTTATTCACGATTTCCGGCTGAATGACGGGCAATCGTTTTTGATTCGCCGGTTCGGTGGTTTCGATCGCCACGCCCGCCATCGCGGGCACCATCACCATCGCCGCACATTGCGGGCACTCGACCGACGTCCCGGCCTTCCGGCGCGCAATCGAGAGCGTCCGTTCGCAGGCCGGACAACGAAACTGAATGGGCATACTCGTCTCCAACATTTTGTCGGTTGTCGCGTTTGTAGTTTAATCACCAAAGGCCCCAACACAAATCGAGAATGAATTTTTTCGCGACGTTCAGTCGGAAACGTAACGTATTCGATGAAAGATTGTTGGGACCGTCTGCAATAATGAGGTTCACCCACGGTGCGCGGACGCCATCCCAACGGCACTTGATTTCTCTTATTGTAGCTGGGGTCTGTGACCCCGGAAGTTACTCACCGGCCTCATAGAGGCCAGCTACATAAGAAAGTCAGTGCCATTAGACGCGACCCTGCGTAAGAACGTGAACCGGAAAGGAATCGCACATGACATCTGAGAATACGACACGCAGGTTACCCCGTCGGCTGCTGGCGGCGATGGCGTTCGGCGTGCTGGCCATCGCCACGACGACGGCGTCGGCGGTCGATGTCGTCATCTTCAAGGATGGCTTCACGATCCAAGGACGGCGGTTCAAAGAACAGAAAACGATCAACGACGGCGAGAACGGCATCTCGGTCAACATCCCGGCCGCAAAAGGATTCGACATCGTCGAGGATGGTGCGAAGTGGATCCTCTTCAGCCTGCATCAGAAGCAAGTGGGTAAGGCGATCGACAACGTCAAAGGCGACCCAGAGAACAAAGAATACAATCGCGAAGTCCGCCTCAAGAGCGGCAACCCGTTGCCGTTCGGCAACTTCACGGCAGCCGACTTCGACAAAAATTGGAAGCGAAATATCGATGTGAAGACGGGTGGCGGAAACTTCCAGATCATCTCGCAGGTCATCGCGTCGATCGGCCCGAAGCGCGTCGCCATCGCTTCGACTAGCCACCGCTGGTACCCGTACTTCGACACGCGCGAGTTCTCGCCGCAATTCCTCCGCAAAATGCTATCGACGCACCCGAGCCTCGAAGAAAAGGATGGCGTGCCCGATGCGGGCAAGCGGCTCGATATTGCCACGTTCATGAAGAGTGCGGGTTACATCGACTTTGCCAAAAGCGAAATCGAAGCTGCGAAGAGGGCAATCCCCGGCGAATGGCCGAAAGAACAGGCCGCCCGACTCGACAAGTTGCAGACGGAGATCGGCAACGCCGAATCGAAAATGATCGTCGACGAACTCGAATTGGCCATGCGATCCGGTCGGTATGTCGCGGCGAACATTGCGGTTCGCGCGCTCGATGTCAAACGCGCCGACGCCGACGCGATCGACCGCTTCACTTTGCTCAAAGCCCAAATCGAGATCGTGCAACCGAAGTTCGAGAAAGGCCAACGGCTCCTTCGCGAATCGCTCGATGAACTATCGAACGCGAAAGATGTCGTGCCGTTACTGGCCGCGTTCGGCAGCGTCACGCAACCGGCGGTCTTCAAAGCGAAATCCGAAGATAACCTGTTACTCTGCCAGGCGGGCGAGCAAGTCTTCAGCGAACTGCACCCCGATTCGATCGGCCGGATCGACTTCTTCGTCGGCCTCGCCGAGAGTGCGGAACGACGACGAAAAGCAGGCCAATCGCCGATGGACAAACCCGAGGAACTCGTCGCGATGGCGGTCAGCGGTTGGCTGATGGGCAAGAACGGCGCAGAGAAAAACGTCGCGACTGCAACCCGCTTCTGGCAGTGGCGCGAACTGCTGCTCAGTTACCAAAACGAAGACATTCTCAACAGTCGTCGCGCACTTTACGCCAAGATGCAGAAGCTGAGCAAACCCGTCACGCCCGATGTCCTCGCGCAGCTAATTTCCTCGTTACCCCCGCCGAAACCGGAGAACCTCGCCGCACCGTCGGGCACGCTCGTGCCACCGAGCCGCGTCGTTGCGAACGGCGTGTATCGTCGCACCACGGGTGCGATTCCAGAGACTTCGAGCGGCGTCGAGTACATGATTCGCCTGCCTGCGGAGTATCATCACGGGCGGCAGTATCCGGTGCTCATCGCGATGTCGCACCATACGACGCCCGCCGAACAACTCGTGAGCATGTTGGCCGCCGATGCCGACCGCAACGGCTACATCATCGCCGCACCCGTTTGGGTGAACGGCTTCGACAAGCCGTACGACTGGGTGGGCGATCAGCACTTCAAAGTGACCGCCACGCTGCGCAGTTTGTTGCGGCACTACCGCGTCGATAACAACCGCGTGTTCCTGTTCGGCTTCGGCGAAGGCGCGAACTTCGCGATGGACGTCGGCGCATCGCATCCGGACCTTTTCGCGGGTGTCTGTGCCATGGGGCCGAATCCGAAGATGCAAGGAATGTTCATGGATTATTGGCGGAACTGCCAGAAGCTGCCGATGTACATTTCAATCGGGGCGATCGCAGGCAATTCGTTCGAGAACGTGCGTCGATTGTTCGAGTTCTGCATGCCGCAAGGGTTCCCCGCCATCGCCACCGTCTATCGCGGTCGCGGCCTCGAATGGTTCGCGGGGGAAGTGCCGATTATGTTCGACTGGATGAGCCGCAAGGAGCGCGTTCGCGGCACCGCGAGTTTGCGCCTCAACAATTTCAAGATGGAAGCCTGGCAGACGATGCGGCACCAAGACAACCGCTTCTACTGGGTCGGCACCGACTCGATCGCGAAAGGAAACTTACTCGAAAACAGCCCGACCAAGAACTTCATCCCTGCCGAGATCGAAGCGAACATTCTGCAAGGGAACTCGATCCGCATCCGGACGCGCGGCCTCAAAAACGTCATTATTTGGCTCGAACGCGACATGATCGACTGGACGAAACCGGTGCTCGTCAGCATCAACAGCCAGCAACCCAACGGCTACAAACCGAAGGTGATCCAACCCGACATGGAGTTCATGCTCGAGCAACTTCACCAACACGGCGACCGCGGGATGCTGTTCCTAAACAAACTCGAATTCCCTGCCATACCGTAAATTCGGCCGCAAACGAGGTCTACCCCCGAGCGTGATGCGAACTAGACTAACCACGGTTAGTTCATCAGGATGATGTGGACGTTCGCTTCCGGGGGTAGTCCGATGTCTCGATTCGATTTGCGCGTTCTCGAAACCGCTCAGAAAGTTCCCGGCAAGCCGCGGCACAAGACGCGCGAAGTGAAAGTCGGCGAACTCGTTATCGGTGGCACCAACCCGATCTGGGTGCAGTCGATGACGACGACAGATACATACGACGTCGAAGGTACGATCAAGCAGATTCTGGCACTCGAAGAAGCGGGCTGCGAACTCGTGCGAGTGACGGTGCCCAAGCCCGAAGATGCGGGGGCGCTCAGTGCGATTCGCGACAAAATCTCGATCCCGCTCATCTGCGATATTCACTTCGACTACAAGATGGCACTCGCGGCACTCGATCACCCGATCGACAAAATCCGCATCAATCCGGGCAACATCGGCGGTTACGACCGCTTCCGTCAAGTCGTTCGCAAAGCGAAAGACAAAGGCATACCGATGCGCATCGGCGTCAACGCCGGTTCGCTCGAACGCGAACTCGTCGAGAAATATGAGTTCCCCTGCCCGCCTGCCATCGTCGAAAGCGCACTGCGTTCGATCGAAGTCGCCGAGAGCGAAGGCTACCACGATATCATCGTCTCTTTAAAGTCTTCCGATGTGTTGGTGGCGGTCGAAGCGTATCGGCTGTTCGCGCAACTCTGCGATTACCCGACGCACATCGGCATCACCGAAGCGGGCAAAGCGCCGTACGCCGTCACGAAGTCGTCGGCGGGCTTGTCGCCGATCTTGCTCGATGGCATCGGCGATACGATCCGCATCTCGTTGCTCGGCGACCCGATCCCGGAGATTTTGGCCGCGTTCGATATTTTGCAAGCCACGCAGCGTCGGGTGCGCCGCCCGGAAATCATCGCCTGCCCCACGTGCGGCCGACTGGCGATCGACCTCGAAAAGATCATCGCCGAACTCGAACAGCGTTTGCAGGGCCGCCGCTTACCCGTGAAAATCAGCGTGCTCGGTTGCGTCGTCAACGGCCCCGGCGAGGCGCGCGAAGCCGACATCGGCATCGCAGCGGGCAATGGTAAAGGTATGATCTTCCGCAACGGCGAGATCGTTCGCCGCGTCGATGAAAAAGACATCGTCGACGCGCTGATGGAAGAAGTTGCCGACTGGGAAAAGACCAACGCGCATCGTCTGCCCAAGACGAAAGACGCCGAGGGCATCGGCCGTCGCAAGTTACCGGTTATTTCCGCGTAACGAATCGTTTCCTCACCCCGTATTTTGGAGAACATCGTGATCCGTTGGACCCTGTCCCTGCTGGCGTTGCTGTCGGTCGTAACCTCGGGAAATGCCGCCGATAAGGAGAATCAATTGTTTGAAATGCGAGTGTATTACGCCGCGAAGGGGAAACTCGACGCGCTCAATGCGCGCTTCCGCGACCATACGTTGAAGCTGTTCGAGAAGCACGGCATCACGAACGTCGGCTACTGGATGCCGCTCGAAAACCCCGATGAGCGCCTCGTCTACGTCATCTCGCATAAAGACAAAGCGACGGCCGATCAGTCGTGGAAAGATTTCATCGCCGACCCCGTCTGGAAAAAAGCTCACGCCGAGTCCGAAAAGGACGGCAAGCTCGTCGCCAAAATCGAACGATTCTGGATGTCGGCCACCGATTATTCGCACGCCACGAAGAGCGAAAAGTCCGATGGCAAAGGCGTGTACGAACTGCGAATGTACATCGCTACGCCGCACAATCTCGAACACCTCAACGCCCGCTTCCGCGATCACACCGTGAAACTGTTCGAGAAGCACGGAATGTCCAACGTCGCTTACTGGAACCTCGCCGCCGCCGATAAAACGACTTGCGGGCAAGTCGTCGCGGCGATGTCGCCAGCCGGAACGCCCGCCGTCGATGTCGATGAGAAATCGCCCGCAACCCCGCTCGCACTGATTTACGTCCTCCACCACGCCAGCACCGATGCTGCCAAGAAATCGTTCGACACCTTCCGAATGGATGCCGATTGGGTGAAAGCCCGCGACGCCTCCGAGAAGAAAGCGGGCGGGTCGTTGACTGCAAAAAATGGCGTCAAATCGCTCATGATGAAAGCCACCGACTACTCGCCGTTGAAATAATTCGAGATTTCCCTGTCTCTGCTGCGAAGAAGTTGCGTTTAGTGTTGTAGTGTCGGTGACTCTTATTCGCACACGTGGAGAATTTCATGACGAGGTTGTTGTTCGGTATGTTGGCGCTTTCGGTCGGAATGATGTTCGTTTCAACGGAAGCCGCCTCCCAACCGCCCGCCGGTAAAGATGGCAAAGGCGGCGAGAAAGGCCATCCGCCACGGTTCGAACTCGGGCAAGTGTTCCCACCGCCACTTCTGGAAGAATTGAACCTGACACCGGCACAAACCAAGGAACTCGACGCGATCAAGGCAGAACTCAAAGCGAAGTTGGACAAGCTGCTGACGGCTGAGCAAAAGACGACGATCGAGAACTTCCGCCCACGCGGCGGCCCCGGTGGCCCAGACGGCGAAAAGGGCGGTAAAGGCGGCAAGGGCGGTAAAGGCAGCAAGGGTGATAAAGGCGGCAAAGGCGCACCCGGTGGTGATCGCCCCGAACGTCCACCCGTCGAGAAGCCACCCGTCAGTTGATTTTTGAACCGCTGTAAAAATCATTTTTCGCGCCGGTCGTACGACCGGCGCTTTTTTATTTCACGCACTCATACGCAGGTTGCACAATGACACGTGCCGCGAGTCTCCTTGGCATCGTCTCGATATTCGCTGCGGGCGGGGCTGACTGGCCACAATTTCGCGGTCCGACCGGCACCGGTTTCGTTGCGGGTACGCCGCCGATCAAGTGGACCGACAGCGATGGTGTGAAGTGGAAGACGGCGCTTCCCGGCCCTGGGTCATCCTCGCCGATCATCCTGGGCGATCGGGCATTCGTGACGTGTTACTCCGGCTATGGCGTCGATGCGGCCAACCCTGGTAACATCGCGAAGCTGACTCGGCATCTGGTCTGCGTCGATCGGCTTTCGGGCAAGATTTTGTGGACGAAAGATGTTGCCGCAAGTGATGCAGAAGACAAATTCAGTGGCTACCTCAACGAACATGGTTACGCCAGTAACACGCCCGCCACCGATGGCGAAGCCGTCTACGCTTTCTTCAGCAAGGCGGGTGTCGTCGCCTTCGATTTGGACGGCAAAACACTGTGGCAAACGAGCGTCGGTACCGATTCGGACGAACGCCGTTGGGGATCGTCGGCCAGCGTCATCCTCCACAAAAACCTCGTCATTGTGAACGCGGCGAGTGAAGGCCGGGCGATCGTCGCTTTGGATAAAAAGACGGGGAAGCAAGCCTGGAAAGCCGATGGGAAACGGTTGTCGCTGTCATTCAGCACGCCGGCACTGGTCGAGTTCGGTGACCGTATCGATCTCGTCGTGGCAATGCCGAGCGAAATCTGGGGCATCAACCCGGATACCGGCAAACTGCTTTGGTATGCCACGATCAAGCCGAGCGGCAACGTCTGCCCTGGCGTCATTGGTGCGGACGGCACGGCATACATTACGGGCGGGTTCCAGACGAGGGGAACGATTGCACTGAAGGTCGGTGGCAGTGGCGACGTGACCGAAAAAAATACTCTGTGGGCCGTCAACAAAAGCTCGTACGTTCCAACTCCAGTGCTGCACGATGGCCGGTTGATGAACGTGACCGAAGATGGTTTCGCAATCTGCATGAAAACGGAGAACGGCGCGGTCGTTTACGAAGAACGGCTCTCGGTAAAAGGCGTCGGTGGGCGTGGCAGTCGTCCGTTCTACGCCTCGCCGGTGGCCGCCGATGGCCATCTGTACGCCGTCAGCCGACGTTCGGGTGTGTACGTCCTGAAAGTCGGCGACAAGTTCGAACTCCTGCAACAGAATGCACCGCTCGACGACAGCGATTTCAACGCGACACCGGCCATCGTTGGCAAGCAGATGTTTCTTCGCTCCAACAAGTTTCTGTATTGCCTCGAATCCCAATAACGCGAGAAGCACTCGAATGCGATATGCCGTCTTACTAGCCGCCATCTTCCGTCGGAAGGGATTCCCGCTCGCGTTCGCGGTCATCGTTGCGTCATTGACTGCACTTGCCGCACCGGACGACAAGAAGAAGCCGCTCGCGCAGAAGCACTTCGAGTCGTTCGAGGACAAACTCGAATTGCGTGCGGACGATGATTTCGTCTACGTCGGGTCGAGCGGCTTTCCAGACCACCCGATGATGATCGGTATCAAGTCGTGGCAACAACAAGTGCCGCTGCCGCAACCGTACACCGGCAAGAACGCCTGGCAGATCCCGCTGAAGCCACGGCTCGCCGAAAAGCCGATCTCGGCGAAGACCCACCTATACCGCGGCGCGATCGCACTGGCGGTGAACGGCGTGCCGATCTTCAACGCGCTGAACAACCGCGGCGAGGATGCATTCCTCGCCGGCGAACTCGACGAATACGGCGGGCATTGCGGGCGCGGCGACGATTACCACTACCACATCGCGCCAGTGCATCTGGAAAAGATCGCCGGCAAAGGCAACCCGATCGGCTACGCGCTCGATGGCTACCCGCTCTACGGCTACACCGACGCCGACGGCAAAGTGCCGACCGACCTCGACGAGTTCAACGGCCGCACCGAGAAGGATGGCTACCGCTATTATTCGACGAAAAAGTACCCCTACATCAACGGCGGAATCCGTGGCGTCGTCACGGTTCGCGGCGACGGGATCGAGCCGCAACCCCGCGATGCGCCAGTCCGACCGCCGGGACGCCCATTGCGCGGCGCGACGATCACCGATTTCACCCGAGACGACGAAAAGAAGGCGTACGCGATCCAATACGAGGTGCAAGGCAAGACGCTTTCAGTGAAATACACGATCGGCAAAGACGGCACCTACGACTTCGTATTCACCGACGGCGCGGGCAAAGAAACCAGCGAAACGTACCGTCGGCGCGAGCGAGGTGCGAAATGATTCGGGCCGTTCTGATCGTCGTTCGGAGCGAAGCGCGTGGCACGGCATATCGGACCAGCAACGCGATTCTGAGAGCGCTCAGTCGTTCTTCTCGGGTCGCCCGTTGAACGTTCTCGCCCCGATTCTGGCGAGGAAGCGAATCTTTTGCGATGGGGACAATTCCTTCGTATAGCGATCGCGTACCGCTTCGATCCAGCGAATCTTGCGGTTGCCGTAATCGGTGAGTACGCGAATCAGCACGGGGCCGCGGTGGTCGAGTGCCGAGCGTAGGCAACCGTCGAGTTGGTCGCCGGTTGCGATCTCGCGGTACGCCACCCCGACGGCTTGGGCGAATGCTTTGTAGTCGATTCGCGCCAGTTCCGTGGCCGTCGTTCGCCGATACGCCGGTTGCTGGAGCAGTTGCATGTAGTGGTAGGCGTGGTCGTCGAGGATCACGAACTTCACCGGCAAGCCTTCGCGGGCAGCCGTGCTCATTTCCATCGCGGACATCAGGAAACAACCATCGCCGGTGAGCGTGGCCACGACGCGATTGCCGCACGCGCGTTGCGCACCGATCGCGGCCGGGATCGACCAGCCCATCGACTGATTATCGACGGGGTTGAAGTACGTTCGCGGCTTCGTCGTGCGGAACGATTCGGCGGCGAGATGTTCGCTCGCGGTCACGTCGGTGAACAGCATCGCATCTTCGGGGAGGTTCCGTCGCAGTGCCGCAATCGTGGCCAGCGGATCGACGCCGCAGGTGCCCGATGGGATCGCCTTCAGCGTCGCTTCGTGCGATTTTTTCGCTTCGCGAATGCGGGCGTGCAGGTGCCCATCGGTCGGGCGACGAAGGCTCTCCGCACACGCCAGCAGCTTCGACAAAAACAGGCCCGCATCGGCATGAACGCAGACATCGGCGGGCATCACCTTGCCGAGGTTACTCGCGTTCGCATCGACGTGAATCACGTGTTTTGGCCGGGGATTGCCGTAATAGCCGGTCGAAACTTCGCTGAACTTCACGCCGATGGCGAGGAGGCAATCGATGTGTGCAAATGCCCGTTCGGCAACGGCGGATGCATGTTTACCGTAGCCCCAACCGACGCCGAGCGGGTGGCAGTCGGAGATCGCGCCTTTGCCGGAAACGCTCGTCGCAACCGGGGCTTGCAGCACCTCGGCCAGCGCCGTGAGCGATGCAGAATCGTTCATGCAGCCGTAGCCCGCGTAGATGCCGATTCGCTGCGATTTCTGCGATAGCAACGCCAGCGCTTTGGCGAACGCATCGTCGTCGAATGGCACACCTGCGGCGGCGAGTGGCGGGCATTGGAAGTCTGCGACTTCGATGAGCAAGTTGTAAGGAATGACGACCGCCGTCGGCCCCGGCTCGCCGGACATTGCGACTTGGAACGCGAGGCGGATCGTCGCCGGGATCTGCCGCACGTCGGTCACGGGATAGACGCTTTTGCAGACGGGCTTGAGCAAATCGACTTGGTTCAACGAGTGGACTTGGAACGGTTTCGCTTTGTCGCCGCACCCGACATCGCCGACGATGGCAACGACGGGCACCGAATCGAGTAGTGCCTCGCCGAGGCCCGTGAGCGCGTTGGTAATGCCCGGCCCCGGCACCACGCACAGCACGCCGGGTCGCCCCGTGGCACGCGCGTAACCGTCTGCCATGCACGCCGCCGAGAACTCGTGCGTCACCAGCAAGTACGGCACGTCGCGCGCTTTGAGCTCATCCCAAAGCTCGTTCTCTTGCGCGCCGGGTATGCCGTACACGCAGCCGACGCCCTCCGCGTTCAACGTCTCCGCGATCGCCTGTGCGCCGGTCAGCTTGCCGACGACCCAACCGGGATGCTGCTTCTGGCGCAGCCGATCCAGCGGCGCTGCCTCGGTGCGGCTCGCGAGCGCCAGCCCGCCGACGAGTGCGGTCCCTTCCAACAATTCCCGTCGGGAGAACGGCCAATCCATGGCGCACCTTTCAAACGAAAACGAACAGCACCCCTCTACTATCGGTCATTCGTAGCCCGCGAGTTTGATCCGTTCGGGCAAGAAAGGCGATTTGCGCGGGAAATCGCGAAGTGGGTCGAACTCGGGAACCGAGAGTCACACGAAATTCCGCGCGAGTCGCCAGATGATGCTGGCCAAGACGCACATCATTCCGAACGCGATCACCAGATTCGGAAACGGTATCCGTTGCTCGCGTTGGAGGTGTCGCAGGATCTCTTTATTGCGCATCTTGGAGTGGATGCCCCGTTCGCGCGACGGAGTGGAATGGCTCAGACCGGCAAGGAGGAAGCCGACGATCACCGCGATGATACCGAACGCAGAAAGGAAGTATGGGTAAGCGATCATGGCAGGGGTCTCGTGGAATGGCTGGGCAGTAGTCATATGACCCACCGCTGGCGAGTATGCAGCACGGCAGCGAAGGCGGAGAGGCTCCGCAGTTCGCGGAAATTTCGCACGACCGACCTTACGAGAATTGGGTACCCATCTGCTGTTGTTCTTGCCTGCTCGAACTGTCAGAACTGGCCGGTTCATTCGTTTGGATCATCTCTTGCACGACAACATCGAGTAACTCTTCGATCGGCAAAACACCCGGAGCACTGGCGTATCCAATCGCCTTGTAGAACGGCCCTACGACGCGACGTACGTTGTCGCGAAGCTCTGCCTCATCGTTCCGATCGGCCGCTTGCGTGAGAAGATCGAGTGGCGTTTTTCCTTCGTCCGAAAAGCTTTCCGTGTTTTGCAGCCAACGGTTGACCGCCGTCGATTGCATGACGCATTCCAGCACGTCTCGCAACTCAGGCGGGACTCGATTTAACCGGGCATACAATTCTGTCGCTGCAATCACAGGTGCTCTCCTAAACGGGAATTATAACGTCGGCAAATACGTTGTGAAAGGTGTCCGACAGTTGCAAGAGGTCGATCACAGATAGCGGGTAATGGGAAACAACGTTCGAAGCACCGGCCAACCGGACTGACGGATACTCGATCCCTGCGTAACGCTCTCGATCCAGTTGCAATGAAACGACTCGGGAGGCCATGCAGCCTTGGCCTCGGTCGTGACCGCCGAGTTCCAAAAGTTCGCCGAGTGGTCGATTCAAAAACTTTGAGGAAATCGCGTGGTAGTAATTGCCTCCCGCGTTCAAAATCTTGTCGGGCATGGTTCATCCTTTCACACGTGGAAACAGACGATCATAACATCGTGACGCGCATTCGATTGCACAATATTCGACGACTTTGTTGCGGATCGCAGATGACTTCTCGTTCATCGTGCGGGTCCGCTTGTAATGCTCGCGGGAGTTCATTCGCGGCAATCGCGACGCTTTCGCGGTGGCTTCAAACGCGACTCTCGACTAAATTCGATGTAAGCCTTGCGCAAGCGCGGCTCGAACAATGCCTGCGGAGTGGGAGCTGACAACCCGATGACACTACCTCGCGTGACGATCCTTTACAACGAGCCGACCCTGCCCGTCGATCACCCCGATGCGGAGTCCGAGTACGACATTCTTTACACTGCGGACATCGTGGCGAAGGTGCTCATCGACGCCGGGTTGCCGGTGGCGCGGCTCGGGATTACCAGCGATCCGGCTGCGCTCTTGTTCGGGTTAAAGCAACAATCGCCCGATGTCATTTTCAACTTGTACGAAGGCATGGCATCGTGGGGGAACACCGAGGCGTTCGTCTCCGGCATCCTCGAATTGCTGCAAATTCCGTTCACCGGTTCGCCGACGCAGCCGATCCTGATCGGCAAATCGAAGCCGCTGACGAAGCAGATGCTCGCCGGTGCCGGACTGCCGACGGCGCGGTTTTTCGTGGTCGATCAACTGCCGATGCCACCGTGCGATCTGCCGTGGCCCGTGATCGTGAAGCCCGGCAAGGAAGACGCGAGTATCGGCATCGATCAAGGGAGCGTCGTCACGAATCGGGAAGACCTCGAAGAGCGCGTCGCGCACATCATGCTCGCGTACGGTGCGCCGGTGCTCGTCGAACAATTCGTCTCGGGGCGCGAGTTCAACGTGCCGATCTGGGATCGCACGGGCACACCGGAAGCATTGCCGTTCACCGAGATTTTGTTTCTCGAACAAGATGGCCACGACCCGCTCTGGCCGATCGTCAGCTTCGATGCCAAGTGGAAGCCCGCGTCCCGCGACTTCAAAGCGACGCCCGCGAAGAACCCTGCCGAAGATGTGTCGGCGGAACTGCACGCCAAGGTGTCGGCGATCTGCGTGAAGGCATACGAGTTGCTCGGCTGCCGCGATTACGGCCGCGTCGATCTGCGACTGTCGCCCGCTGGCGAGCCGTACATTCTCGAAGTGAATCCGAACCCGTGCATCAGCCCGTTGGCCGGTTTGGCGGCGGCACTCGAAACGGCGAAGGTGCCGTACTCCGAGTTCATTTTGTCGGTGGTGCGGTCGGCGTTACGTCGCGGGCCGAAGCCCGAACTCGCCGATGCGGTCGGCGTGGCTTCGTTAGCGAAGGAAGCGAAAACGCTGCCGGCACAAGCGAAACGCGGCTGGAGCGTGCGGGCCGCGTTGAAGACCGACGTCGACGATCTCATCGAACTCCTCGATGCCGCGGAAGGAATTTGCGCCGCCGAACGCACCGCCATCGGCAAACAGCTTCGGCTACGCAGCCGCAAGAAAGACTGGGGTGGTGCGACGATTCTCGTGCTCGCCGGCCGTACGCGGCTCGGTGGGTTCGCGATGGTCGATGGTTCGCACCCGATCCACGGCAACGCACAACTCGAGATGGTCGTCGTCGATCCAACACTGCGTCGCACGGGTCTCGCACAGATGTTGCTCACCGCGATCGAAGCGGGGCTGTCGGCGTCGGGTGTCCACATCGTGTTCGCCGAACTGACATCGGGCGCGACCGCATCGAGTACGCGACAATTACTCGCGTCGTCTGGCTTCCAACCTGCCGGCGAAGTCGCCGAGTTCTTCAAAGATGGCTGCTCGCGTTTGACGTTGTCGAAGGTGCTCCCCGCCACGCTGACGCCGATCGTTGCCGTCGTCGAACCATTAAAAACCGTCGCCGCCCCTTGATCGGTTGAACGAGTTCATACATAGCCATTAGGTACCCGACACTTTCGGAAGGATGCAATAGCGGCACATGGAGACGACAACTGGCGAATCGGAGACGGAGTTTCTCGAAGACGATGCAGATGCGACCGTTGAGTACGCTCCGACGGTGCCGCTCACGCGGGCCTACCCGAGCCGCTACGGCGCGCCGATTCTCGACCGCGTCAATCCGCTCATCTTCTCGCTGACGTACTTCGCGCACTGTATGCAGTGCGAGTTCTGCAACGATTCGTGTTGCCAGTTCGGCGCCGATATCGAGATCCCGCGCGTGCGTGCCATTGAGGTGCATCAGGCCGAGTTGGAAAAATACATCGGCATCCCGCGAAGCGAATGGTTCCGCGAAGACCCCGAGGATTTCGGCACGCTGCCCGAAGTCGAATACCCCGGTGGCCAATACACCCGCACGAGCGTGATCCCGTTGCCCGAGGGTCGCTCCGCACACAACGAGGAAGCCTGCGTGTTCCTCGACCCCGTGGGCCGCGGTTGCCTTTTGCACCGCTTCGCGCTCGAACGCGATATCGACGTCCACGAAATCAAGCCGCTCGTCTGCTTGCTGTTCCCGATGTCGTTTGCCGATGGCGTCCTGAAACCGGCCTACGAGTTCGAAGTCGACGACATCGTCTGCCAGGGTCCGGGGCCGACGCTGTACTCGGCGGCACGCGAAGATGCGTTGTATTATTTCGGCCCGGAGATGATCGCCGAACTCGATGCGTTAGCCCTCGAGTATGCCGTCGAGCCAGTGGATCGTAACGAGAGAACGGTATCGCTACCGATGACTTCCTGAAACGACGCTTCAAAAACCGCCCGTACCGCTTGACAGTCTGCCTTGGAAACTCAACAATCACCACAAGCCTTTCGGTCGATACCGATTGGCGGTGATACCAGCCCTGTGTGCGAGGAACGAACATGTCATCCCAAGCTCGTCGTCAGAGGCTCGTGGTCGAGGACATCGGCGATGTCACCGTGGTCAACTTCGTCGACAAGAAAATTCTCGACGAACAAAACATTCAGATGATCGGCGACGACCTGTTTCGGCTCGTCGATGAACTCGGGCGTCGCAAGTTGCTGCTGAACTTCTCGAACGTCGAGTTCATGTCGTCGGCCGCGCTCGGCAAACTGATTCGCCTCCACCAGCGGCTCGCGCAAGTCGGCGGCAAGCTCGTGCTGTGCGAGATTTCCAAGACGATCCTGGAAATCTTCACCCTCACGAAGCTCGATAAGATGCTGAAAATCGTCAAGGACGAACAGACTGGCCTCAGCGCATTCTAATACTCTCGCGGCGGGGCGCGTGCCCCGCCTTGTCCTTTGGTGGCCGCCATGCCAACCCCCGTTCAGACCGACCTCACGGTTCCGAGTGAATTGGGCGAAGTTCGCCGAATTCAGGATGAAATCCGAGAGGCGCTGCAGGCGAACCAGTTCGGCGACCGGGACTTGTTCCACATCGAATTAGCCCTCGAAGAAGCCCTCGTCAACGCCATCAAACACGGCAACCAACTCGACCCGGACAAGAAAGTGTTCGTTCGCTACTCCGTAATCCTGGAGCGGTTCGACATCCGCATCGAAGACCAAGGCGACGGTTTCTGCCCCGAAGATGTCCCCGACCCGACCGCCATCGAGAACCTCGAACGCCCCTGCGGTCGCGGCCTGCTCATGATCCGCAGCTTCATGTCCGACGTCACCTACCACGGCAAAGGCAACGTCGTCACGATGACCAAACACCGCTCCAAAGACGACGAATAGCCCCGCTCTCGATCGCACGTCAAACGCAGATGTTAGTCTGCAAAGAACTCGGCGACCCGGCACGCGAACCCAGGCAGCACGTCCCCGCCGGTGATGGTGTCGTTCTCGCCGAGTTCGACGCCGCGGAGATTGCCGTTGTAGACCATCACAGTTCGCGCATCGGGATCGACGACCCAGATGATTGTCGTGCCCGCTGCAATATACTCGCCGATTTTTTCCTGCATCGCGCGGCGACGATCGTTCGGCGAAAGCACTTCGACGACTATGTCGGGCGGGATACGATTATAACCTTGTGGACGGTTCGGAACTCGCGAAATGCTGTAGTAAGAAACGTCGGGTCCGCGCACCGTATCGGGATCGGTTTCAACGCACACACCGGCTTCCGGCATGACCCATCCCAAACGGTTCGGCGTGACGAGGTTTTTCAGTAGCCACAAAATTTGACCTTGAACCAGTCCATGTTCGCTTTGAATTGGTGGCATCGTCACAATCTCTCCGCGTACGAGCTCTTGCTTCGAACCATCTGCTAGTTCTGGCATGTTCATGAACTCTTGTGCGGTTATGAACTGCGTTATCGTATTCATGTCTCGGCTCCTTCGATTCGTTGAACGGTTCTCAATCTGCAAAGAACTCAGCGACCCGGCACGCGAACCCCGGCAACACGTCGCCGCCGGTGATGGTGTCTTCGGAGTCGTGTTCGACGCCGCGAATCGACCCGGCGTACACCGTGGTAATGTGGAGTTCGGGATCGACGAGCCAAATCAGCGGGACACCCGCGCGGATGTATTCGCGGATCTTCTCGCGAACCGCGCCTCGCCGATCGCTGGGCGAAAGAATTTCGACGACCAGATCGGGCGGCAACGGATTGTATCCGTGCGGGCGATTCGGAACGCGTTGAATGCTGTAAAAGGAGATGTCCGGTCCACGGACTGTATCGGGATCGCGTTCGATGGTGACGGCATTTTCCGTCAAGACCCAGCCGAGCTTTCCGGGGTTCACGACGTTTTTCAGCAACCAGACCATGTGTGCCTGAACCAGACAATGTTCGTCCTGATTCATCGCCATCGTCACGATCTCCCCACGGAACAGTTCTTGCTTCGAACCATCTGCTGGCTCTGGCATGTTCATGAACTCTTCGGCTGTGATCAATCTTGTCGCAATCGCAGACATCTCGAACCCTCAAAACATGCTGGGAATTTACATGAAGAACTCCGCGACTTTGCACGCGAAACCCGGCAACACGTCGCCGCCGGTGATGGTGTCGACTTCGCCGAGTTCGACGCCGCGCATGTTACCGGAGTAAACCATCGCGGTTTGCGTTTCGGGATCGACGACCCACACGAGGCGAACGCCAGCGGCGAGATACACTTCGAGCTTTTCAGGCATTAGGTAACGTTCTTCGTCAAAATCGAGGACTTCCACGACGAGATCGGGTGCGTATTCCGGGAAGTCGTCAATCGGTGGATCGCGTCGTATGCAATAAACGACATCGGGTGCCAGTAAGGAATCGGGATTGCGGGCGAGAATGAACCCGGAACTCATACTCGCCCTGCCGATTTTGTTCGCTCGAACAAAAGTGCCAACGACATACGCCACATTTGCACATACGAAACCATGCAACATTCGCGCGATCGGCTTGTAGATGACGCGGCCGCACAGTAATTCGTCTCTCGACCCATCCTCCGGTTCTGGCGTCGCGCCGAACTCTTCCGCGGTGATCCGTTTCGTCTTCAGCGTTGTCATATCGCTTCCTCGTTCCGTTCTCGTTATCATAACAACCTGCGAAATGGTTCACCCACCCCAATCGGAATTCCTTCATGCGCTGGCTCCTCCTGTTGCTTGCATTCATTCCGCATTCCGCATTCCAGACTCCGCAATTGCAGGCGGCAGACAAACCGGTGCCGACTTCGGAAGCGGCGGCGAAGATGAAAGTCCCGCCGGGGTTTCACGTGACGCTGTTCGCGGGTGAGCCGGACATCGTCCAGCCGATCGCGTTCACGTTCGACGACCGCGGGCGGATGTGGGTCGTCGAGTGCCTCAGTTACCCGAAGTGGAGCCGCGATGGCAAAGGGCACGATCGCGTCGTGATCCTCGAAGACACCGATGGCGACGGCAAGTACGACAAGAAAACCGTGGTGATCGATAACGGTGTGAACCTTTCGGGCATCGAGTTCGGCTTCGGCGGCATCTGGCTTTGTTCCTCGCCGAACCTTCTCTTCGTGCCAATCGCCGACGACAAGCCGAGCGGCCCGCCGGTGATTCACCTCGATGGCTGGAACATGACCGACACGAAACACACGGTATTTAACAGCCTGATCTGGGGGCCGGACGGCTACTTGTACGGCACCAACGGCATTCAGGCGAAGGCGTTCATCGGTGCGCCGGGCACGCCGAAAGAGAAGCGGCCATACATGGATTGCGGCGTCTGGCGCTACCACCCGACCAAGAAGAACTTCGAAGTCGTCGCGACCGGCACGACGAACCCGTGGGGCCTCGACTTCGACGAACACGGTGAAATGTTCATCACGAACTGCGTGATCGACCACTTGTTCCACGTCGTGCCCGGCGGGCGATACGAACGCATGTACGGCCAAGACTCCAACCCGTACGCCTTCGGATTGATGAGCAGTGCGGTGGACTACAAGCACTGGGGGGGCGGCCACTGGACCGACGGTCGCGCCGATCTGAAAACCGGCCTGAAGAAGGAACACGACGACGCCGGTGGCGGTCACGCGCACAGCGGTGCGGCGATTTACCTCGGCGACAACTTCCCGAAGGAGTATCGCAACACGCTGTTCACCTGCAATATCCACGGCAACCGCATCAACAACGACGGCCTCGAACGCACGCCATCTGGCATGAAAGGCGTGCGCCGACCGGACTTCCTATTCGCGAACGACCCGTGGTTCCGCGGCATCTGCGTCAAGCAAGGCCCCGACGGCGGTTTGTACGCCAGCGATTGGAGCGACACCGGCGAGTGCCACAACTACGACGTCGCCGACATCAGCAACGGGCGTATTTACCGCACGATCTACGGCGACCGAAAGAGTTGGAAGGGCGATGTTTCCAAGATGACGGACGGGGAGTTGTGGAATCTGCATAAATCCAAGAATGAATGGCTGGTGCGAAAAGCACGGCGCGTCCTTCAGGAACGCGCGAGCGTGGGAACGATTACTCCGTGTCCGTGGGCGGAAAATAAGCTGCTCGTTTCCGACGACAACGCGTTGAATCTTCGCGTCATGTGGACGAATTTCGCGACGGGACAACTGCTGCCTGGCTTCTGTGCGATCGCGGCGTTCAACAAGAACGAATCCACTGCGGTTTGGGGAACTCGATTGGGAATGGAATCGGGTAAGACGGACAAGGGGTTCATCGGTACGATTCGACGAATGGCGTCCGAAACCGCATTCCCTTCTCAGCGTGGAGCGATTGCGGCTTCATTACCTCGCCTGGATCTAAACGATCAGTTCGGGTTGGCCCCACTCCTGTTTGCGAAACCTGCCGACAATGCCGACGCGAAGCTCGCGCAACTCTACTGGCTCGGCATCCAGCCTGCGGTGCTGGCGAAGCCCGACGACGCGCTGAAGCTCGTCAACGCGATTGCCATTCGCCGGGTGCGGACGAACATCGTTCGCCTCGTGCTGACGTTGCCAGATTCGGAGCCGACGAAACAACTCGATGCGATCTTCCCGGTTCTGAAGTCGGCACCGGACGACGAGACGCGGCAAGACATTCTGCAAGGCATCGTGCAGGCGTTCGAGGAACGTAAGAGCGTCGTGCCACCCGAGAGTTGGAAGGCGATTTATGAGGCGATGTCGAAGCACCCGAACGCCGCAATCGTCGCACTCACCAACGATATTGCCTTGAAATTCGACGATGCGCGAGCCATCGCAGACATGAAAGCGAAGATCGTCGCAACGGGCGATGCGGGCGAACGGAACCGCACAATCGCACTGTTGGCCGCCCGCAAGACGGTCGCGCTTTCGCCGATGTTGCGGACGCTGTTAGCGGACCCTGCGGTTCGCCGATCTGCAATCGTCGCGCTGTCGAACTACAGCGATGACACCACGCCGTCAGCGATTTTGAAGGTGTACGCCAGTCTCAGCGCCGACGAAAAAGCCGATGCCGTGCAGACGCTGTCGTCTCGCGCCAGCTACGCGATGGCACTCCTCGACGCAGTCGAGAAAGGCACCGTGGCCAAGGCCGACATTACCGCATTCACGGCGCGACAAATCGCGACGCTGAAGGATCAAACTGTCGTCGCGAAGCTCAAGGCCGTCTGGGGCGAAGTCAAACCGGCGAGCGCCACCCGCAACGTGCAGATAGCGAAGTACAAAGCGATGCTGTCGCCAGATATGCTGAAAACGGCGGATGAAAATCGCGGGCGGGTGTTGTTCGCGAAGAACTGCGCAACGTGCCACAAGCTGTTCGGCGAAGGGCAAGTCGTCGGCCCGGAACTGACCGGCAGCCAACGCGCGAACCTCGATTATCTCCTCGAAAACGTCGTCGATCCGAGTGCCGCCGTCGCGAACGAATACAAGATGACCGCGTTCTACCTGTTCGATGGCCGCCTCGTTACCGGCATCATTCGCAAAGACTCGCCCAACGGCGTGACCGTGCGAACGGTGAACGAGGAACTCTTTCTGCCAATCGCGGACATTGAAACCCGCAAACCGACGCCGAACTCGGTCATGCCCGAAGGCTTACTCGACGCGATGAAGCCCGATGAGATCCGGGATTTATTCGCGTATTTGCAGAAGAAGTAGCTCCGAACGGTCCCTTCAGGACCGAAGCCGTTTGCCCTTGTTTTCCCAGGCCTTCGCTCGCTTCGCGTGCTCCGACCTGGGCTGATAGAACGGTCCCTTCAGGACCGAAAACCGGCCTTTCCGAAATGAGAATGGTAACCGTTCACGGTGGTTTCCGTTTTGCTGGTTTTGTAGGTCGGGCCGGAGGCTTTGGGAGGCCCGACAGTGCTATCGCGCGGGACATAAAAACCATGAGGGTGTTGCCGTTGCCGTTCTGTCGGGCCTCATCGCAAAGCCTCTTCGGCCACGACCTACGGGTTCTTATGGTCGAATATGCAATTTGCTTTGTGAACGGTTACTGAGAATGTAACAGAAATGGGATGAGAGTTGTAGCAGAAATTCGATGAAAAGCCCAACTTCACTTCACCTGGTTGTCACGGCATCAATTCGCCCCCGACGTAGAGGCCTTAACAGAATGGACGCGACCATGTTTCGCTCGATGTTGGCGATCGTTTTGAGCCTGACCGCGTGTGCGGTGGCGGCCGACCCGAAGCCGATGACTTCGTCGCTCCGCAAGGATGGCACGTTGCTCGTGAACGGCAAAGCGGTGATGCCGTACGGCTTTTACATCTCGACGGGGCACACGGGGGACATGCGGCTGAAGTGCGTCGAGCAGACCCACGCGATTGGCGGTACGGTCGTTCACATTCAGGGGCCGTGGCACGAAGATACGCGGTTCCTCGACAAGGCCGTCGAACTCGGCATTTGGGTCGTGGCCGGGCATACCGAAACCGAAGCGAAACTCGATCGCGTGCAGAAGTTCAAGGATCACCCGGCGATCATCGCGTGGACGATCTTCGACGACGCGAACACGCTGTCGAATGTGGAACATCTCACCAAAATGAACAAGCTCGTGAAGGAAATCGTGCCGCATCGCCTGACGTACAACCCGCTCGGTACGCAGAGCCGCGATGTGCTGATGCCTGCGGCGGCGTTCTTCCAATGTTCGGATTTCATCGGCTGGGAAATGTACCCCGTCGCCAACCCGAAGGCGGCCGACCCGAGCTTGAAAGCGACCGAAACGCAGATGGTGCTGGTGAGCAAAGCCGCAACCCTGGCGAACTGCCCATATTGGATTTTGCCGCAGACATTCCGCTGGCCCGGCAACCGCGTACCGACGCCCGCCGAGTATCGCAACCTGTGTTACGTCGGCCTCATCAATGGGGCGAAAGGCGTGATGCCGTGGTCGATCTACCACATGGTCGATTCGCCTGCCGTGCAGGCCACGAAGAAGGCCGCGGGCAAACCGGCGTGGGAAGAATGGTACCTGCCCGATAGCAAAGATTTGTGGGCCGAATGCGGCGCGGTGGCACTGGAACTAAAGGCTATCGCGCCGTTGCTGCTCGACGCCAAGCGAACCAAACTCACCGACGGCAGCGATGTCACGGCCGCGATTTGGGCGAGCGAAACGGAAACCGTAGCGATCGTCGCGAATCTGTCCGAAACCGAGTCGAAGCCCGTCTCGCTGACGTTACCCAAAGGCGATTGGAAACCGGCATTCGCAAATCGCCCGAAAGGGCTAACATTCGCCGATGGCAAACTCACCGGCGAGATCGGCAAAGCGGAAGTTCACGTCTACCGCGCGGTTCGGTAATCGGCTTTCAACGTGGAGCACGTTTTTTACGTGCTACAAAAAATCGCGTCGCGACACCGGTGTGTCACGACGCGATGAGCGATGACAGTTTTTGTGGCTTACGAAGCCGCGCCAGGAGCGATGCGCGAGCCGACGTAGCTGAAAGTTTGGCTCGTGCTGGTACCTAAGGAGGTGATCGCAACGAGGCAGACGACGATGATGAGTGCTAACATGACGGCGTATTCGACGGCGGTTGGGCCATCTTCATTTTTCAAAAACGCAACGAGCGGACGCAGAAATCGATTCATACAACCTGAGGGGGTTAACTCGATGACTAGGGTGTGTCACCAGCCCCGACGTCATCGAAGACGGGGATGGGGTCTCCGCTTTCACGGCAACCACATCCCCGTCTTCTCAGGTCTAAGCTCAGACTCTGCTTAGCTAGCAGCAGGAGCCTTGATGTTGCTATTCACATAGCTGAACGTCGAGCTAGCGCTGGAACCCAGGGCGGTGATGGCTGCGATGCAGACGACGATAATCAGTGCGAGCATCACGGCGTACTCGACTGCGGTGGGGCCATCTTCCTTCTTGAGGAATTCGACCATCTTCTTTGCGATCAGATTCATCGGTGCTCTCCGTCAGTGTTGTTCGCAAGACATCGTGGGTGACAGAGACAAGTCTCCGTCGTTTTTCTACCCCGTGCGTTGCTGACACATGAACCTAGAGCACGATTACAACCGGTGCAAACCGCACAACCGATTTTTTCTGAGTTCCTGACCGAGCCGTGTCGATCGGGACACCTAGACCTAGAACAGCAGCGTGGGCCGGGCGCGCTTTACCCAAATTGCCCGACCGGAAAATTCTCCATCTGGTGTCAGTTATGACGGATCTGCCGAATCGTAAGAGTTTGACAACAACCGCAGGCCCCGAACGGGCACCCAACCGGGCAATGCTCCGGGCCGTCGGGTTCCAAGACGAGGACTTCGATAAGCCGATGGTCGGCGTCGCTTCCTTGTACAGCGACATCACACCGTGCAACAGCCACCTGGACCGCTTGGCCCGCAAAGCGATCGAAGGCATCCGTGCGGCAGGGGGCGTTCCGCAGATCTTCGGCGCGCCGACCGTCTCCGACGGCATCAGCATGGGCCACATGGGAATGCGCTATTCGCTCGTTTCCCGCGAGGTGATCGCCGACTGCCTCGAAACTGTGTCGGGTGCGATGAACCACGATGGTTTGCTCGCCATCGGCGGCTGCGACAAGAACATGCCCGGTTGCCTGATGGCACTCGCACGCCTAAACGTACCGGGAATTTTCGTCTACGGCGGCAGCATTCTCCCCGGCAAAGGACCGGACGGCGAAGACGTCGACATCGTTTCGATCTTCGAAGCGGTCGGTAAATTCCAGGCGGGCACGATCGACGAAAAGAAGCTGCACAAGATCGAGTGCGAATCGTGCCCGAGCGCCGGGTCGTGCGGCGGGATGTACACCGCCAACACGATGTCGAGCGCCATCGAGGCAATGGGTATGTCGTTGCCGTACGACGCGAGCTACCCGGCGATCTCGGCTTCCAAGGAACGCGAAGCCTATCGAGCGGGCATCGCGCTGATCGGCCTTGTGAATGCGAACATCCGGCCGCGCGACATCATCACGCGGAAGTCGTTGGAGAACGCATACACCTTCGTGTTGGCGCTCGGTGGCAGTACGAACGCGGTGTTGCACCTCATGGCGATTGCCCGCGAAGCCGAGGTGCCTTGGACGCTCGACGACTTCGACCGACTCGGGGCGAAAGTGCCGCACCTCGCGGACCTGAAGCCGGGGGGGAAGTACGTCATGTACGACTTGCACCAAGCCGGCGGCACGCCCCCGGTGTTGAAGGCGCTTCTGGACGCCGGGTACTTACACGGCGACTGCATGACGGTCACGGGCAAAACCCTCGCGGAGAACCTCAAAGACGTGCCGAGCGTTTACGCGAAGAAACAAAAGGTGATTCTGCCAATCGACAAGCCGATGCATCCCACCGGGCACATCGTGATTTTGAAGGGCAACCTGTCGCCGGAGGGCAGTGTGGCAAAAGTCGCAGGCCTAAAGCAACGTGCGATCACCGGACCGGCGAAAGTGTTCGACGGCGAAGAAGCCTGTTTCCAAGCGATTCAGGCGCAAAAGATCGTTGCGGGCGATGTCGTCGTCATTCGCGGCGAAGGCCCCGTCGGCGGGCCGGGCATGCGCGAGATGCTGAGCATTACGGGTGCATTGATGGGCCAGGGCCTCGGCGAGTCGGTCGGCCTCATCACCGATGGCCGCTTCAGCGGCGGCACGCACGGCCTGGTCGTGGGGCACGTTTCACCCGAGGCCTGGGTCGGCGGGCCAATCGCGCTCATTCAAGAGGGCGAGCCTATCACCATCGACGCGGACAAGAAGGTGCTGACGCTGAACATCCCGGACGCGGAGTTGCAAGCCCGCAAGGCGAAGTGGAAAACC
>JAYVQG010000203.1:0-6874 GCA_043757025.1 Limnoglobus sp.
GCCTCGCCACCGCCCGAAACCCCACGCTACTCGCGCCCCCCGCGAGCCCGCAAACGTACGCACCTGCTACCCAAAACTACCGCGATTTGAACCATGCCAGTTTTTTCTTTATCCCGAAGGGATTGCAGCCATTAGCCCCAGGTCGCGTTTCGCGCACCTGGGGTGCGAGCCGAATGGCAATCGACCCCGATAGGGGTCGTAGCGGCATTCTACGATCGTTCGCAACGATATTTCCGAGCGAATCCTCCTTCAATTTGCATTCCGCACGCATGAGTGGAAGCCGCTTCGACCCCGTTCGGGGTCGGGTAAAATTTGCGGTGTTCCCTGGGTGCGCGGAAGCCGCGACCCAGGGCTAATCGCTGAAATCCCGTTGGGATAAAGAAACCCGAACCGGGATGACCCGAAATCACAGTCAATCACAACTTCACGTCACTTGGGGAACCCTCGCAAAACGAAATGCAGTCACTCGAACATGGGAAGCGTATCCCTTGCTGGCACGATAACATCCCTCGCGGGCGCTATCACGATTCCGAACCATCCTCCGTTTCCCGTTGCGCCAACTTCGCCCGTACCCGAGCCAACGCATCGCGTACGGTTGGCAGGTGCATCGTTATCCCGGCTGTAGTGAAGCCCACCTCGGCATCAATCAAGTGCGTTTCCGACTGTTCAAGATGCTTTTTTTTGTCCTCAATCTCGGCAAAGCATTCATGTGCGAAGCCGAGGTTGTTCTGCGTTATCGCCCAATTTTGCGGGAACGCCGCTTTCGTGAAAACCGTGAGCGCGGCGTTGTAGCAGTCGATGGCGGAACGCAAGTTCGCCCTCCTATCCTCATTCGGGATGTTCGCGTACGCATTCCCCAAGTTGTTCTGCGTCATCGCCCAGTCTTGCGGGAAGGCCTCTTTCGTGCGAACCGTGAGCGCGGCGTTGTAGCAGGCGATGGCGGAACGCAAGTTCGCCCCCCTGTCCCCATCCGGGATGTTCCTGTAAGCAACCCCCAAGTTGTTCTGCGTCATCGCCCAGTCTTGCGGGAACGCCGCTTTCGTGCGAACCGTGAGCGCGGCGTTGTAGCAGGCGATGGCGGAACGCAAGTTCGCCCCCCTGTCGCCATCCGGGATGTCCGCGTAAGCAGCCCCCAAGTTGTTCTGTGTTCCTGCCCAGTCTTGCGGGAACGCCGCTTTCGTGAGAACCGTTAGCGCGGCGTTGTAGCAGGCGATGGCGGAACGCAAGTTCGCCCCCTGTCGCCATCCGGGATGTCCGCGTAAGCAGCCCCCAAGTTGTTCTGTGTTCCTGCCCAGTCTTGCGGGAAGGCCTCTTTTGTGCGAACCGTGAGCGCCGCTAAGAAGTAGTCGATAGCATTTCGGACACTGTATGCGCGATTTCCCACTGTCGTCTTACAAAACTCGACTCCGATCGCATTCAAAAACCCTGCCTCTACCCGTGTCAGATGTTTTGCAGTCAACAGGCCGATTGGTTCCCACCAACTGAGTAACTCGAAATGTGCCGCCATTTCGAGAGCCTTCTTCTTGCCTTCGCACAACTGCTTCCATTCGTCGAACGCCTCACTCGGTTCGAGTTGATAGTGATGGAACCATGCTAGCGCTGCGAAATCGTCGGTGTCCGTCTGGCTGCGGCTTTGCCAGTGGCTTCGCCACTGGGTCTGTTTCTTCGTCAGTACTGCTGGATTGTTCACCACTCGATTTAGCGCTTCGCGCATTCTGCCATGAAGCAAGTACCAGCCAGCTTCGTCGTCGTCGCGGATGAAACTGTAGCGGCCGGACGAAAGGATTTCGCTGGCCGTATCCGGTCGCGATGACATCGCACATGCGGCGGTTTCGTCGAAGCGTGGCGGCAGGGCCAACTTTTGCACCCACGCGCGTTCTTCATCGTCGGGCAGCGACTTCAAAAATCGCGTCGACAATTGCAGCCAGTCGCCGGCCGGGAAGTCGAACGTCTTGGGATCGACCGCAAGGCCTCGTTCGGTTTCGATCTGAATCGCATCGGCACAGATGCCGAGGCTTGCGGGGTGATAACTCGTCTCCGTTGTTTCGTCCTCAACATCGACCGACGCATTCAAAACGGCACTACGAAGTGCGGCATCGCGAACCCCGCACTTCCCGAGAAACAGCGTGGCATCATCTGCCGAAAGTCCACCGAGCAAGTGCTGCTCCATGTAGCGTTCGTCGCGATAGTCCGGATCGCATTCGTCCCAACGCAGCCGATTCTGACCCGCCGAAACGATCAGTATCCGACCATCATTGGCGTGCAAATCGCGAACCCATTGCTCGCGCATATTGGCGTGATCCGAATTTGAATTGCCCCGCCGAAGCACCTCAAAAGTATCGAGAAACAGCACACCCCGACACGCATAATCGCTCTTGTGATCCGGCAAGTTTTCGTGCAAATCGTCGCGGAGCCGCGTAGCCAGCGTTTGACGCGGACCGAGACCGTGATCGCCATAAAGTTGGTCGGCAGTCAACCCTCGAAGTCGCAGGAAATCGTCCTGACCGGACTGGCTCAGCAGCCATTTTTCGAGTGTGGTATCTTGTAGACTCTTCTTGAGTCGCTTTGCTAACCACTTCGCCACTTTACCAACGAGCGGCACACCATCGGCCGCACCGGATGCTACCTCGCCGATCAGTTCCACGATGTTCCCGGCCAGCCCACTCCCTTTCACGCCGGGTTCGTCTTTCTGTCCTTGCTTGAAACGCAACCAGGCATACGCGGTGTCGAAACGCGGGCAGGGCACGGCGGCGAACTCGGTGCGAACGCGATGGAGGTTTGCGGCCTCGTCGAGACTGGCTTTTTCGAGGTTGATGAAGCCGACCGGGATATGCGGATAGAGCGCGAGTTCGAGCCATTTCGGGTCGTTGATCGACCGTCGGCAGTGTTCGAGTAACCACGATTTGCCGATCCCGCCGACGCCGTAAAAATGCAACACCGGCAACGGTTGCCCCGGCTTCAAACTGAGTAGCCGCGCGAGGATTTCCCGTTGCGGTTCGCGGTCGGTGAAGTTCTTCAGCTCGATGCTGGGGCGGATACTACCACGCGGTTGGATCGACGCAGGCATACGCGAATCTCCCAAAGGTTTCGTCGTATTGTAGCAGAACGGAATCACCCACACGATTCTCCGCAGTCAAAAAATCGGAGGCGATGGGACGTAAGTCGGAATTCGTGTCGTGTGCGAAGTGTCGATTTTTGACGCGAAAATGTCGCACTCGGTCGATTTTGTGTCGTACTCGGTCGATTTTGTGTCGTACTCGGTCGATTTTGTGTCGCTATTTGCGCCGGTTCTCGAAACGAGAGCATTCGGCGTAACCCACGATTTCCGTTCGAGTTGCGACATACGATCCGCGAAAGACGATCGAAGAGGCGACTTTTTGGAGTCTCAAAACCGAAAAAAGACCCCAAAACAGAGTTTTGGAGCCTCTCGAATTCCGACTTACGTCGATTCCGAACGGTCGGGAATCACCATTTCCACTGCATTCCGAAGCTCAGGCCCTGCGTGAAGAAGTCGGTATCTTTCAGTGGGATCGTTGGCCGTACGAACGGCAGTGTGGTCGCACCGGCGACGGGGAAGTTCGGGATCCGCGTCACGTCGATGTTCGTGTCGATCTGGTTGCCCGGTCGCAACACGCTGCTGAGGTACATGAAGTTGTACCCCATGAACACGCGGAAGTTCGGCGTAACGTGATAGCCGATGTTCAAGCCGACTTGCGGCACCACGGCGAACTTGTTCTGCGTATACTGGCCGATGTTTCCGGGAACCGCCAGCAACCCACCGGGGAACGACGACGTCGTACCAGTATCGAACGAAATCGTCTGATTTCCTTCGATTAGTGCGGTTTGGTGAACCGTTCCGAGTGCGATTTTCGTCGTCAGGTTCGAGAACCAACGTCCGCGTCGCATCTCGCCTTGCAGTCCGATCGTGGCGCCGTAGAACTCGTTTTCGGTGCGGAAACGATCCGTCACAATGCCAGCGATGGCCGTGGGAACGCCGATCGAACGCGGCGAATCGGGGGTACGCGAAAAGAACTCGTTGACGCGCAGTTCTTCGCTGACGCTGAGGTATTGGAAGCCACCGATGAGGTCCAACCGCGAACAACTGCTACCCGCCAAGCGACGGCGCAAGTTGACGTCCGCACCCCAGACCGAGTTCTCGAACTGCACGCTGGCACCGCCCCGCGCGAGTCCATTTGCCGAGACGATTTCCGAGAACGGAATGTTCTGGTTCGCGTTGTTAAATGGGCGAGCGAGGAGCGGAAACTGATCCGAATTCGTGGCGAATTCGTTGCCGTTACGGCCGAGGAAGAACACGCTGCCATCGAGCGCCCAACGTTGATCGTTGCCGAACCAGCGACCCAACCCGAACCGGCCCCCGCTGTGGAGCGTTTGACCGAACGAGCCATCACCAACGAGGGTTCGCGTGTCACCCGTACCCAGAATGCCGTTAAAAGAAGGCGAACTGGTCGAGAGTAGCGCGGGGAACTGCGCACTTTTCGTCCACCACATCAAATATTCCGCCGACGACCACCAGCGTTCCGGATCGCAACCGGCATTCGTCGCACATGCGCCGAACAGACCCGGACCGCCCGGTACTGCGGCATAGCTTCCACCGAACAACGGCGCATCGAGCGAGGGTGGGGCGAAGTGCCCCTGATTGGGCGAAACCATCGAAGGAAACCCGCCACCCTCGAGAGGGATCGCCGGCCCGAGCGTGACGCCGCCTTGGGGATAACTTTGCGGATAAGGGTATGATTGGCCGGGAATCATCGCACCTGGTGCCGTTGCGCCCGGCAGTTCCGACACCGTCGGGCCTTTGCCGAACGGCCTCGGCATCGGCAAGCCTTGCCCCGGCGCGACGATTACTGGTGCGGGCATCGGCATCGGTGCAGGAGTCTGGCCGCGTGCGGTCGGTGACGCATCTTCGAGTGGGCGTACCGCTAAAATTCGCGTGACAGGCTTTGAAGCGAGTGGACTAGCGGGTAATAGTTGTGGTGTTGCCGCCCCAAAGGTTTGGGCGACCGCGTTGGCGGTCGTCAAGGCGAAACTCAGCCCGACTCCGGTTGCCAACAAGCGACGCATGGTGTGGTCCTCCTGACCCCGGCGCGATGGATAACTTCCTGGCGTATCGCGTCCTTTCCTAGTTTCGGCGTCAAATGCACGCGATCCGGAGTTGCGAATGCAGACTTATCGGAGATCGTTCGCGGAAAGGTGCGGTCGTGAGGGTCGGGTAGTTTGACGGGCGAATGCTTCACACTGGAGTGGCATCGCAAGCCTGCGAAACGGCGTATTCCGCGTAAACCGGATCATTTCTTCAAGCCGCGAAAGCCAGACAACCGATTCTAACAGCACACAGATACACGACGGTTAGAATCGGAGGTCGATCCCATGGTCATCGAATGGAACAGCCTGTTGCGGACAGCATTACCCGTCGGGGTACTCGGAGTTGCGGCGTTTACAATTTGCACGCAGAACGCCGAAGGATTCTTCCCGCCGATCCCACCCACGGTGACGAAAGTCTCGACATTACCGCCCACGATAACGCCACCGATTGTCGTGCCACCCGTGGTTCCGCCGATTGTCGTGCCGCCTGTGGTTCCGCCAATCGTGCCACCGCCGCCGGTGATCCCGCCCGTGCCACCGCCGCCGTTCGTGCCACCCGTGGTACCACCGTGCGCGTGCCCCGTGCTACCGGTGGTTGTGCGTCCGCAAGTGGTGCCCGAACCGACGACGCTGATTTCGGCCGCAATCGGACTCGCCGCAGCGATGGGTTACAACGTCCGCCGTCGCCGTACGCCTAAATCGTGAATCGCGGCAAGGTGCTGCGTTGCGGTTCGAGTTCGCGAACGATGTCGATGGCCCGGCGAAACGGATAGCGTTTCAAGAGGTGTTCGAGTCGGCGGAAGCTTTTGCGAATCCCCACGTACGTGCGCCATTTCGATAGCGCCTTCAGTGGGAGTTTCGGCTGATCGGCGTCGAATTCCCACGGGTGAAAGTACGTCATCCCCATCGCGGGCTTCGTCGTCCGTCGCAACTGCGACAAGCCCGCTTTCATAATCATCAGTGGGAACAACCGGAAATACCCGCCGCCTGCGACGGGGAGATTCTGGCCGGCAATGCGCCATGTGGCGGGTGGCAGTTCGAGTATCTCGGACGTCTTGCCGACTGCGATAAATGGCGTGCGTGGGGCATCGGGGATGCCATAGCGGTCGTGGCGAACGGGAAAAATCGACGAATCGTAGATTAGACCGCATTCGGCAATCACGTCGATGGCCCACGCGGTCTGTCGGACCACGCTGAACGTCGGCGCGCGATAGCCGAACACCTCCACGCCCGACGTTTGTTCCAAAACCGCCTTACTGCGTCGCAGGTCGGCCGCGAACGTCTGCGGGGTGAAGCGATGCACGCGCTGATGGTCGTAACTGTGCGTGCCGATTTCGTGGCCCGCAGCGGCGATGTCGCGAACGACTTTCGGGTGCGTTTCCGCAATTTGACCGACGATGTAGAACGTGGCTTTTACATTCGCTGCCGCGAGACGCTCGAGGATCGCGCGCGTCGAACGCTCCATGCGATTCGCGTAATCGAGCTTCATTTCCGGCGAACATTCGATAGTCGCGGCCGCTTCGATTCGATAATGTTCTTCGATGTCGAAACTCAAAACGTACCCGGATACCGTCGGTTCGCTGTTTGCCATAGTCACTTTCACGCCGATCGCATTTGGAAATCTCACCTCATTCTACAACACGGGTTGTCTGTGCGCGCCGCGGCGAATGAACCCGGCACGGTTCAAAACCCGGTTGCAGTTTTGCCAAATAAGACCACTAAAAATTTGGTTCCGGCGTGATTGGAATTGGGCGAAATCGGACGTAAGTCG
>JAYVQG010000204.1:0-6872 GCA_043757025.1 Limnoglobus sp.
CATATATCGGTAGCACCTGGCTATCTCGCTATGCAAAGCCATGTTCTGCAATGGTTTGTGGCGAATCCAGTATTCAATCCCGCGCTGTAGTGTTAGGCACTGCTATCGCAGCATATGACTTGCAGATTTTACAATCGAATGAAGCGGTTTCCACTCAGAATGTTCGACGTTTTGCCATGGATGTGTTCCCACGAATTGCGACCCTGATATTGCCCGATGGGTGGCGGCCGAATGCAAAAGAGGATTTTGACACTGTGTGCGTTGCAGCCATATGGCAGGCACGTGTCCAATGTTGTAGTAAACAATACGAGCCAGTAGCGACCCGCGTCTGGAATGCACTATTGACATCTGCACCGAGTACAGGATGGTCACCGAGCGGACCGAGCGACCCGATTCTTGTCGATGCATTCAACGAAGGTTGGCCAGATGACTTTCAGCCGGAGCAAGCATGACTGATATAATTGCCACATCACCTAAACCAATGAAAGAACCCGATGAAATTCTTTTATCGAGAATGAGTAATAAAATTGATTCTGCTCTTCAAAAGAAGGGATATCGGACACTTGCTGATTATCTCAATGCAACTCCTGGAATGCCATATATAACACTTGCCAAGGATCTGGGCAATAATATTGCCGCATT
Source organism: Limnoglobus sp. (assembly GCA_043757025.1). Taxonomy (GTDB): domain Bacteria; phylum Planctomycetota; class Planctomycetia; order Gemmatales; family Gemmataceae; genus Limnoglobus. Next base: position 643 of record JAYVQG010000204.1, read on the forward strand.
TGAAATCGAAATCGTGCAATTTGAAGCCGCGATCCTAAACCGTAGTGTGCGTCACCTTGCTATCGATGCATTGTCTCGAGACCTTAATTTGCATTTGCCCAATGGTTGGCGGTTGAATGCCAGGCAGGATTTCGATACTGTGTGTGCAGCTTCAATGTGGCGTGCACGAATTCTATTTTGGCGCAAAAACTGTGAGACTGTAACCGATCGTGTATGGGATGCGCTTGTGACATCCACACCGAGTACAGGATGGACGCCGAGCGGCCCGAGCGACCCAGTTCTTGTCTATGCTTTCAATACAGGTTGGCCTGAAAGTTTTCATCCGGAATAGTAGCCGTTCACGGGGTATTCTGTTTTTCTGTGAACCCACTGGTATTGTAGGTCGGGTCGAAGCTTTGAGAGGCCCGACAGTGCATTCACGCGACGATTCCGAACCTTAAAGGTTTTCGTCGTTGCCGTTCTGTCGGTGCCCACATCGCAAAGCCTCTTCGACCGCGACCTACGGCGTCTGGAACGTTGAAAGTGCAATCTGCCCCGTGAACGGTAACCTGGGCGTACTCAGCAAAACAAAAACGTATCGAATCGCCTCGCTCGAAGGATATTCGCGACAGCGAACGACGACTTTCCTGCATAATGGGAACGCAGACTCACGCGTTCGATCATCCGGGTGCCATCATGTTCACTGCCGCACTGCTATTCACGGTTGCGTTGTCGTCGGCTACCGATCCGGCGCTGATGCCGATCAAGCTCGACTTGAAGCCCGGCAAGCCGCTGACGGTGCGCTCGCTCGTACTCGCCCCGGCTCCGTTGAAGGGCACGTTCGGCTGGACCATCGAACCGCGTTTGCATCGATCGCACGCGCCGGTGATGGCGCTCAGCCCCGACGGTAAGACGATCGCGACCGGCGGTATGGATGGCACGGTGCGGCTCTGGCACGCGGCTTCCGGCGAACTGAAAACGATGTTCGCCGCGCACGATAGTTACGTCTACGGCATCGCGTTTTCCCCTGGCGGCAAGTACCTCGCGACGGGTGGTTCCTACGACGGCACCGCGAAAATCTGGGACGTTTCCACCGGCCTACTCGTTCGCACCTTCAAGGACCATGCGAGTTACGTCGCGCAACTCGTCTGGTCGGCGGACGGCTCGTACCTCTTCGCAGTGGGCGGCAGCAGTGGCGACATGAGCACGTGGGAAACGGCCACCGGCAAGAAGGTCGCCAAGTACGCCATCGGCAAGTACGTTCGCTGGGTTTCGCCGTACGCGAACGGCACCAAGCTGGCCGTGATCGGCGACTTAGTTCCGATGATGATTTACGATATGGCCACTGGCCGCGGAGAAAGCCCGTTCGGCGACGCGCTCGACAATCTCTCGGCGGCGTGGTCTCCCGACGGCAAGTTATTCGCTATCGGCAACGCCACCGAGACGCGGATCTTCGATGCCGACGATGCGAAGGAAACGCGCAAGCTGAAGGCCGCTGGGAACCTCGTTGCCTGGAGCGCCGATGGCAAGAAACTCGCGGCGGCTTCGCACGTCAGTTCGACCATCGCCGTCTTCGATACCGCAACCGGCACGGCACACGCGCCACTTCCAGGCCTCGTCTATTCGCTGTTCTTCGATGCCACCGGCACGGCGCTTTCCGGTGCAGATCATTACGCGATTGGCACGTGGTCGCTCGATGCAAAATCGCGAACGATGACCGCGATCGTCGCCGACGGTAGCCCGCCGCACTGGACCGCCGGACGACCCACCATCACCGGTGTCGGGGCAGCTTCCACGCTCAAACTCTGGGATGCCGCGGGCCAGTTTCTCCACGAACTCAAGGGGCATACCTCGACCGTGGCGGCGTTCGCGTGGTCGCCCGACGGCAAGCAAATCGCGACGGCATCGTACGACAACACCGTGCGAATCTGGGATGCCACGACCGGCGATGCGAAGCGAACGCTGGTTCAGCACACCGGCCCCGCCACGGCCGTCGGATGGTCGCCCGACGGCAAGCAGATCGCGAGTGGAAGCCACGATAAAACCGTCATCGTCTGGGACGCCGTTGCGGGAAATGCGCTGAAAACGCTGACCGATCACACGGATCGCGTCGCGTTCGTCGAGTGGTCGCCGGGCACATCGGGCCACTTGGCCACCGGCGCGAAAGACGGCGATACGCACCTTTACGAAACGAAAAAGTGGACCAAACTGAAGTCGATCGACGACATCAGCCCCGTGCGTTCCGCCGTCTGGTCGACCGATGGTAAGCAGCTCGTCGTCGGCCACGCCGACTCCGGCGCACGCATCGTCGCGGTGCCCACCGCGAAACGACTGGCAAACCTGCTCGCCAACGGCAGCCCGCCCGACCTCACCGCGATGGCGTGGTCCCCGAACCTCCTCGCCACCGGCTACGGCTATCACAAGCTCAATATCTGGGCGCACAAGACCGGGCAGAAGATTCACACCCTGGAAACGATGGCCCCCGTGCAGCAAGTCGCGTTCGGCTCGAACGGCAGTATCCTTGCAGTCGCCAGCGGCGACCGCACCTGCCGATTCTTCGACCCCACGACCGGCAAACTCCGCGGCAGTTGGCTCGCAGAAGCCGATCGAATCGTCGCCGTCAGCGTCGACGGCCACATCCGCGCCGAAGGAAAAACCGCCGCCGATTACCTCGCCATCGTACAAACCGAGAAAGGCCAAGAGATGTTGACAGCCGCAGAATTCGCCGAGAAATTCAAGTGGAAGAACGACCCGACGAAGACGAAATTCACCGCCAAGTAACATCGTAGTGGAGCGAGTCGCGCCACCCATTCGCTCCCACGCGCTTCGCTGCGCAAAGCCTTCGCGGCGCGGCGAAACGCAGGCATCGAAACGGCATCTATCGGATTGACACCATGAGTGCCTGTCCGGATTTCGAGGCGCGTCGAACGTGGGCCTTCATTTCTTGCAGGTAGCCAACGTATTCTTGCTTGAGATCTTCGATCGGCTCATCCCAAATCTGCGGATTGATATCGGCATCTGAGAGGGCCATCGGATCGAAGTTTCGATGGAAGTCCGAATGCTCAACACCAGTCAGAGCCTCGTCTAAAGCGGTCACGCCTTCTGGATCCAGAATACGTGCTGGGCCATATCCCACATCCTCATCGCCGACCGGGACGCCGCCGATAACGGGGAATCAGGAGCGGCGAGATGCCTGCGATGGCCATCGATCGCGTGATGGCCAGGAACGCCCGATACACCGGGCACGCCGTTTCCAGCTCTTCCGCCCCATCGCCCATGAAATCTCCAGAATTGTCTTGTAAGCACTCGGGGTCTGGGATACTTTCCTGTCAAATACGGTCCGATGCGTCTTGCCGATGGGTCGGCAAGGGCACGCCCGCTCCATCATCATGAGGGATTTGCCCATGCCCAACCCTACCATCACCGCCGTTCATATCCAGCTCGGCAAACTTCGGACCGGTCGGGGCAACAACGTCACGAAGGGAAACGGGGACCACATCCGCACCATGGGGTGGTTCCGAGGCTCCGATATCACGTCGGTGGAACCGCAATCCGGAAACTACTGGGAAAAAGTCTACAACGTTACGATTACGACACATGGCGGGAAGAAAGCGTGGAAAGGCTGGATCGTGGGGTACGAGCAAGCGGGAAACGGCCTGAACTGGCAGTGGAATTTCCTCGTGATCAACGAGAAAAATGAGGCGGCGGGCGATCAAGGTGAGACGACGATCACGATTTCGGTGACGAACCCCGACACCGGCGCTACGGTCACCGAAACACCGCCGCCCCAACAGCCTCCCCTTACCCTGGAAGAAGTTCCCTGAAAGGCCGCGCCGAATTCACTTCGTTGGCGGGTTCAATTCCCGCTGGGCTTCGGCGAGTCCGCGGCGGTGGTGGAAGTTGTCCGGGTCGAGTCTCGTCAGCGCCTGATCGAACACCTTCGCCGCGTTTTTCCAGTGGGCCGCGGCTTCGTCCTTCTTCCCGGCGGCGGACCGCGCCCGCCCGAGTGCCAAGAACGTATTCCCACGGATGAGCATCGACGCGGACAGGATGCCATGCCGCTCGAGAAGCTCGCGCGACGCGGTCAGCGCTTTCGTCAACTCGGCCGCTGCCAACTCTGGTTGTTTGAGCGACAACAGCAATTCTCCGCGATAGAGGTAGGTGGACGCCAACCCCGCTTTGTAAAAGTCGAGGTGCGGATTCTCTTCGCTCAACTTCTCCGAGAGGGGGATCACCTCGGCCAGGTCCGCGAGTGCCGCGGCCCGTCGCAGCGGGACGCCGATCGCTGTCCGGCCCCGCTCCCGACGCACCTCGCAATCCCAATACCGTTCGTCCCGGGTCGCTTTCGGGCCGGCGAGGAGCTTCATCCGGGCGACCGCGTCGTCGTGAGCCAGAAGGGCCTCCGCCGTCTTGCCGAGTTCGCGCCGGGCCAGTGCAACGCGGTGGACGGCGATCGCGGCGTACAGCGGGTCGAGAGAGAGTCTCTCGGCGGCGGGGGCGGTCTTGAGTTGATCGAACAGTTCGACGCTTCGGCCCGCGGATCGAACCACGTCGTCGAACCGGCCGAGCAGGTAGGCGACCACCGTCTGGTCGGAGACGATCACCCCGATGGTCCGACGGTAGGACGAATCGGGGAGTTTGCCTTGCGGCCCCTCGGCGAGTTTCAACGCGCGATCCAGCGTCGCGTCGGCGTCGTTCAACTTGCCCATCAACTTTTCGAGCCCGGCACGGTCCGAGAGCGTAATGGCCAATTCGTCGCGGTATTCGCGCCGGTCCGGGAACCGGGCCGTTAGGTTTTCCAGGATCTGAATCGACGCGGCGTACGCGGCCGTCGCGGCCGGGTAGTCGATCAGGGTTCGTGAGACGTTGCCGGCATAGCGGTGGAGGGCCGTCGCCTGCCTCTGCAACGTCACGTCGTCGGGTTGGTCTTCGCGGAACTTGTCGAACTGTTCCCGGGCCTTGTCCAGGGCCTGCTTCCTGGCCAGGTCCGCGAACTTCGGGTTGTTTTGCCCGGTCTCGATCTGACTCATCCGGTTTCCCAAATCGAGGATCAGGGTGCGCGCGGTGCCGAAGTTCTGCGTAGCCCGGGTTCGCTCGGTCTCGGTGTTGGCATTCGCTACGGTGAGCTGTTCGAAACGCCCGTCTGCGAGGTCGCGTTGTTCGCGGGCGTCGAGCAGTCCGACCGTCGTGCCGGTGATCCCCGCCAGCAGCGCGACTAGAACCAGACTCGCCGCGATGACCTGCATCTTTCGCCGTCGCCGCTGCTCGATGGCTTTGGCCACGTCGACGGCGCGTTCCCGCTCGGCGGCCTGCAGGCGCTCTTGCACGCCGTTCAAATAGGCCGTCGCCGCGTCGGCCACCGTCTGCCCGTTCACCGGCCGATCGGTTGGATTCGGACTCAAGCAGCCCCGGCACAGCGCAACCAGCTCCGCGTCCGCCCCGCAGTCGTCCAGCCGCGCGTTCGCCTCGGCCAGATCGGCGACCCTGGCCCGCCGAATCACTTCCCGCGCGGACTGGCCGACGAACGGGGGCCGTCCGGTCAAAATCTTGCACAGGATGCCGCCCAGCGCGAACACGTCGGCGCGGGCGTCGGTCGATTCGCCGCGGGCCTGCTCGGGTGCCATGTACGTCGGCGTGCCCATGACTGTCCCAGCCTGGGTCTGGTCTTCCGTCGATTCGTGGAAGTCGCTGGTTTGGTTTGGGTCCGCGCCGACGTTGGGAAGGGTTTGCAACTCTGACGGACGCGACGCGGCCGTGATTTCTCGGCTTGTCAAGTCCTTGGCCAGGCCCCAGTCCATGACCTGCACTTCTCCGAACGTCCCGACCATAACGTTGTCCGGCTTCAGGTCGCGGTGGATGACGCCCCGACTGTGGGCGAAGCCCACTGCCTGACACACCTGTGTGAAGGCACGGAGCAATTGCGGCCGGTCGGCGGTCTTCATATCGGCGGCCAGGGTTTGCCCGGCGATGAGTTTCATGGCCAGGAAGGGGGAGCCATCGGCTAACGTCCCCAGTGCGTGGACCGGCGGGATGCCCGGATGTGGCAGACGGGCCGTGATCTTCGACTCGCGGACGAAGCGGTCGGCGTTGGCACCGGGCAGCAAAATCTTGAGGGCGACGTCGCGGTCGAGGGTAAGGTCGTGTGCGGCGAGAACCCGGCCCATGCCGCCGCGGGCGATCTCGCGCAGCACGCGGTAGCCGGGCACCGCCGGGAGGTCGCGCGCGGGCGCGCCGGCACCGGGCGGGTCAGC
>JAYVQG010000205.1:0-6802 GCA_043757025.1 Limnoglobus sp.
GAAAGCGATGCGGAGTGCCGCAATCGCCTTGTTGGAAAGCAAGTATCGTTCGGTGCCGAAAGCGTTTCTCGAGCGAATTAACCAACTCGCTTACGACGAGCTGCTAACGCTGGTCGTAAGCACCCCGAACTCCACATCGATGGAATCGCTGTTTCCTGCGAGTTGAACGATCGACGGACCCGCCGCTCGATATCGCCACACTACCCGACTGCAAACGCGGCCAACTGATCGGCCCGATCCGCCTGCACCACATGGCAACCCAGGCTGCGGAACCACGTCAGTTGCCGTTTCGCGAACTGCCGCGTTCGCATCTGGACTTCCGCGATGGTGGCTTCGAGGTTCGGCGCTTCGCTTTCGAGATACGCAAAGAGTTCCCGATACCCGAGCGCTTGCCCAGCCTCGCGGCTCAACGGTTGCGGAAGCGAACGCAGGCGGCGAGCTTCGTCGAGCCAACCGGCGTCGAACATCGTGCGGACGCGACGATCGATCCGGGCGTACAGTTCTTCTCGCGGCCATTCGAGAATCGCACACGGTATCGCCGCGGTTATCGGCGTCGCATTCCCGAAACTCGGCGAATCCCACGTTTGTTGAAAGGAACTCAGCGGCTGGCCCGTCAGATCGTAAACTTCGAGCGCCCTCACCACGCGGCGAATATCGTTCGGGTGCAACCGCGCGGCCGATTTCGCATCGATGGCCTTCAATCGCGCGTGCAATTCTGGCTTGCCGTGCCGTTCCGCGAACGCTTCCCATTTGAGGCGAATGGCCGGATCGGCAGGCGGGGCGTCGAACAAGCCGTGCCGAATCGCTTTCAAATAGAGTGGCGTACCCCCAACGAACAACGGTCGTTTGCCGCGAGAACGAATCTCCGCACAGACGCTCGCGGCACGCTCCAACCACCACGCCACGTTTGCCGATTGATGCGGTGCGAGTTCGTCGAGGAGATGATGCGGAACCTCGGCGCGTTCCTGTGCCGTCGGCTTCGCGGTGCCGATGTCCATACCGCGATACACCGTCATCGAATCCATCGCGACGATTTCCGCATCGATTTGCTTCGCTAACGCGATGGCCAGCGCCGACTTGCCGCTACCGGTCGGGCCGGTCAGAATCAACGCATCGGCGAAGGCAGACATGAGAACACCTTGTCGGGCACGTTATCGCGTCACTCTTCTTAAAGATACGCTTTCGACGAAGACTTGCCGGTACTTGTTCTCGACACTCGTTACGGTTACATAAACCCCACCGATCTCCCACCACTTTGAGTTCCCCGAATGAACGCGCTCCTCTTCGCGCTGATACTGGCGATCCCGTCGGCGGATACCGTTACCTGGGTGCAGCCAGTCGGTAAGGGCGGCAAACTCCTCAACCTCGACTTTGAAACCGGCACGCTTCAAGATTGGACCGCCACCGGCGAGGCGTTCACCGGCCAGCCGATTGCGGGCGACACGGTTGCGCCGCGGCGTGCGGACAGCAAGTCCGACCATCAGGGGAAGTTCTGGATCGGCAGCTACGAGATACTCGGCGACAAACCGCGGGGCACGCTCACGAGTGTGCCGTTCGCGGTCACTCACCCGTGGGGCAGTTTCCTGATCGGTGGCGGTTCGCACGTCAAGGAAACTTGCGTCGAGATTGTCGCCACCGAGACGAAGGAAGTGATCTTCCGTGCGAGCGGCGACGAGAGCGAGAACCTGAAACGGGTAGCGTTCGACTCGACGAAATGGCACGGCAAAGAGATCCAGATTCGCATTGTCGACAAACATAGCGGCCATTGGGGGCACATCAACTTCGACGATTTTCGCTTCCACACCGAGAAGCCGAAAGTCGACGAACGTGCGGCACAAGTTGCGGTGCCCGACGATTACAAATACGCGGGGCAGCAGCCCGAGGATGCGGCGAAGAACATGACGGTGCCGAAGGATTTTTCGGTGTCGCTGTTTGCGGGCGAACCCGATCTGCACCAGCCGATTGCGTTCTGTTTCGACGATCGCGGGCGGTTGTGGGTGGTCGAAGCGTACACCTACCCGAAGCGGAACGCCGAGCCTGGCCCCGTGCTGAAAGATCGCAAGCTCGGCGACAAAATCTTGATCTTCGAGGACACCGACGGCGATGGCAAGTTCGACAAAAAAACCGTCTTCTTCGAAGGCTTGAACCTCGTTTCGGGCATCGAATACGGCTTCGGCGGCGTCTGGGTCGGTGCCGCGCCGTACATGTTGTTCATCCCCACCGATGCGAACGACAAAGCGGGCGAACCGAAAATTCTCCTCGATGGTTTCGGCTACGAGGACACGCATGAAACCCTGAACAGTTTCATCTGGGGGCCGGATGGCTGGCTGTACGGCTGCCACGGCGTGTTCACGCACTCGAACGTCGGCAAACCCGGCACGAAGAACGCGGAGCGCACGCCGATCAACGCGGGCATCTGGCGGTATCACCCGACACGGCATTCGTTTGAAGTCTTCGCCCACGGAACTTCAAACCCGTGGGGACTGGACTACAACGCGCACGGCGATTTCTTCATCGAAGCCTGCGTGATTCCGCACCTCTGGCACATCGTGCAAGGCGGCCGCTACCAGCGCCAGGCGGGGCAGCACTTCAACCCGTACACCTACGACGACATCAAAACGATCGCCGCGCACCGGCACTGGCAAGGCGCGAATCAGTGGGCGGGGAACGCGATCAGCGGCAGTCTCGGCGGCGGTCACGCGCACAGTGGGCTGTTGTGTTATCAGGGTGGAACGTGGCCGAAAGAATATCGCGGCAAGCTGTTCATGGGCAACATTCACGGGCACCGCATCAACGTCGATGTCGTGAAACCGAACGGCAGCAGCTACGTCGGCGACCGCAATCCGGACTTCCTGTTCAGCCACGACAAGCATTGCATCATCGTCGGCATCCAGGCGGGGCCGGACGGCAACGTCTACTTCAGCGATTGGTCGGACAAGCAAGTTTGCCATCGCAACGAGCCAGAAATCTGGGACCGCACCAACGGCCGCATCTTCAAAATCAGCCACAAAGACGCGAAGCCCGTCGTCGGGCTGGATTTGCAAAAACAGAGCGACGAAGAGTTGGTGAAACTGCAACTCTCCGACAACGAGTGGATGGCCCGGCACGCACGGCGGATTCTGCAGGAACGCCAGAGTAACATTCAGGAAGCGGCTTTCAAAATCCTCGAAACCGAGCCATCCGAACGAAACCGGCTTCGCGCGTTATGGACGCTCAACGCGACGGGTGCTCCACGCGACCGGATGACACGTCTCGCGGGTGCCGACACGTCCGCATCGGTGAGAAGCTGGGGTCTCCTTCATTCCGAGGACCGTTACGACATGTACGAAACATCGGCAAAGAACGATCACTCACCACTGGTGCGGCGAACGCTAGCGACCATCGCGGGTCGGATTCCCGTTGAGAAGCGACGAACGCTTCTCGGTGAGTTGCTCGCTCACGCCGAAGACGCGAACGATCCCGTTCTGCCGTATCTCTACTGGTACGCGCTCGAACCGCTTTGCGCGGAAGTCCCGGCCACGGCGTTGAAGATCGCTGCCGATGGGAAGATCCCACTGGTCTTCCAGTTCGCGGCACGGCGAGTCGGTTCGCTCGGTACGCCGTCTGCCACGATGGCGCTAGTCAATGGTCTGAACGAGGCCACATCCGCTGAGCATCAGCTCGTGTATCTGCGCGGTCTGCAAGAGTCGGTGAGGGGGAAACGGACCACCGCCGCCCCGAACGGCTGGAACGATGCATACGCCAAGTTGAGCAAAACTGAGAGTGCCGAGGTACGCCAACTTTCACAATCGCTGGCGGTGAAATTCGGCAACGTCGAGGCGATGAACGAACTTCGCGAGTTGATGTTTGAAGCAAAAAACGACGTCGCGAAACGACAGGCCTCACTGGCGACATTGCTCGAAGCGAAAGACCCGGCGCTGCCGAACTTCTTGCGACTGATGCTTGCGGACAAAGCGATGCGTGCCTCGTGCATTCGGGCACTCGCAGCCGTGGAGGAGAGCGACCGCACGCCGACGATGTTGCTCGCTCTGTATCCCACATTCAGCCCGGCCGACAAGCGCGACGCCGTCGCTACGCTGTCGAGCCGCGCGAGTTATGCGCTCGCATTGTTGGCTTCCGTCGAAGACAAATCGATACCGGCGTCGGACATACCCGCCGAGACGATTCGCCAACTTCGCAACATCGGTGACACGGCACTGTCAGCGAAGATCGCGGCCGTCTGGGGGACCGTTCGCGATACGCCCGCCGACCGCAAGAAATTGATCGCCGACTGGGCGAAGAAACTGTCACCGGCCACGCTGGCCCGCGCGGACATGTCGCAAGGGCGTGCGATTTACGCGAAGGTGTGTGCGCAGTGTCACACGCTCTACGGCACCGGTGGCAAGGTCGGCCCGGAGATCACCGGCGCGAATCGGGCGGACCTGAACTACCTGCTCGAAAACATCTTCGACCCCTCCGCCGTCATTCCGAAAGAGTACGCCGCCACGAAACTCGAACTCTTCGATGGTCGCGTCATCACGGGCATCATTAAGGAAGAGACGAAGGCGACATTGACCGTCGCCACCGCAACCGAGACGCTGACGCTCGCCGTGACCGACATCGAGAAACGCACGCCGTCGGCCGATTCGATGATGCCGAACGACCTGACGAAGACGCTTAACGATGTCGAGTTACAGGCATTGATCGCGTACCTGAAGCACAACCAGCAGGTGCCGATTTTGGCGACGACGGAGAACATCAAAGACTTCTTCAACGGCAAGGATCTCGCCGGATGGGACGGCGATAATGATGTCTGGAGCGTCGAGAACGGCGAGATTGTCGGGAAGACGAAAACCGGGCTGAAGCGGAACACGTTCCTGAAGTCGCAATTCGACGTAGCCGATTTCCGCCTCAGTTTGAAGGTGAAATTGACGCCCAACAAAGAGAACAGCGGCGTGCAATTCCGTAGCGTGCCGTTGCCCGACGGCGAAATGCGCGGGCCACAAGCCGACATCGGCGCGGGCTGGTGGGGCAAGCTTTACGAGGAAAGTGGCCGTGGCTTGTTAGCCAAAGTGGGCGGTGAAACGCTCGTGAAACCCGACGACTGGAACGACTACACGATCGAAGCGTACCAGGGCACGGTACGCATTCGCATCAACGGCACGCTCTGCACCGATTACCCGCAAGACGACTTACTCGCACGCCGTGGCCTGATCGCGTTCCAGGTCCATAGTGGCGGGCCGATGGAAGTGCGATTCAAAGAGCTGAAACTCGAACTGCTGACGGCGAAGCCGAAGTAACGCGACATTCCGGGGGTGCGGCCGATGTCCCACACGTATCGAATTGGGATCGTCGGCTGCGGCGTGGCGGGCGCGGCGGCGGCGTTGTTTCTGGCACGCGATGGCCACCGCGTCACCATCGTCGAACAGGCACCCGAACTCGGGGCGAAGGGGGCGGGAATCCTTCTCCAAAAGTCCGGGCAGACGATCCTTCAGCACCTCGGCCTCCGCGAACACGTCCTGCAACATGCGGCCCCACTCGAAGAACTGTACGCGCGGCAACTCTCCGGCTCGACGCTCATTTGCACCCGCTATGCCGACTACGGCCCCGACTGTCGCGCGTACGGCGTGCATCGCGGCACGTTGTTCACCGCACTGCACGAACAGTTGGGAAAGTGCGACGTACAGATCGCCACGGGCTGCGTTTCGGTGGGTCGCGAGATCGATTCGCAAAGCGTTTGGGTTCGCGATTCGTGCCAGCGCCGTCATGGGCCGTTCGACTTTCTGCTCGTCGCCGACGGTTCGCGTTCGCGGATGCGCGAAGCCTGCGGTATGCGTGCCCATACCTGGAAGTACGCACATGGCACGCTCTGGTTTATCGCGCCGCTGACGGTGCCGGGGCGGTTGTTGCAGGTCGTGCGTGGGAACCGGCAACTGTTCGGCCTGATGCCGATGGGCGACGGGCTTTGCACGATGTACTGGGGCCTGCCCGAACGCGATTACCCTGCGTTGCAGAAACGCGGGTTGGCTTCGCTCAAGCAGGAAATCTTGGCGTTTGCACCCGAATCGGAGCCGGTACTCGAACTCATCGCGGATATGCAGCAGTTGCTGTTTACGTCGTACCGGCACGTCTGGATGCCGCGCTGGTTCGACCGCACGACGCTGTTTCTGGGCGATGCCGCACACGGCATGAGTCCGCACCTCGGGCAAGGGATGAACCTCGCGCTCGTCGATGCGTTCCGATTCTCCGAATGCTTGCGCGAATCCCGAACGCCACACGCGGCGTTCACCGCGTTCCGCCAACAACAACACGCGTACATCCGCTACTATTCGCTGATCACGTTCGCACTGTCGCCGTTCTTTCAATCCGATTGGCCCATCCTGGCTTGGGGGCGCGACATCGCGTTGCCACTACTGCCGAAGATTCCCTACGTGAAACGGCAAATGCTCATGACCGTAACGGGGATGAAGAGCGACTTCTTCGGCGGCGAGTTGCACCTGGGACGGTCGCACTGAGCCGTACGAGGTGCTAAACTAACAGCTTCCCAGTGGAACAGAACATGACCGCACTGCCGAAATCGAAACTGACCGTCGCCGAGTATCTGGCGATCGAGCGGAAAGCCGAATTCAAAAGCGAATTCTACGACGGCGAGATGTTTGCAATGGCGGGAGCGAACCGCCTGCACAACATCGCCAACGAGAACCTCGGCGGGGAACTTTACGCGAAGTTGAAAGGCACTCACTGCCGGACGTTGTCGCGCGACCAGCGGGTATGGATTGGCCGAACGGGGTTGTACTGCTACCCCGACCTCATCATCGTCTGC
>JAYVQG010000206.1:0-6774 GCA_043757025.1 Limnoglobus sp.
GGTTGATTCCGAAATCGGGAATGATTCCAGGGATGGGTGGGTGGGTAAGTGGTGGAATCATTCCCTGCTACCCAAAATCGCCGCAATTGAAACCAGGCCGGTTTTTTAGTTCAGCAAGCATGGGGAATGCTTGCGTTGCGGGCTGGTACGATAACCGAGAGATCGCACTCATGGGTTGGGCTTCTGGATACATCGAACAATTGCGTGGCGGCGCGACGGTTTCGTTCCGCCCACGGGGCAACTCGATGTCTGGCAAGATCGAGTCGGGGCAACTCTGTACGGTGGTACCGGTCGAACCGGCTACGCTTCAAAAGGGCGACATCGTGCTTTGCAAGGTCAACGGAAAGGAATACCTTCACCTGGTCAAGGCGGTCCAAGGGGAGCGCTTCCAGATCGGGAATAACCGCGGTGGCATCAACGGCTGGGTGTCGGCGGCAGGAATCTTTGGCCGGTTGATCCGCGTCGAGGCGTGAATGACACCGCGAGCGGACCGTAGGTGTTTAGGCCCTTCGTTGTTGCGGATCGCTTTTTTCGTCTAACGAACGACCGATTGCGGGTTTATACTGTTAGTGTCGTTCCCACCACATCTCGTGCGGAAAGGGGGCCGGTTATGGCCCAGGCTGTTGTCGATCCGGCGGAACTGCGACGGTTTGCCGTCAATCTCAAGCGATTTAACGCCGAACTGCAAACGAACCTCGCCGGGATTCACGGACAACTCGTTTCGCTCGGGGATACGTGGCGCGACCAGGAACACGATAAGTTTCGTGCCGAGTTCGAGTCGACGATTGCCGTGCTGGAACGGTTCGTCGAGTCTGCAAATATGCACATTCCGTTCCTGATGCGGAAAGCAGAGCGAATCGAAGAATACCTTCAGCAGCGATAACCGGAGGTAACATTGTAGCTGGCCTCCATGAGGTCGGGTCAACCGGGGTCAAAAGACCCTTTTGTAGCTGGCCTCTATGAGGCCGGTCAAAAGACCTTTTTGTAGTGAGGCCGGATTCAGCGACAAGACCGGGGTCATAGACTACAAGACCGGTCATAGACTTTGTAGTGAGGCCGGATTCAGCGACAAGACCGGGGTCATAGACCCCAGCTACAAGACCAGTCATAGACTTTGTAGCTGGCCTCTGTGAGGCCGGATTCCGCGACAAGACCGGGGTCATAGACCCCAGCTACAAGACCGGTCATAGACTTTGTAGCTGGCCTCTGTGAGGCCGGATTCCGCGACAAGACCGGGGGTCATAGACCCAGCTACAAGACCGGTCATAGACTTTGTAGCTGGCCTCTGTGAGGCCGGGTTCAGCGACAAGACCGGGTCATAGACCCAGCGACAAGACCGGTCATAGACTTTGTAGCTGGCCTCTGTGAGGCCGGGTTCAGCGACTTTTGTAGCTGGCCTCTGTGAGGCCGGATTCAGCGACAAGACCGGGGTCATAGACCCTAGCTACAAAAAGATTGGAGGCGACGCGATGACTGCCGACGTGCGTTCGATCGATGCGCTGCGCGACTGGCTGGCCCAGGTGGCGAAGTACCGTGCCACGTCGGCCGAGGCGCTATCGGGCGTGCAGATGGAAATCCGCCGCGGCTGCGACTGGGTGGCCGAACAAGGCCAGCTTTGGAGCCGGGCGGTGCGAACGTGCGAAGAGCAAGTCGTGCAAGCGAAAGCGGAACTTTCGGGGCGCAAATTCGCCGATTATTCGGGGCGCGAACCCGATACGACAATCCAGGAACGAAATCTGCGGCGTGCGCAGGCGAAACTCGAACATGCACGCGAAATGGTCGCGAAGTGCAAATCGTGGGCGGGCCGTTTACCTAAGTTAATCGACGAAACCTACAACGGTCGCGCGCGACGATTGGGCCTGACGTTGGACGGCGAACTCGCTCAAGCCGTCGCGCACCTCGACCGGCGGATCGCGGCACTCGAAGCCTACGCGGGCCTCAGGCCCGACTTCGCCCCCGCGCCATCGGCTTCGAGTTTGCCGAGTACCACGGGAGAAAGTGCTTCATGAAGTTCGGTGCCAACCGCAGCCAGTTGTACGATGCCCAGAAGACCGCACACGCGCAGTGGAGCATCGTGTGCGACCTATGGACGGACATCGCCCGTCAAGAGTTCGACGAACAAACGTGGCAGCCACTCGACCGCCAAGTGAGCGATGTGTTGCGGGCCATCGACCAACTGAGCGTCGTCTTTTCACAAGTTCGTAGCGAATGCGAGTTTCAATCGTGAGCCAACCAACCGGATCGTTCGACGAAAGTGAAGAGAACGCCAACATGCCCGTATCGTGGTTTCAACGCGAGCGATCTTCGTTCGCAAACCTGTTAATGACGATTCGCGAACGTGCGGCATCGGAAGGGCAAATTGCGACGACCTTTCAGGCGACTGCCGATGAAACGGAGAAAGAAGTGCAGCGTTCGCGTCGGCAGATTGCGACGTCGCGGAAGAAAGCCAGAAACGAACTCGACGAAAAGTATCAACAAGAAGCGGCGGACTTTAGCGCGAAATACGCCGGCAGGCAGAACGCCGCCGAGCGTCGTCGTGCGGATGCGTTACGGATCGCCGACGAGACATTCGAAGACGCCGACGAAAAGACGCAGACGACCTACAAGGATCGCCTTTGGACGATCGATTCTCTCGTCGAAGCGGCCGAAAAAGAAGCCCAGGACCACAATCAGAAGCTGATTCGGCAAGTCGAATTGGGGCGGAAGAAGCTCGAAGCCACGTGGCAAAAAGCACAACCCTTCCTCGACCGCGTCGGCCTCGAACGCGCCGATGTCGAGTTCCCCTCCGACCGCTTACCCAGCCCCACGCAGACCGATGCAGAAGGGAAACTCCAAAAGTGCCTCGAAGATTGCGATGCATCGAGCGCGAACGTCGGCACCTGCTTTTTCCCGAAACTCGTCGACTTCAGCGGAGTGACGGCGCTAACGATCCTTGCGGGGGCCATCGGCTTCGGCATCGGTTGGGGCGTCGGCAAAGAGATGAAAACTGGCGTAATCGGCGGCGTCGCCGGTGCGATCCTCGGCGGCTTGCTGTTGCGGTTCATCGTGCTGACGCTGGCACGCCATCAGGTCCGCGATCGTGCGAATGCGCTCGGCGTCTATCAGGCCGAAGCGTTCCGCGCGGCAGCGAGCCTCGACGACTATGCACAAGCGATGTTGGCGCGACAACGCAGCGAATTGAAACGTCGTCACGCGAACGACAAGAAGCGCACCGACGATCATTTTCTGCCGCTCATCCATTCGATCGAACGGCAACGCGACAGCGACTACGACCGCATCGAGACGGAATACACCGACCGCTTGCAACTGATTGCGAACGATCGCGACCTCGAAACTCGTGCGGCCGAGGATCGCTACCAGACGACGGCGGGGCAACTCGAAGACGGCTTCGACGCGCAACTCAAAGAAGCCGAAACTCGATACGCGGAGAAAATGGGGAGTGCGACCTTCGCGCGTAATGTCGCTTGGGACGCGATGGCCCGCAAATGGCATAAGAATGTCTCCGCGATTAGCACCGACCTCAGCGACGTGCGCGATTCGGGTATCGCGGCGTTCCCGCGCTGGGCGGAACTGACGCTGCCCAACCGCCCGCCCGTGACCCGCGTTCCGCCCGGTATCCGATTCGGGAAATGGAACGTCGATCAATACGCCATCGCCGACGGGGAACCGAGCGACGAGCGATTGATGCCGGACAATCCGGTTCGCATGAAGCTGCCCGCGTTCCTGCCGTTCCCCGATAAATGCGCGGTGCTGTGGAAGGCGTCCGACCGTGGCCGCGCCGCCGCCGTGAACTCGATGCAAGCAGTGATGTTGCGATTCCTGACGGGGCTACCGCCCGGCAAAGTGCGGTTCACGATCCTCGACCCCGTCGGCCTCGGCGAGAACTTTGCCGCGTTCATGAGCCTCGCCGATTACGATGAAAACCTCGTCGGCGCACGCATCTGGACCGAGCCATCGCAGATCGAACAACGGCTCGTCGATCTGACCGAACACATGGAAAATGTGATACAGAAGTATCTGCGAAACCAGTACAAGAGCATCGAAGATTACAACGCCGCCGCCGGCGAAGTCGCCGAACCGTATCGCGTATTGGTGATCGCGAACTTCCCGACGAACTTCACGCCAGACACCGCACGCCGACTAATTAGCATCATGAGCAGCGGCCCCGCATGTGGCGTTTGCACGCTCGTGAGCGTCGATACGAAAGCCGGTCTGCCTCGCGATTTCCGCCTCGCCGATCTCGAACAAGTCGCGTTCAACCTCGTGGAAAAAGACGGCAAATTCGTCCCGCTCGAACCCGAACTCGCGGTGTTCCCGCTGACGCTCGACACCCCGCCCGATGGCGCGACCGTGGCCGCCACGATCCGTCGTATCGGCGAAGCGAGTCGCTCGGCGGCACGGGTCGAAGTGCCGTTCGATTTCATCATGCCGAACAAGGACGCGATCTGGACCGGCAGCACCGCGAAGGGGTTCGACATCCCGATTGGGCGGGCCGGTGCCACTAAGCGACAGATGCTCATGCTCGGGCGCGGCACCGCACAACACGCGCTCATCGCGGGCAAAACCGGTTCGGGCAAGTCGACGCTACTTCACGCGATGATTACGAATCTCGCCTTGATTTACAGCCCAGATGAAGCCGAACTGTACCTGATCGACTTTAAGAAAGGCGTCGAGTTCCGCGCGTATGCGACGAGCTTGTTGCCGCACGCACGGGTGATTGCGATCGAGAGCGAGCGCGAGTTCGGCCTCAGCGTGTTGCAACGGCTGGACGCCGAACTGCGCGACCGTGGCGACCGCTTCCGCGCCGCCGGAGCCAACGATCTCGAAGGCTACCGCGAGTATTTAAAGTCGATAGGCAGCCCGCTCGCGGTGCCGCGAATCTTGTTCATCGTCGACGAGTTTCAAGAGTTCTTCGTCGAAGACGACAAGCTCTCGCAAGAGTCCGCACTGTTACTCGATCGCCTGGTGCGGCAGGGGCGGGCGTTCGGGTTGCACGTGCTGCTCGGTTCGCAAACGCTCGGCGGAGCCTACTCACTTGCGCGGAGCACGATCGATCAGATGGCCGTGCGGATCGCCCTCCAGTGTAGCGATGCCGACGCGCAACTCATTCTGAGCAAGGACAACAACGCGGCCCGATTGCTGTCCCGCCCCGGCGAGGCGATTTACAACGATGCGAACGGCCTCGTTGAAGGCAACGATCCGTTCCAGGTCGTCTGGCTCGACGAAGATCGCCGCGAAGCATTACTCACAGACATTCGCAACCGCGCGAACGGCAAATACCCGCCGCCACTCGTGTTCGAGGGCAACATCGCAGCGGAAGTCCAGAACAATCGCTTGCTCGCGGAGGCACTCAAAACGAAAACGGAAGTGCGCGTGCCAGTCGCATGGTTCGGCGATGCGGTGGCGATTAAAGACCCGACTTCTGCGGCGTTCCGGATGCAATCGGGCGCGAACGTACTGATGATCGGCCAACAAGAAGAATCCGCACTCGCATTGATGGCCACCGCGATGGCCAGCCTTGCGGCACAGGTCAAAACGCCCGGTTTGTTCACCGTGCTCGATGGCACGCCCGACGATTCCGACCATGCGGACTACTTGCGAAAAGTCGCCGCATCACTCGGCGATCCCGATGCCAGCATCGACCGTGCGGGCCTGGCGAATGCGCTGGCCAAACTCGCGCAAGAGATCGAACGCCGACAACAGGGTGTCAGTGCCGAGCGGGTTCCGCGGTTCTTGTTCGTGCAGGGGCTGCACCGGTTCCGCGAACTGCGAAAAGCCGACGACGACTTCGGATACGGACGCAAGAGCGATCAACCGAAAGCCGCCGGGGAATTGCTCGCAACGATCCTGAAGGACGGCCCCACGGTCGGCATTCACGCCATCGTCTGGTGCGACTCGCTGACGAATCTTACACGCGCACTCGAACGACAGTCGCTCAAGGAATTCAGCCAACGGGTGCTGTTCCAGATGAGCGCGACCGATTCGAGCACGCTGATCGACACCCCCGCCGCCAGTCGCCTCGGCCGCACACGCGCACTCTTCGTCCAAGAAGACCTCGAACGCCCCGAGAAGTTCCGCCCTTACGGTTTACCCGACATGAAATGGCTCCGCGAGATCGGTTCCGCGGTGGAATAGCAAACGCTCTCGCCCTTACGGCAAATCCACGACCTCGCCGCCGGCGCGAGTGGCGAGCGCGGGCATGATTTCGTTCGCGGAGTACGCCAGAAAGCGCACGCTGCCGTCGGCGAAGCCGAAGTTGGCACCGCCGCTATGCGGACTCCAGAAGTGAAACATGCCGCACGGATCGCGGAAGCCACTCGCCGCCGCGAACGGATAGTTGCCCGGCCCGCACGGCGACCCGCTGACAATCGGCAGCAGGTTCGGTTCGCGCACGCCGAGGATCATGTCCGCCGAACCGCTGCCGACCTGCCCCAAACCCGCGTACCACCAACCGAAATGGAAATCGTGGCTCGGCGGGCGCTCGCCGAGTAGCAGCGTGTTGCTGGTGCCGTCGGTGGCATGGAGCAACCGGTGGCGACTGTTTTGATACAGCAGGCCGTCTTTCTTGCTCGTCTGCGTCCCACTGACGCCGTGGTAGCTGAGCAGCGCGACCAACTTGCCCGTTGTGGGATCGATCTGGGCGCTGCGCGTGCGGTCGTCGGCGGGGCACGTGAATGCGGGGACGACGGTGTGGAACGCCGTGTGCGGTGGATCGACGAACGGAATCGACGAGATCAGAAATGCGTTGCGGGCGAGGCTTTCGAGGCCACTTTG
>JAYVQG010000207.1:0-6760 GCA_043757025.1 Limnoglobus sp.
CCTCGCCACCGCCCGAAATCCCACGCTACTCGCGCCCCCCGCGAGCCCGCAAACGTACGCACCTGCTACCCAAAACTACCGCGATTTGAACCATGCCCCTCGATGGATGCCAAACTCGAAGGACCGGCGCAGAACCGAGCGTACGAGATTATCAAGAAGTGGGCCGATCTCGAAAAGTCGGGCGAACTCATCAAGAAGAAGGAAACCGCGTTCGACGCGCAGTTTCTCGAGGAAATCTTCAATCGCGGTCTCGGTTACACATTTGCGACCGACAATCCCGCGAAGTATCACTTGGAACGCCAGTTCACGGTGCCCAACGTCGGCGCGGCCGATGGTGCGCTCGGCGTCTTCGGCTCCGCGCTGGCACCGAACCCGCTCGTGATGATCGAACTGAAAGGGGCGAAGACCGATCTCGACCGCGACAAATCGAACGGCCGCACTGCCGTGCAACAATGCTGGGATTACCTGAACGCCTGGCCGACCTGCCCGTGGGGGATCGTCAGCAATTTCTCGACGATCCGGCTGTACCACCGCGACAAGTCGCCGCAAGTGTATCAAGAATTTCGCCTCCAGGAGCTGCGTAAGTTCGAGACGTTCCAGCAGTTTTACTGCCTCTTTGAAGCCGGGGCGTTCTTGCCGTCATCGACCGGGATCGCGCCGCGTGCGAACCGACTGCTGCTGGAAACCGAGACGCGGCAACGCACCGTCGGCGACGAACTCTACACGTATTACAGCACCAACCGAAGTCGCCTGATCGATCACCTGCGCACGGTGCATCTCAAGAACCTCGATCGTGCGATTCACATTGCCCAGAAGTTGCTCGACCGAATCGTTTTCATCGCATTCTGCGAAGATCGCGGGTTGCTGCCGGAGAATTGCCTTCAGAAAGGCTGGGAATACACGCCGCCGTTTACCCGCGTCGTCAATCCGCGCTGGCAGAACTTCCTCCAACTCTTTAACGCGATCGACGAAGGCCACAATGCGATCCTCGTCGAGGACGGCTACAACGGCGGCCTCTTCGCGCACGATACCGAAGTCGACGACCTCCAACTCGACGATTCGTGGACCGACTTCTTCAAACTCATCGGCACGTACGACTTCCGCAACGAAGTGAACGTCGATGTCCTCGGGCACATTTTCGAGAAGTCGATCGGCGAACTCGAACTGATCCGCAACGCGGGCGGATCGCTCTTCGGCGGCAGTCCATCCGTTGCAAAATCGGCCATGAACAAGTCCGCCGAACGCAAGAAGTTCGGCATCTATTACACCCCGCCCGCCTTTACGGAATTCCTCGTCAAGCAGACGGTCGGCGCGCTCGTTGCCGAACAGCAACTCGCGCTGCGCACCCGACAGTCGCTGACCGAAGCCCAACTCGAAACCGAGAAGCCGACACCCGCGTGCGCAGCCTACTGGCAAGACTGCCTGGCCGCACTCCGGACGGTGAAAATTTGCGACCCCGCCTGCGGTAGCGGGGCCTTTCTCATCGAAGCGTACGAGCAACTCGACTGGCACTACGGGCACATCGTCGAACGCATCGCCCGCCACACGGGTAAATCCGAAAAAGAACTGATGGAACCGGTGCCGGCTTACATCCTCAACGACAACATCTACGGCGTCGACCTGTCCAAACAGTCGGTGGAAATCAGCCAGCTCGCGCTCTGGTTGCGCAGCGCCATCCCCGGCAAGAAGCTCGCCGACCTCAGCAAGAACATCGTCTGCGGCAACAGCCTCGTCGTCGATAACGCCGTCCACCCGAGGGCGATGGTTTGGGGCGAAACCTTCCCCGACGTCTTCCAGCGTCGCAATCCCGGCTTCGATGCCGTCATCGGCAATCCGCCGTGGGAACGCCTGAAATTGCAGGAACGCGAGTTCTTCGCGCACGCCGCCCCGGACATCGCCGAAGCCGTGAGTGCCGCCACGCGACGCAAATTGATCGCCGAAATGGCGACGACCCGCCCCGAACTCTTCGACAACTACACGACCGCCAAACTCACGGCCGAGCGAACGCTCGATCACGTTCGCAAGTCCGGCGAGTTCCCGCTGACGGCGCGCGGGGACATCAACACGTACATGCTGTTCGCCGAACTCGCCCGCAAGCTCGTCGCCCCGACCGGCCGCGTCGGGTTGCTGGTGCCGTCCGGCATCTCGACCGACCACACGACCCGCGAGTTCTTCGCCACGCTGATGGACACGAAGGCGCTGATTAACCTTTACGACTTTGAAAATAAAGCCCCCGTGTTCCCGGATGTCCATCGTTCTTTCAAGTTCTGCACCTTGGTCTACGGTGGCTCCGAAGTCAAAACTGCGGCATCATCATTCGCGTTCTTTCTGCGGCAAATCGAAGACCTCGAAGACAAGAAGCGGCACATCGCGCTGTCTGCGAAAGACATCGCGTTGCTTAACCCGAACACGCGGACGTGCCCGATCTTTCGCACCCGCCGCGATGCGAAACTCACGAAGGAAATCTACGGTCGCGTGCCGATCCTCATCGACCACACTCGTGTCGAAGGCGGCAACCCGTGGGGAATTGATTTCGCTCGCATATTCGATCAAGATTCGACTGCGGAATTGTTTGCGGAGCCGGAATCATTGAAAAAGGACGGCTACAAACTCTTCGGAAACGTGATGAAAAATGGCGATGTTACATATCTGCCGCTCTATGAAGCGAAGATGATTCAAATGTACGACCACCGTGCAGCAAGTGTTGTTATTGTTGCCTCAAATTGGATGCGTCAAGGGCAAACAGAAGATACCACGCTCGTACAACATCAAAACCCGGAATTCTCACCGCAACCACGATATTGGATTTCGGATGCCAACGTCGCGATGAAGATGGAGAATCGCACGGAAAGCACATACATTGCTTTCAAGAAAATTACCAGCGCAACAAATCAGCGGACGGTCATTGCTGCGTATGTTCCGCACTCTGCATTGATCGATTCGCTTCCGATTATTCAGATCGATAGCTCAATATCAAGTCGTCGTAAATGTTGTCTCCTCGGGAATCTCAATACGATTGTTCTCGACTTTGTCGCTCGTCAAAAGGTTGGTGGGCTTCACCTCAACTTCTTCATCGTCGAGCAACTGCCGATCTTTCCGCCGGATCGCTATGCCGAGAAGTGCCCGTGGGCGAAGAAGCTGACGTTGGAGAAATGGATTTCCGACCGCGTGTTGAAGCTGACCTGCACGGCGAACGACATGAAGCCGTTGGCCGAAGCTGCGGGGTTCGATCCGCCGGTCCACCGCTGGAACCCCGCCGAGCGCGCCGAACTGCTGGCCGAACTCGATGCGGCCTACTTCCTCTTGTACGACATCGAGCGCGACGATGCGGCGTACATTTTGAGTACGTTCCAGGGCATCCAGGACGACGGCAACGCCTCGCTCATTTCCGGCGCAACGTCCCAATCGCAACTGATCCTCGAAGCGTACGACAAACTCATTAACCGCGACGCATAATTAGCCGCGCCTCACAATTAGCCGCGACGCGCAGTCTTCGTAGCGGAGCGCGTGCGCATCACCCGAATCGGTGATTGGTGAGGTCCACGCGCTCCGCTTCGCAAAGCCTCCGCGTCGCGGCTAATTCCGAAATGGAGCGGCGAATTCGCCGCGCCGTAACATTTCAGGATCGGATTCCCCGTCTGCGGGCACTCTCTTCGTAGAACCACGGCGTTCGGGAATTTCTATGACGATTCTGCCGTGCTATCAGTTAGCAAATATCATGGTTACCAACCATGCCAAGCCGTGAAAGAGGGCCGTCGGCACCAGAAGCACCGCGACCAACACCTTGAGAACCCTCGGCCAACCGGGGCGGCTCTGCGGTACCAGTGCTCCCAGTGCCAGCATGTCGAGAAATAGCACGACCGAGTGGTACGGCAGTGTGTGGCGGGCGATATATTCGCCCCTTTGCAGGGCATCGACCACATCGGGGGCCGGCCCCCACCGGTCTCCCAGTCGATCGGCATAACCCATGATGAGGAAGTACGCCACCCAACCGATGGTCAGAAGCCCCAACGCGATGACGGGCCATTTCCGCGAACCACGGTAGTTGCCAACTTCGGGAAGCGGGTCCATGAAAGTGAGCCTCATTAAGCGTGTTTCCCACCGGGTCGACGCGGCGAAACACGTTGATCCACTTCGAGTCGCCACCGACATCATAGATCGCGACCGTGTTGCTATCCGCACCCAGTATCGTGTAATTCGACGAGGAATTCAGCGTCAATTTCGCCGACCCGGGCAGCGGTCCCGAACCGTTCAGCGTCAAATTGACGCTCAGTTCCGACACCCCCGGCATGAACGTCGCGCTCGTACTCCCGCCATACCCACCGCCAATCGCAAACCCGCTCGGACCGTTCGGCGTCGGCGTCACAGTATAATTCACAGTCAAATACGAATCCGCCACCGTACGCTTAATCACAAACATCCCACCATTCGACCCAGACTGCGCCGGCGCGAGAAACGGACAGATCCGTCAAGTCCAGTGAAAAATGTCGTGGTCGTAGGTGCCGTTGCAAAAAGGAAAATACTTCGCTTTCTGATATTTCTCTTCAAAGTATCGAAATATACTGCCCTCGTTCATTCGGCCCGGGATGATTGGGTTTTCGATCATACGGATCAGGTAATTCACCAATGTCAAATTCGTGTCGAAGTAATAGTGCATATCAGATTCAGCTACCGTCCAGCGATTCGGATCGTCGTGATGGGTATGGTACGTGTATAGATCACCAGATCCATCGCGGCCTAGCGGAAATAGTCCAGGATGATTTGGCCAAACAGCGAGTCGCGTTTCAAACGTGCGATTTTTATCGGTCAAGGTATATTCACTACTACCAGAACGGACTTTCTCCGCAAAGTTTTCCTGATACATGCGAATCTGAAACTCGATCTCCGATTCGTTGTTGAAATCAGACTGCGCGAGGGCGCTGTATATGCGAAGATCGCCGAACTGGCCGTAACCGTAGGTGTCGAAGATCCAGCGATACTCGTCTGGGAATTGAATTCCCAGACGTTGTTCGGCTTTGGCCCATACTGCTGGAGTACCCTTACCCTCAGGCGACTTCGGCGGCGGTACATACTTAAGCAATTTAGTATAGAGAGCGTTCATGTGTCACTCGTGTCAGCAAGAATTATGGATTGGGAATCATGGGGTTAAACATCAGTGGATCCGCACCTGTCTGTTTTTTATGTGAAAATACTTGAACAATTTTATCATTTTCAGATACAATTCTGGAAAGCAGGAATTCAGAAAGTGTCATCGGGTACTCAAAGAATGCGTGCGCAGCAATTGAAACAAGTATCGTCCATTTTTCAGGAACGCTACTTGCACGATAAGCAATATCGAATCCATTGGAGTGATGGGTAAGCCAAAATACAGAGTTCTCTGAAGGCCATATGGCAAGATTTTGAATCTTGTTCCCTGTAATATCAACTAGCCAATCCGAACAATACGTTGGTGGAGACGAATTTGTTTTTAATACGATTTCCTTGTAGTTGATATTGTAGTGTATTAAACTGCAAGCCAATACGCCATCGACTTCGATATCACCGACAAATGGCTGGAAAAACGAAAATTCGTTTTCAAATTGCCCATAACCGTAAGTTTGAATGATTTGCTTGAAGTCTAATGGAAGGCATCTCCCCAACTTGAGTTCCGCATCCGACCACTCTACATCTGTACCACCATATTTTGGTAACAATGGTGGAGGAATGCACTTGTGCAACTGCTTAACGGCAGGAAGAAGCATGCTAATCATATCACTTCTCGCATTTTCATGGGTTCTGTACTTTTGGCCCAAAGAATAATGGATTTTTGCCAGCTGGTGTAGGGTTGTTTCCTTGCCGGTCTACAAATACATTTGTATTGCCGCTAACAACAACCTTTGTAGCTATGACATCAAAACCCACCGGTCGAATTTTCACTTTGTCTGCATGTTGTACACTGTCGGCAGTTACTTGAACGCCTGTAATAGTTGACGCACCGAATAATTCTGCAATACTTGCTGATTTCACAGGCTTGGCTACCGAATCGAAGTATTTTATCGTGTTGGGATCGTACAAAACCGTCGATTTAAACGTCACGTAGTCCAGTGAATTTTGTAAGGCATTGATCGTGTTGGTGACTTCTGTTTCAATTCTAAAGTAATCCCCACCACCTTGATTGACGGTTGATCGCATCGATACTATATTCCTTAAATCATTGATACCACCCCATGCTTTTCGAATGAGATGACCGCGGTCGTATTGTATCAGTGGCGGGCCGACTACACGAACACGACCCGGCGGATCTACTCCATTTCCTTGCGCTTCGCCCAGCTTCGCAAACTCGACGAACAGACATCGCGGAATTTTCGCTTCGACTTCTTGTGCGAAGAACAGATCCTTCTTGTCCTTGGCCGTACTGACAGTGTCGTCGAAATGAATGACTGCCGCACCCTTATACTTGATGAATCCCACTACGTTTGCGACATTCTTGATCTCCACCCACTTATATTCGATATTCTTCGTTAAATCCGCCAAATCCGCAGCGGCTGGTTTCACCAATTTGTACTTGATTGCAAGGCCCGCATCGGCTTTTTTCTTTTCTTCCGCCGTTTCTAATAATGGGTTCTTACTGATTCCCACCTCAAACGGATCGGTCCAGCCTTCGTCGTTGACGTCGCTGTCGACGTAGCTGTCCAATCTCTGCTCGTATTCCCGCGGTCGTCGGAATTGGCTATTGATGGGGTATGGAGGCGACGGAGTTACTCAAGAACGACTTGCACGC
>JAYVQG010000208.1:0-6723 GCA_043757025.1 Limnoglobus sp.
AACGACTTACGTCCGATTTCGCCCAATTCCAATCACGCCAGAACCAAATTTTTAGTGGTCATATTTGGCAAAACTGCAACCGGGTTTTGAACCGTGCCACATTATCATTTACAACATCGAAGGCGATGTCATTTGGGAGCCAAAAGTTGATCACCGAATGCAAGAGTTACTCGCTATGAGCAATACTTTGGCAACCAGCGATGCGACTCGCCTTGAGTGTTTGGTCGGTCCGATTCGATCGGGCAATGCCGTTGTGCTTTCGGATTACCAGACATTTTTCAACTCGTCTGGTATTCAAATGCTACCCGTCACTGTCAACGTTTGGGAACGTGCCGCCCAAATTCGGGCGGCTTTCAAGTTCCAGGCTATGGATTCCATCCACCTCACTACTGCGATTGAGTACGGATGCGGATTGTTCCTTACTAACGACATTCAATTGGCACGCTGTACACTCATTCCCATCGAAGTGATGAAGTAAAGTTCTCATAAGGAAACTCGCGATGAACTTCACCGAAACGATACTTGAGGGCACGATCCAAGCCGATGACCCATTCTAGCAACGGATGCAAGCGATCTGGGCGATCCCCATCGGAGTCGAGTCTCGTGATGGTGGCGAGCGGTCGCTATCGCAAGTCCGCAACGATCGTGAAGAATGGGAAATCCATCAGCAAGCGATCGAACAGCTACAAGAAGAGTGCCGATTGCAGAGGTTGGTGGCGGAGGAACGCACGCCGTGAGAATCTATCTCGATACGAATTGTATTATTTATTTCGTGGAAAAAAATCCATTATGTGGCCGAAGGTCGTGGCTCGAATCACGGCATTCCGAGTGGCAAATGACGAACTTGCTACCCAAAAACACCGCTTTTTGAACCATACCGTTCTGGAAAACATCACACCGTACCGCCGTGAGAACGCATTATCTCCAAGAGTACCGAATCACTCTTGTAAACGCGACCGTAGCCATCGATACACCGGATGTTTGGGTCGGCCTCAGCCGTCAACAGTAACACCAGGATTTGCATCATGCTAGCGGCAGGCTGTTCAGGTCGGTGCCGGTGCCGTGCGTGCTGGGGTTGCGGTCCCACCACTCGTTGGATCGGCTCATCGTCCAGCCGTTCGCGCAAGTACACGCATTCAGCGCGGCTTCGAGGTCGGCGGCCTTCGTGTATCTGGATGCGAGCGGTTTCGCCAGGCACTTCGCCACGATGTGCGCGAGGTCCGATGGCACGTACGGGTTCGCCACCGCGATCGGCGTTGGCTCTTCGTTGACCACAGCCAACAGCGTTCGCACGGCATTATCGCGATGAAACGCTTCCTTACCCGTGAGCAAAAAGTACGCCACGCTGCCGAGGCTGAACAGGTCGCTGCGTTCGTCGAGTGGCAGCCCCTGCGCCTGTTCGGGCGACATGTATTCCGGCGTGCCGACGATCAAGCCATCGCGGGTGATCTTCGCGTTCGGGTCGGCCTCTTCGGCCAGCGATTGCACGAGGCCGAAGTCGACGACCTTCGCTTGATCGTGCGGGCTACCATCGGGCAGAATCACCACGTTCGACGGTTTAATATCGCGGTGAACCAACCCCAAACGATGTGCCTCGCGGAGTGCCCCGCAGACTTGCCGAATGATGTGAACGACGCGATCCGCAGACATCGGGCCATGTGCGGATACGATCTCTTCCAGGCTCATCCCCGGCAGATATTCCATGACGTAATAGAAGGTGCCATCGTCGGCGCGACCGTAGTCGTAAATCTCCACCGTGTTCGGGTGACGCAGTTGCGCCGTCGCTTGCACTTCGCGCTCGAACCGCTTCAACTGCTCGGCATTATCGAGGTACTTCGGGTGAATCCGCTTGATGGCGCAGGGGCGTTTCAGCAGTTGATGTTCGGCGAGATAGACTTCGCCCATGCCGCCCTGGCCGAGCTTGCGCCGTAGCCGATACTGGCCGAGTTCGCGCACGGCTTGCTTGGCCGTTTGCACTTCTTCACGCAGTGCCGCCGTCTTTGCCGTCCCGAACACCGACAGCCCCGCCCCGGCAAGCAGCATCGTGAACGACACGGCGAAGAGCATAATTTTGTGCCGCCACGTCGGTTCGTGGAGCATCGCGCTGATGCCGTCGATCGCGAGCGCGCCGATGGCCATCGTCGCCACGACGCCGATGCCGCGTGCCAATGTATTCGGAACGAGTACGCCGTGGAAAACGATGAGTGCAAACCAGTTGAAGTGTACGATCAGCGAGGCCGCCAACACGGAATATTGTTCCTGCCGAAACAGGTTGGGGTCGTCGCGTAATCCCGCGACGCGGAGCAAATCGGAAGTGAGTAAGGCGAACTGCCAGTAGGCGAAGAACAGCCCCATCGCGCCGAAGATGGCGATCTCGAATACGCGCAGGGCGTTCTCGGGAAGGTCGCGGCACATCCGTAACGCCGTCGCAGTGCCGATGAGTGCGGCGAACACCGCACCTGAAAGCACGATCCCCGTCCAACCGACGACGGGCCGCGCGAATAGCTCGATGAACCCCGTCGCCGCCGACGTGAAGAAGAAAAAGAACGGCACCGCCGCCACCAAACAACAGAGCATCAATCGCTGTTGGAAAAGCTGTTTCGTTTCCGAATCGAGCCGCCCTACGGGTACATACTCATCGGTAGTCGCAGCGGGCGGAACCATATGCACGGGCAGCGCTACCGACGCCGACAGTTCGTAGTCGGTCGTGTCGTGCGGTTCCACAGGTTGCCCCGTCCGTAAGACTCGCTTCGTGCGGGGCGGAACGTATGGCATACTCGGAGTCGTAGGCATCGCTTTTCGCCGTCAGGTGCGGGAAAGGAGAATCCTAACTCGATTCTACGACGTTCCGCACAAAACGGGTCGGACGATCACTTTTCGCCGATGGCCCACAGGCTTTTGAATCCGCGGAGGTAGATGCGGCCGTTCGCGGTGGCGGGCGAGGCCGTGAAGTTGTCGGGGAGTTTGTTCTCCGCGAGTTTCTCGAATTCGCGGCCCGCTTTCACCACCACGGTCACGCCGTCGCGGCCGACGAGATAGATCTTGCCGTCGGCAAACATCGGGTTGGCGCGGTGTCGCATGTTCGTGATTCGCTGTTCGTAAATCATCTTGCCGGTTGCCGCTTCGTAGGCGTAAAGCGTGCCGCCTTCGCCCATGATGTAGACGATGTCGCCAACGAGTAACGGCGAAGGCACATCGGGCGTGTCCTTCGCCAGACGCCATAATTCGCCAGTCGCGTTTGGGCCGACGCTGCCCTTCACTTTCGTCGGGTCGATGGCCACGGTTACGCCGTGCTTGCACGATGGCACGACGATCAAATCGGGTGTCACTAGTGGGCTGGAAACCGCACGCCAGGCGTTGTTGTACTTCGCCTTCGGGTTCAACTCGGTCACGCGCCAGACTTCCTCGCCGGTCTCCAAATTGTGCGCGGTGCAATAATCGTTGCCGTGCGAAATCAGCAACGCTTCGGACCCCTTTTCCCAAATGAACGGCGAGGCATAAACGTCCGGCGATTCGCCGCGACCGTCGCTCTTGCGGGCGTGTTTCCAGATTTCGTTGCCGGTACCGGCATCGAGCGCGACCAGCAATTGCGCCTTGCGATGAAGCAGCGACAGGTACAATCGGCCTTTGTAAAGCACCGGCGTTTGGTGGATGCCGAACTGAATCTCGAACTTGCCGTACTTTGCTTGGGCATCGAAGCCCCAGACCTTCTTGCCTTCAAAATCGTGCGCCGTCACGCCGCCCGAACCGATGAACGTAAAGACGTGTTTGCCATCGGTACTACACGACGCGGAGGCATCGTTGCCTTCGTCGTTGCGGTAGGCTTTCTTCGCGCTCACCCCGAGGATTTCGGACCATTTCACTTTGCCATCGGTGCCGATGGCGTGGAGCTTGAGGTCTGCAGAATCTTGCGTGGTCAGGAAGATCCGGTCGCCCCAAATGCACGGCGTCGACGCCCCCGACCCTGGCAACGGGCAGTTCCAGACGATATGCGAACTTTCTGACCATGCGGCGGGAAGTCCCTTCTCGGTGCTGTGTCCATCGTTTTTGGGGCCGCGCCACTGCGGCCAGTTATCGGCCCGCACAGCCACCGAAGCCGCGAGTGTCAACCCGATAGCGAGTATAAAGCGAAACAAAGTGGCAACCCTCAAAAGGATCCGGCAGGAGTGCATGTCGTATCGTTAAAAGCGTATCAGAAAGCAACTCAACGGGCAACGCTTGGGAATTCTCATAAAGGAAAGTACTTGACACTCGCTACATATTATGTAATTAATATGTAGCGGGCAAATTTCATGCTCGCGCTAAAGATGAAGACGGCCAGGCCAGTCAAGCGATCAAAATTCGGATGCGGAATCGTCTGAAAAGGTACCTGAAAGCATTCGCGTAATTGAGGCAATAATTATGACGACGACAATCCCGGACTTGAAGATCACGAATCTCGCGGTGGCGATACTCGTCGACAAGTTCATTTCGCTGTCGAAAGAGGAAAAAGACGACGTCTGTACGTTGATGAATGAACTGGCGAATACTCAGTCACCCGACGAGATTACGGAAATCTTCCAGACGATCGAAGAGATTCTCTCGCAACGAAAAATCGCGCTGACCAAGATGGATTTCGACGAGGAATCCAGCGATGGCAAATGGAAAGCGTTCGTATCGAAAACGATACGCGAACAGCGACGAGTCGCCGGTATCACACAGGCGGAATTAGCGGAGAAGTCCGGATTACTCCAAAGCCACATCAGTCGATTGGAGAACGGTCAGTACAGCGCAACTCGAATCACTCTCGTAAAAATCGCGAAAGCGCTCGGGATACCGCTCTCGAAGCTCGATCCGTCCGCAGGATCCGCATAACAGCGGTTCGGTAACCTGCCTACGTTGGGTCGTGTCGCGCGGCGGCACGAAGTTTTCGTCGAAATCGGGTGGCAAATCCGCCGCCAGTCGCCGTTCGCGAATACGATCAAAGCGAAGCTCGCGAACGAAGTCGATCGTTCTCAGCCGAGTAAAAAGGACGACTATGCCGCGAACTGCGACCATTCAACGAACGACCGCCGAGACGCAAATCGAACTGACGTTGAACCTCGACGGGACCGGGAAATCCGAACTGTCGACGGGCGTCGGGTTCTTCGACCACATGCTGACGCACATCGCGAAACACGGGATGCTCGACTTGACCGTAAAGTGCGTCGGCGACTTGCACATCGACGCGCACCACACGGTCGAAGATGTCGGCATCTGTTTCGGTAAAGCGCTCGTCGAATGCCTGGGAAACAAGGCGTGTATCCGCCGTTACGGCGACGCCACGGTGCCGATGGACGAGACGCTCGTGACGAGCGCAATCGACCTGAGCGGGCGGCCGTTCTTAGTCTGGAAGGCCGACGTGCCGAACGAACTCCTGGGCACTTTCTCATCGGCACTCGCCGAGGAATTTTGGCGCGCCGTCTCATCGGCCGGTCTACTCACGCTACACGTCGTGGCCCACCACGGACGCAACGCGCACCATATCATCGAGACGATCTTCAAAGCCACCGCCAGGGCACTCCGCGAAGCGGTGGAACCCGACCCGCGCGCAACGGGCATCCCATCGACGAAGGGCGTGCTGTAAGGGGAAGCGACGGTCGTGGGTCGAAAATTCAAGGACGGCCAACGCAACCGGTGCGCGCCGATGGCAACGCAGAACACTGGTCGCAAGTGCAGGTTACCGCTCACCGTTAGGGGAAGTTCCTGGGGCGTCCGGCCCGCCGACGGTGATGACCTCGACGCCGACCTCGCACCAGTCCGGCACGCCGAGGCGAACCGTGTGGAACCGCACGGTTACCTCGCCCGCCTCGGCGTGCCGGTAGATGCGGAACACCCGGCTCGGCCAGCGGGCCCGCATCTCCGCCGCCCACGCCTCAATGACCCGCGCCGCCTCGGCCTCACGGTCCGCGGCGTCCAGGTGGGTGTGGTTCACGAAGGCCTCGCGGCCTATAGTGTCGAGGCTCTCGTAGCCACAGGACAGCCCGAGTTGGCCCTCGTCGAAGACGCAGCCCCCGACCTCGACGAGCGCCATCCGCTACACCCTCTCTGCCGCCGAACAGGTGTTTATCCCAATCCCTACATGGGACAAACAATTTATTCTGAATCCACAGATGAGATAATATCGGCTCTCTCAACGTCGCGTCAAGAACTTTATTGCGTTTCCCGATTAGCCGCGCCGCGTAGTCTTCGGAGCGAAGCGCGTGGGCACGGCGTGTCGGACGGCAACGCGATTTTCACGTGTGTTCACGCCCCACGCGCTTCGCTGCGCAGAGCCTTCGCGGCGCGGCTAAACGAATCCCGAAAATCACCACCCACACGAATTGCGAAAGTCAAAAAATCGGAGGCGATCCGACGTAAGTCAGAATTCGCGACTTGCACGGAGTGACATAGAAGTGCGCCCAAATGGGCACGGTTCAAAACCCGGTTGCAGTTTTGCCAAATAAGACCACTAAAAATTTGGTTCTGGCGTGATTGGAATTGGGCGAAATCGGACGTAAGTACCACAATCTCGATTAGCGATGCCAACAAATTGGGCGCACTCGCGGGAGCGCTCAACCTCGGTGGCTATCACCTTCTGGTCGGCGGCACAGCAGTTCAACTTGCGGCGCTTTCGCCAAGTGCACTGCTGGTTGCCACGCCCAAGTTAGCTGACAGCATAACCAACATCGCAGCCCTGTCACTCAGCTCTCCGCTGCTTCAGGG
>JAYVQG010000209.1:0-6713 GCA_043757025.1 Limnoglobus sp.
GATGCGACATTTCTGTGTCATTTGCGCGCACTTTTAGGTCATTCCGTGCACGACACGAATTGTGACTTACGTCGCATCGCCTCCGATTTTTTGACTTCGCGAATTCGTGTGGGTGTGCGTTTTGTCGAAACAAATACGGATGGATTTGCCGCACGATTAAAATGACAATACCTTAACGGCGAACCCCTTCCAGCGGCGTCGAGTCACCCACGGGCGGACAGCATGAATGAGTTTTTCCGATGCGTGGCGGAGGCGGTGCTGGAAAATGGCATCAAGGGACTTGCGGGTATGGTTATCGGTGGGCCGTACGTGTATGCGGTAGGCGAGAGTGCGATTAAGAAGTATCGCGAGCGGCGACGCGACAAACAGCAGCACGCCGACTTCCTCGAACTCGCGAACGTGAAGCTCGAAGATGCGCGCATCCAGGTCGTGCAAATCGTCAACGACGCCGTAGCGAAGTTGCCCGCCAGTGCGTTGCCGAGCGACGACGAAATCATCGACCTCGTGCAGTACATTTCGTGCATTCCGGATGCCGTGCGACAATCGCTGAAGCGCCCCGAAGACCCGACGGGTACGTCGCTGCCAGTTGGTTTCGCGCTGAATTCCGCGAACGACATTGTGAAGGTACTGCCAGCGCGACTGCCGCGATTCAAGGCGAATATGATCGTCCCGCATCGGCCCGCGCTGACGCTCGTTCGCCTGCTCGGCATGGGCGGCTTCGGCGAAGTCTGGTACGTTCGCCACGATAGCATCCGGTCGCTATCGGGTGCGATCAAGTTTTGCTTCGACAAAAACGGTCGCGACCTCATCCACGAAGCCGACTTGATCGACCGCGTGATGGCGGCGAAGCACCACCCGAATATCGTACCGCTCAAGGATGCGCACCTCGAAGGCGATACGCCGTGGTTGTTGTTCGAATACGTCGGCGGTGGCTGCCTGACCGACTCGATTCATTCGTGGGCGGCGCTGGCGAACGAACAGCGTTTGCCGAAAGTTCTTGCGGCCATCGAACAACTGGTGCAAGCGATCGCACACGTTCATCTGCTCGCAAACCCGATCGTTCACCGCGACCTGAAGCCGTCGAATATCTTGCGGGACGAAGACAATCACATGTTTCGCGTCACCGATTTCGGCATCGGCAGCGTCACCGCAAAAGAGATGAATCTGCTCGAGAGTCGCGGGCAAAGCACGCAAGGCGGGCGGTTGCTGAGCTACATGCGCGGCTCGCACACGCCGACCTACAGCAGCCCGCAACAGCGCCGCGGCGACGACGCCGACCCACGCGACGACGTCCACGCGCTCGGCGTCATCGCGTACCAAATGCTGACGGGAAAGCTGGATAGCGGCCCCGGAACGGGAGCCAGCCGCGCCCTGAAACGAATGACGGTGCCCGACGAAATTGCGGAATTGATTCTCAGTTGCGCATCGGAGGAACTCGAAGATCGTCCCGCAAACGCCGCGGTATTGCTGAAACAACTCCGGGCATTGGGCAAGCCCGAAACGATTCGCGTACCCGAAAT
This sequence comes from Limnoglobus sp., assembly GCA_043757025.1. Lineage (GTDB taxonomy): Bacteria > Planctomycetota > Planctomycetia > Gemmatales > Gemmataceae > Limnoglobus. The sequence continues at coordinate 1,521 of JAYVQG010000209.1, forward strand.
CTTCGTGCCGCTGGTCGCCGCGCCCGTACCGGCGGTGGACGCTGCAACCGAGTATGCCAAGTGGAAGCAGCAGGTCGATGAACTCAAAGCGAAGGCCATGACGTCGGCGGATGCATCCGATTACGCGCGTGCGGTGGAATTGATGGCGAATGTGCCTGTGAAGCAGCGCGACGAAGCGACGATGCAGTTGTGGGCGAAGAAGCGGGACCGGCTGGCCACAGTCTGGTCCCAAGTCGAATCGGGATGGAAAGAGTTGCACGACGATGAGTTGGTAAGCAAGCTCGAGGAAGTGCTGTCGCTCCATCCCGAGCATCCGCGCGCGAAGCCGTGGCTCGCGCAATTCGGCACGTCGGACCAACGACGCAAGGCGAAAATCGTCAAACTGAAAGCGGGCGACCGGCTGGAGATTCCGCTACCCGGCGGGCAGAAGATGGCATTCGCGTACTGCCCGGCAGGCTCGTTCCGGATGGGAAGTCCGGCTACGGAGAAAGTTCGCAGTGAAGACGAAACGCAGCACAAAGTGACACTCAGTAGCGGCTACTACATGGGCGTTCACCCGGTGACGCGCGGGCAGTTTGCTGCGTTCATTGCGAAATCGAACTACAAGACCGAAGCGGAGACGCTCGGCGGTGGCCACATGTGGGCGGGAAAAGAATGGAAACTCGACCCCGCGTGCAACTGGCGGAATCCGGGGTTTGCCCAGACCGACGATCACCCCGTGTGCGTTGTGAGCCATAACGACGCACTCGCGTTTACAAAGTGGTTGACGAGTCAGCCGAACCAACCGCACGCGGTACGCTTGCCGACCGAGGCGGAGTGGGAGTACGCCGCCCGTGGTGGCACGACGACGCCTTATTATTTCGGCAGCGTTTTGAGTGGTGAGCAAGCGAACTGCGATGGCAACCATCCTTACGGCACAACGACGAAAGGGCCGTATCTTGAGAAAACAACCGCAGTTGGGGCGTACGCGGCGAAATTCCCGCATCCGTGGGGTCTTGCGGACGTCCACGGCAACGTCTGGGAATGGTGCGCGGATTGGTATGAAGCGGAATTCTACAAAAGATCAACGGAATCTGATCCGATGTGCGTAGATGGTGTACAAACGTACCGCGTGTTGCGTGGGGGTTCGTGGAACAACCATGCTTCGAGCTGCCGCGCGGCCAACCGCAGCGGGGACGAGCCGGCGTACCGGGGCAACAGCATCGGTTTCCGTCTCTGTTTCTCCCTGGGCCGGTAATACTTCACGCCAATCCCGGCGCAAGACGAGCGGGGGAGGTGACTTCCCACCGCTTACGAGCCACCGGGTTCATCCCGGTGGGAGTCTCATAAGCGGGAGTCTCATAAGTGGGAGTCTCCCACCGGCACAAGCCCAGTGGCTCGTAAGAGTAGAGATCAGTCGATGATCTTGTTGATGCCGTATTCGACGATGCCGCTAGCGCCGGCGGCCTTGAGTCGCGGGATGATTCGCCGCACTTCGGCTTCTTCGAGGATCGTATTCACATCGACCCAACTCGGATCGGACAGGCTCGAAATCGTCGGCGTTTGCAGTGCGGGCAGGATCATCAGCACCGATTCCAACTTGTCGCGGCGGACGTTCATCATCAGCCCGACTTTGCCTTCGGCGGCCATTGCGCCTTTGAGCATCAGGATTAAATCGTCCATCTTTTGGCGCTTCCACGGGTCTTTCGCGGCGGCTTCGTTGGCGATAAATCGCGTCGTGCTTTGCAGAATATCGCAGACGATCCGCAGGTTGTTCGCCTTCAGACTGCTACCCGTTTCGGTGACTTCGACGATGGCATCGGCGAGCCGCGGCGGCTTAACTTCGGTTGCGCCCCAACTGAATTCGACTTGCGCCGTCACGCCATGCGAGGCGAGCCAGCGCTTCGTGAGGTTCACCACTTCGGTGGCGATCCGCTTACCCTCGAGGTCTTTCGGCCCTTGGATCGGCGAATCGTTCGGCACCGCCAACACCCAACGCACGGGTCGTCGGCTGACTTTGCTGAACACGAGTTCGGCCAGTTCGGTCACTTGCGCGTCGTTCTCCAACACCCAATCGTGGCCAGTCAGGCCGCAATCGAGCGAGCCATCTTCGACGTAGCGTGCCATCTCTTGCGCGCGGATCAGCGTGCAATGAATTTCCTTGTCGTCGATACTCGGGTAGTAACTGCGGCTCGCAAACGTGAGCTTGTAGCCCGCCTTGCGGAACAGTTCCGCCGTGGCATCTTGCAAAGACCCGGCAGGGATACCGAGTTTCAGGACCGTGTCGTTCATCGGCAATCTCATCATCCGAACGGGGAGTTGTAGCAGGTGCTTCTAAATATACGGAACGTCGGAAATCGGCACGCAGCCAATCGTTGTGGTTATGGCGTGTGCCCAGCCTTCGTCGGGATCGCCGATATTGCCGTTGTTGCTCACGTCGTGAAAGTATTGCGGTACGCCTGCGAATGCTTGACTCAGGAAGCGGTCCATCAGCTCGGGGTCTGCCTTGTGGCCGAGCATCCATTCGTATGAGACGCGATAAATCTTCTCGCGTGCCTCGACGATTTTCAGGAGTTTGTCGCCAAACTGATGGCCGCGTGGCTTACCACCCCGCTTGTGCCCCTGGCCAGAAAAGTATCGCGGCGCGATCTTCCCGTCGATGAGTTTCAGCCCTTGCCAGATGCCCTCAACAGAATCGCTCGTCGTACGAATCATCCCCGGTACGGTATACCGCCATGTGGCCAGAATGAGCTGAGCGTGCAAAATGGGTGATCGGCATAACTACTCACATCGTACACCGTGGCCTCCGTCGGCAACTGATCGCGAAGCCGAAATGGCACAAAGACACACGGCGCGAAGTTTCTTCGTTTGCCCATATGCACCGAGACAAGCCCACTCGCCATCAGGTTCGCGGAAGCGTACCTTTCGCTACGCCGCACAACACGCTTCGTAGCTTAACGAAGTATTTACAGTACCTTGCGAAACTCTCCGGGGCGAACCATGACCGATGCGAAATTGCGGTGGGGCATTCTTGGCGATGCGGGGATCAACCAGCGGCTGTTGCCTGCGTTTCGACTGTCGCAGACGGCGGACTTGCGGGCGATTGCGAGCCGGAGTTTGGAGAAAGCGAAGGCCGCCTCCGTTCGCGATGGCATTCCCGTGGCACACGGCAGCTACATGGACTTACTCAACGATCCCGCGATCGATGCGGTCTATATTCCGTTGCCGAACCACATGCACGACGAATGGACGCGGAAGGCCGCCGATGCGGGCAAGCACATCCTTTGCGAGAAGCCGCTAACGCCGACCGCGAAGGAAGCCGAGTCGCTGGTGGCGTACTGCCGGGCGAAGGGCGTTCGCATGATGGATGGCTTCATGTGGCCGCACCACCCGCGTACGCACAAATTACGCGAAACGATCGATTCGGGTGCCATCGGCGACGTGACGAAAGTCGTGGCCGCATTCACGTTTAACCTCGCCGGTTTGCCCACGAACAACATCCGAATGCAACCCGAAGCAGCGGGCGGCGGCTTGCTCGATGTCGGTTGCTACACGACTTACGCGATCCGTTGGTGGATGCGTGCCGAGCCGGTGAAGGTATGGGCACGGGCGGTGTTCGTGAATGGCGTCGATGTCGCAATGAGCGGCGTCATGACCTTCGCCGACGGTCGCACGGCGGTGTTCGATTGCGGCTTCACGCACCCACTGCGTACTGCGGTCGAAATCGTCGGCACGAAGGGCTGCATTCGCATTCCGAACATGTGGATTCCCGACGATCGTGCGGTCTTCCACCTCACTCGGCAAGACGGCGATTTCAATCAAGCACTGGACGCGGTCGAAACTCCTGGCCACAATCAGATGGTACACATGCTCGACGACTTCGCTGCCGCGATTCGGGAACGACGCGAACCGTACCCGAATATGGACGAAGCGGTGAAAACCGCCCGCGTCATGGATGCACTCGCGAACTCGGCGAAGGAAGAGCGTGAGGTCACCGTTTGATCTGTCCTTGGAGATAAGCCTGTGTTTTCGATTCTCTCTCTGCTGGCACTTTCGGCGACGGGTGCGGTGCCCATCGAGTTCAAAGATGGCGATCGGATCGTCTGGCTCGGCGGGGCACTCACCGAGCGCGAACAGCGTTACGGCCAGTGGGAAACCGCGTTGCTCATGCGGTTCCCAGATCGCAACATCAGCGTGCGGAATATCGGCTGGAGCGGCGATACCGTGTTCGGCGATGCCCGCGCGGGGTTCGACAGCGCGGCACAAGGTTACCAGCGTTTGGTGAGTTTAACGCTGGAACTGAAGCCTACGGTGTTGTTCGTCAGTTACGGCACGAACGAGTCGTTCGAGGGCAAAGCGGGCGTCGAAAAGTTCCAGAAGGGCTTAGAGAAATTGCTCGACTCGTTGAAGCCATCGAACGCGCGTGTGGTGCTGTTCACTCCGACGCCGTTCGAGAAAGGGCCAGGTTTCCCCGATCCGATGAAGCGGAACGCCGACCTCGCACTTTACGCACGGGCGATTCAAAACGTCGCCGATTCGCGTGGGCATCGCTTCGCCGATTTGTATACGTCGTGCCTTCGGCACCCCGGTGCGTTCACCGATAACGGCATGCACCTCACCGAGGCCGGTTTCGCGGCCACGATCCCGAACTTCCTCACGGTGCTCGATCAATCGTGGCCGGGCGAAGACCCGAAGAAATTTGAAGCCGTTCGCAAAATCGTCGCAAACAAAAACGAGTTGTTTTTCCACCGGTGGCGTCCGCAAAACGAGACGTACCTCTTCGGGTTCCGCAAACACGAACAGGGTAAGAACGCGAAAGAGATCGTCGAGTTCGATCCGCTGATTGCGAAGGCGGAAATCGAGTTGCGGAAAGAACTGAGCAAGTAGCGATGGCCAAGCCGTTCGATGCGAGTGAGATCGAATCCGTTTTTCGGGGAGTGCAAGAAATGAAAGAGTCAACGACGTATCGCGCACTCCTCAACAAAGGACTGAATCGAGAACTTGTATTCGGTCGTGTCGAAACTCATGCTGAAGGAATAAACCGTGGTTTGCGGTTTTCGATAATTATCATGTTAGAACATAAGTTCGGTGTCATCCCGGATGATTTGTTATGGAAAATTCGGCATGGTTCAAATCGCGGTAGTTTTGGGTAGCAGGTGCGTACGTTTGCGGGCTCGCGGGGGGCGCGAGTAGCGTGGGATTTCGGGCGGTGGC
>JAYVQG010000210.1:0-6706 GCA_043757025.1 Limnoglobus sp.
TTTCAGCCAAACGTCGGCAAGCCTGGTTGTTTCTGTTGAATTTGAGCGACAAATGTCTATTTTGAACCCTTCAACTTCATAAGGCTGAAGGGTTACGTTAAAACATACAGATTATTTTAACAAAGAAAACAGTTGCATTAGTTTCGATCATTGTGGCACTGTAGAAATTGAAGGACTCCAAGTCTTCATCAGTGAGCCATACGGCTACAACAATGAACTTGCAGCGAAAGAATGTATCACCATGCGAAATGCACTTAACTGCGTTATTTCATTTGCAAGGGAAGCAGCTCATCACAGTAAATGTTACAGACTGATTATTTGGCACATGTTTCCGATCCGTGTTCAAAACTCTAGAGACTCGTAGGACGTCACGACGTCACCATAAGCTGATTCAAAACATTGTCGATTTCCACTTTCGATTGGCTATGTGAGCGAACTGTTTTTCGATTACGAACTGCCGGAATCTGCGATCGCGCAGTACCCCATGAGTACGCGAGATGAGTCTCGCTTGCTCGTGCTGCATTCGGCTACGGGCCATATCGAGCATCGCCACTTTCGCGACTTGCCGACGTACCTGAACGCGGGCGATCTCATCGTCCGGAACGACACGAAAGTGCTTCCGGCGCGGCTCGTCGGCGTGCGCGAACGGACGGGCGGAAAGTGGGAATCGCTGTTTCTCCGCGAGTTACTGACCGGCGAATGGGAGTTGCTCGCCAAGACTCGCGGCTACGTGGAGGCGGGCGAGATCTGCATTACTACCAGCGGGCTGCGACTGAAGTTGATCGGGCGAACGCCCGAAAAGCACTGGTTGATGCGGCCCGAATCGCCCGGCGTGGCTGCGGAATTGCTTACGATTCACGGGCAGATCCCGCTACCGCCGTACATCCGCAACGGGCGTGCGAGTGCGAGCGATGCCGAGCGCTATCAGACGATTTACGCGAAGGCCGCAGGGTCGATTGCGGCCCCGACGGCCGGGCTGCACTTCACGCCCGAACTGTTCGCGACGCTGGCGGCAAAGGGCATTTCGACCGCAACGGTGACGTTACACGTCGGCCTCGGGACGTTCGCACCGGTGAAAGAAGCCGACCCGACGCAACACACCATCCATGCCGAATGGTGCTCGGTACCCGCGGCAACGACCGACGCCATTCGCGCTACAAAAGCCGCCGGTGGGCGCGTGATCGCTGTGGGTACCACGACGACGCGCACGCTCGAAAGCGCCATCGCGACGGGCGACACGAAGCTGTTCATCCATCCGCCATATTCATTTCAAACGGTCGACTGCCTCATCACCAATTTCCATTTGCCACGCACGACATTGTTGTTGCTCGTCCAAGCACTTTCGGGCAGCGAAAACCTACGACGCGCCTACACCGAAGCGATCGCACGCAACTATCGCTTCTTCAGCTACGGCGACGCTATGCTCGTCGTTTGAAGATTAAACGGGGACGCGCATCAGGCTGAGCAATGTCTTGGCGGCGGCGGTGGCGAACGCGATGTCGTTGATGTGCAGATCGCGTTCGACTAACAGTTCCGATGGGTAAATCCAGTTGCGTAAACTTTGAAACAGTGCGGCGTTTGCGGTGGGGTCGTGGAATGGCTGCCCTTCGGCGTCGAGTGCGGAGAGGCCGCGGAGCGGCAACAGCACGCGGGTGGGGCCACCGGCGGCGCAGGCTTTCTCGGCAATCTCTTTGCCGATCGCGTCGAGTTCCTCCGCAGTGGTTCGCATCAGCGTGACGGTCGGATTATGTGCGTGAAACTTGCGCGTCCGGTAGCGTTCGGGGATCGTTTCGGGTGGGCCGAAGTTGACCGTGTCGAGCGCGCCGACCGAGATGATTTGCGGTACTTTTCGCAACCCGGCAGCGGTCAGGCGGCCCGTTCCGGCGGCCATCACGCCCCCCACGAGCTGATCGGCGAGTTCCGTCGTGGTGATGTCCAACACGCCGCAGATGAGGCCATCGCGAATGAGGTTTTCCATCGTACGGCCACCGGTGCCGGTCGCGTGAAACACGAGCACCTCGTACCCGGCGGCTTCGAGAATTCCGCGTGCCGCTTCGACGCACGGCGTCGTGACGCCGAACATCGTCGCCGCAATCACCGGCTTGTCTTCGTCGGTAATCGGTCGTTCGGCAATGCCGCGAATCATGCCGGCCATCGCGTCGGCGGCGTTCGCCAACACCCGTCGGCTGATGCGGTTCAACCCGGCAATATCGACCACGGAATGCATCATTGTGACGTCGCAGGTGCCGACGTACGGGCGGACATCGCCACTGGCGAGCGTGCTGACCGCGACCTTCGGCACGCCGACGGGCAAGGCACGCATGGCGGCAGTGGCGATGGTCGTGCCCGCCGAACCGCCGAGGCCGAGTATGCCCGTAATCTCGCCGTTGCGGTAAAGTTCCGTCGCGATTTTCGCGGCACCAATCGCGGCGAGTGCGATCGCCTGGCCGCGGTCGGCGGTCGCCTTCACTTGCGCATGTCTCACACCGGCAGCCGCGAAGACCGTTTCGCGCAAAATGTCCGGCACGAACGTCGGCGGTGCCAGCACGCCGGCATCGAGAACGCGCACGCTCACCCCGGCCGCAATCAGCCGATCGCGCACGAAGGCGATCTCCGTGCCCTTGGTATCCAGCGTGCCGATCAGGAGCACGACCATACTAATCTACGCCTTCTTCTTGCGTGGCTTCTTCGCTGGTGGAGGAACGTCATCGGCGGGGGCGTCGCCGAATAGGAGGTCGGTAGGGAACAGAATCCGATCGAGCACCCAGCAGCCACGCATGTGAACGGGCTTGTCCTTCGTGTGCGTTTCGCGGCCGCGTAGGTGCCGCAAGATCGCTTCTTCATCGCAATCGACATCGAGGAGGGCATCGGCGAGGAACGGCATTTTGTCGAAGCTGCGTTCTTCGTAAATCGTCCGTGCGAGATCGACCACCGTAGGCGTGTACCAGTTCGGCTCGAAGCGGTAGCCGAGGATCGGGTTGCCGACGAGTTCGTGCAAGAATCGCGGCAGCACTTTCCGCATCGCGCGCTCGGTCGGGTCTTCGTCGGGGTCGATGTCGTTCGCCCGATTCCCCTGGGCTTCTTCGAGGCGACGCACCATCTCGATCGCCTTCGATTCTTCGACCCGTTGGTTCTTCACCGTGGTGGCATAGTCGGCCAGTTCGTCGCCTTGTTGCTTCATCCGCAGGGCATTGTTCGCATAGCGATTCGCTTCGGCCCGATCTGCGACGGCTTCTTCGATGCGGCTCGTCGTGCGAATGAGCGTCTCGCGGCCCGGTTCGGCGAACAGCGCCCGCACGGCATCGGCCGCGAGTTCGACGTGTAAAAACGAGGCTTCGATTGCGAGGGCGGCATGACGGCTGGCGGCGGCGAATAGCGGGAACGCGGGGGCGATCTCGTCTGGGCTATCGAGAATCGGTGCCGATTGATCGGCCGAAGTGGGGTCGGCCGGACGCACGACATCGGCCATCGTGTTGCGAGCTTCTTCGATGGCAACGGGGATCGCGGCATCGATCCGTTTGAGCCAGTCGCGCGCCGCTTTCGCAGGCAACGCCGCCGCATTCAGTTCGATAAAGTCGACGGCGTCGCGCAGATCGCCTTCGGGAACGGCGTCCCATCGACGGCGAACGAACGCAGCCGCAAGCAATCGCCACCGACGCGGATTCAACCGGTCGAGGACGAATTCGAGCATCTCATCGGGGTCGGTGCCCTTCAGCCAATCTTCGGCGATCATGAATTCCAGTGAACGAGAGAAGTGCCCAATCGGCAAGGGGGAACGGAGAATACGTTGGGGTTCGTCTGCAATATCATTCAATCGAGCTACGAATCGCGATGGTTCGCTTGCATCGCTTTCCGCGTGGCGTCGATGAATGCCGCAGTATCGCCGACTCGAACGAGTGCGACGAGTCCGGATTCTCGCCAGAATCTCTCGGTGGCCGGTCCCATTGTCGTGACGGTAGTTATGCCGTTCGCGATTCCGGCGGTCAGGCTCGTACGGCGGCCACTCGCGCCATCGGGGTACGGTTGCACCATCGCATCGCACGCTTGAAGTCGGATGGAAATTTCCACTGCAGAGAGCCGGCCCGTTGCGGTGATACGCGAGTCGAACTGCGGATACCTCGCCGCGAGTTGCTGTCGAAATGCCTCGCCACCGCCGCCGATCAGTAACGCGCGCACGTTCGGTTCCGCATCGAGTAGCCCCGCAAGTATCGGTATCAGCAACTCGGTTATCGGCGCGCCGTAGGTTCCGAAGTGGCCGACGATCTTCGCTTCGACATCGTCTTTCAAAATGGCAGTGCGCACCGCTTCGACCGCAACGGGGTCGTCCACGTATGGGATCGTACTCGGTATCGGAACGACCGTGGCCGTTCGGCGACCGAGGCCGCAACCGCGTAACACCCGCAACCAGATTGGCGTGGAGATGTCGATCTGCGAGGCGGCCCGTACCAGTAGGAACGCCATCGCTCGGTGAACGAATGCGCTGAGACTCCACGCGATTGGCCACCGCACGAACGGCGCACAGACTTCGTGAAACATCACGCGAATGCGGTCGCCATGCCGTACCCGTCGCCACCAGAGCCAGACGCAGAACGGCACGTTCATGGACTTCATACCGAACGCATGAGGGACGTACTGAACGAGTAAATGGCACGGCCCCGTGAAGCGGGAAAGTTGTCGAGAGAGTGCAAGGAGCGACGCCGGTTGAAATCCGCCGTGCAGGCGATGCACGATGACGCCTTCTGCATTTTGCGTCGCGGGTTCGCCGGGGCACCAGATGTGAACTTCGCAACCGGAAGCGGTGAGATCTTTCGCGATAATCGCGGTGTAATCGGCGACGCCGCCAGGGTTCGGCGGGTACTCCCCCGTGAGGATATGCACGGTCATTTCGCACCGCGTTTGGGGAAGATTCGTGTCGATAAACTCGCACGGGTAACCGGTGTGAATAAGCAGCGCCAACCGACGACGAGGTAGATCGTCGCCGCGCCGCCCATGCACCCCGCGAGCGCCGCGAACTTCACGGCACGCGGCCACGGCATCTCGGAAATCGGCCAGCGATCTTGCAAGATTATCAGCAAGCCGCCGAACGGCAGCGCGAGTAACACCGGCCACACGACGGCCGAGAACAACGGGCGCAGCGGCGTGCCGAACTCGCGCCGCAACACCAGCGGACACCACCACCCCACCACGCCGACGAGGTTCGCGACCGCGCCGACCGCCGGGCCGATCAGCCCGTTCGTGTAAGTCGCGATGATGCTAATCGCCAGATTCAAAATCCCACCCGTCAGAAAATACGGCAACACGGCCCGCACTCGCCCCGTTGCCATCAGCGGCCATCCCCAGAGTGCGGTAATGCTGAGCGCGTAACTGGCGGCTAACATGAACCAATTCAAAGCGGCCCCGGCATATCGCGTTTCGCCGACCCAAGCGGAAACGAAATCGGAGTTCCACACCGTCACCGGCACGAGAACTGCGCAGCCGAGCCAGCCGACGATTCGCGTCAATTCGACGAGTCGTTCGTTGAATCGCTCGATCTCGCCGCGATGGTGCAAGTCGGCGAGTGCGGCCCACGTCGCGTTTCCGACTGCGAGAACTTGCGCCAGTGCCAACTGGCTGAGCCGCAAAGAAACTGTGTAGATCAACGCGGCCTCCGCCCCGAGCATTAACCCGACGACGATCGTGTCGGCGGTGTAACAAATTCGCGCGGCAAGGTGGTAAGCAAACATCGCCCCGCTCGTCATCGGAATTGCTTTGCCGACTTTTCCGCTCGTATCGCTTCGAGTCATTTCCGGGAAGCGCCGCATCCCGTCGCGTGTGAGAATGAGGATTGCGATGATCGAACCGATCAGCGCGGCCGCGAATTGACCGACGAGGCCGAAGGCGAGTACGGCGAACCCGACCGAGAACGCGAAGACGACGATTTGCTGGACGGTTCCGGCAAGGTGTACGAAATAGCTGCGCTGTTGCGATTCCGCCAACGAGCGAAACGGTGTGAGCGGCAGCAACAACAACCCGATCAGCGAGAGCGCAAACCCCCATCGCAACTCGACGATCAGTTCCGGAGGAATGTCGCGGCTGAGGTACGGCGCGATCGCGATGAACAGCGCAGTCAATATCGCGGAAGCCATCGCAACCCAGACGTACGCACGGTTGCCACGCCGAAGAATCTGCACGGTGACCGCACGATCCCCTGTGCCGTGTGCTTTGGATAAAAGGACTTGCAGAGTCGTCGCCAGACCCAGTTCGAACAGAGCGGTGTAACCGAGCCAGCCGAGCGCGATTCGGTAGAGGCCCACGCGGGCATCGCCGAGGTAGTCGAGCAAAATCGGCGTACTGGCAAAGCCGACGAGCATGGCAATGCACGACGAACCGTAGCCGGCAATCAGCGACCAAAGACTCCGGCGCGTGCGCGTCATGATGTTCCCCAAGGAACACCAAATGTTTTCCGCCCTGAATCGGCAGTTCTGTCCGTTTCCCGCCCTGAATGGGCGGTTCCGCTAGCCCAGGGCAACGCGCTGGGTTCCCGCATCACCCACGATTCGGCCCGGAAGGGGCCGTTCATCGTCACAAATGAGCGAACGAGAAACGCGCGCGGAACGGCCCTTACAGGCAACGCCGCGAACGATTTTTTCGCTTGTATTTTGAGGTTTGCGCAACAGTTATTGGAGTGAAGGGCGTGTTCTAACGTAGCCCTCTCGCTCCGCGAGAG
>JAYVQG010000211.1:0-6705 GCA_043757025.1 Limnoglobus sp.
CGAGCGAGAAGGCACGCATGGCAAGCTCCGCAAGGGGAAAGCTGCAAATATCTCATGCCTCCGCTCAACGCGCAAGAGGGAAATCCAAAATGCTCTAAAGACGATCGCAAACCTCGGCCAACTCTCCGGCGTGTACGTGCCGTTTTGGACGTACGATGCGATGACATACACCTTTTACGAAGGCCAGCGCGGCGACAATTACACCGACTACGAAACTTACACCGTCACCGATTCCAACGGCAACAGCCGCACCGAAACGCGAACGGTGATTCGCATCCGTTGGTACTCCGTTACGGGCGAGGTCCAGCACTTCTTCGACGATGTGCTCGTGATTGCATCGAAGAGTTTGCCGGACTCTCTCACCGATAATCTGGAGCCGTGGGAGATCGCGAAACTGGAGCCATTTCAGGCGGAGTTCCTGAGTAGTTTCAAAACCGAACGATACACCATCGGCTTAAAAGAAGGCTTTCAGATCGCGAAATCGCTTATCGAACCGGAGATCACTCGGCTGATATGTCGAGACATCGGCGGCGATCATCAGCGAGTCGAAGACAAAAAATCGAAGTACTCGGCGATCACCTTCAAGCACTTGCTTCTGCCCGTTTGGGTGGCGGCGTATCGCTATCACGATCAGACGTTCCAAATTCTGATCAACGGTCGTTCGGGCAAAGTCGTCGGCAAGCGGCCTTGGAGCAGTTGGAAAATCGCCCGCGCCGCCGCACTCGTCGTCGTGGGTGTCGCTGCGATTGTGTTACTCGTCGTGAAATTCAATCGGTGACAGCGAGCGGTGGGTGTCAGAAGGCTTACACCGTGCTCGCCAAGCACTCTATGCGCTTCGCTTCAAATCGGAATCCCGAGTGCCGCGCAGAGCTTCGGTAGCGATTCGCCCGATGGACCGTATAAGCCGATGTCGGCCAATGCGCTCGCTTCCGTTCGCGTCAGGTTACACTCGATGATGGTCGCAGGTGTAGCGCGATCTTGCTGTTTCGCAATCGGAATCAGGCTTGCGGCCGGGTAGACGACCGCCGACGTGCCGACGACGAGGAGCACGTCGCACGTCTCCGCTGCGCGTTCGGCGCGTTGCCACACGTCGGGAGGTAACATCTCGTGAAACCAGACGATATCGGGACGCAACATCGCGCCGCAGTCGACGCACATCGGCAACTCGGCCAGCACGTCCAGGCGGCGATCGCGAATGATGCCGCACTGCGTGCAGCGCGTGCGCCGCAGGCTGCCGTGAATTTCGTGGACGCGAACGCTACCGGCCGCTTGGTGTAGGCCATCGACATTTTGCGTCACCACTGCGAACTCTTTCCAGTGGAGTTCCATCGCCGCCAGCGCGTAGTGCCCCGCGTTCGGCACCACGGTCTTCACGTTCGCCCGCCGCGCGTTATAGAACTTCCAAACGAGTGCCGGGTTCCGCTTGAAGCCGCTCGGCGTCGCGACATCCTCGATGCGATGGCCTTCCCAGAGGCCATCCGACGCGCGGAACGTCGGCACGCCACTTTCCGCCGATGCCCCCGCGCCGCTCAACACGGCGACATTTTTCGCGTTACGAAGTGCCGCAACGGCCTTCGCGAGTTCTTCAATTGGCATGGTTATCCTCGAATCAAAGCGATTTTTTCTTCGCCTGAACGTAGTCGTACACCGCTTTGCCGATTTTAGCGATGGTCACCTGACCCGCGTTGTCGAGTACCCAACGTTGATCTTCGTTTTCATTCGTCAGCACGACGACAATCACCGGTATCTTTCGCTTCTTGTCGGCGTCGGTCGCGTCGGGAATGTAAATGATACCCGCATCGTTTCGCACCTGATTCGTCGCGCCGGTTTTGTGTGCCATCACGGTGCCAACGGGCAAGTACCGTACGAGCAGTTCCTTGTCGTCGTTCGCCTTCAAATGGGCAATCATCGCTTTGCACGACTCGGCACTTGCCGCTTTGTCGGTGTGGATGAGTTCGAGTAACTTCGAGGTTTCCTTGGCGGTCGTCGAGCCGAGCTGATACTTCTCCGAGCGTGCCAGATCGACGCTCGAACTACTTCGTTTATAGACTTTCGAGTTAATTCGCGTTTCGGGTATGCCGAGCTTCACGGTGTTGATGTTCACATTCTGAATGCCAACGCGGTCGAGCACCATATTGGTGGCGGTATTGTCGCTGTAGCGAATCATGAGGCGTAGACCGTCGCGAATCGAGAGCATCGCGCCATCGGAAAAGTGATCGGTGAGTATGCCCGCGCCGGGTACTTTGTCGTCTTTCGCCAAGGTCATCATTTCGGTTAAGTCGAGCGTCTTCTCATCGGCTTGGCGATACGCTTCCACCATGATTGCGAGTTTGATCAGGCTCGCGGTTTGCATGACTTCGTCGGGGTTGTGTTCGTACACCTCCCCCGTGGCCAGGTTCTTCACCGCGATGGCCACTTTTCCTTTGTGAGCATCGACAATCGGCTTGAGCTTCTCGGCAAGCGTAGGCTCCGCAGCCGAAAGCAGAACCGCGAACAGCGAGAACGATAAAACAGCAACGAACAGACGCATCGTTTCACCTTTCGGTATAAGGGACTTTTCGTGCCAGCCCGCTGCGCAAGCTAAGGGGAACCCTCGCAAAGCTCCCTGCTGTCCCTCGAACGTGGAAAGCGCAACTCCCTCGCTTGCGCAGCGTGCGTGCGCCGTGGAAAGGTGGTGTTGATCCTATGGGTGCGAGACCCATCCTGGAAGGCGGTTGGGCCACCAGGAAGCAATCGGAGTCGATCGGGAACGAACGGTCGAGAGCCTTCAATGAAACGGGCGGTGCGAGCCGTATCGTGCCGAATTGGGTCGGAGAGCCGGATGTGGCAATTATGCATGTCCGGTTCGATGACGGGCATGGAAACGGCAGCCACGGTGTGCGGTTAAAACGACAGTGAATTCCACCACTCGAACCGCCGCGCCACTCCTCGATCGGAATTGTTAGTCCGACGCGCAAGTTTTGAAGTTGCGCTATTTTGCACTTCAGACCCGGCGAGAGTGCTACGAGCAACCCAGGGGTACGACGAAGCGTCTAACCCTGGGCTAAAAGATCGAACCCCGTTGGGGTAAATGCATAGCCAATTCTTACCCCAACGGGGTTGCATCCTATAGCCCAGGGTTAGACGTTTTACGTCGTTCCCCTGGGTGTTCTGGATGGCGCGTCGGGACAAACCGTTGATCCGGTTTCGCGGCCGTGTTACGCTATTTACGGTCTTCCCGCCGTTTGCTGTCCCGAAAGGTTTCCCGAATGTTCCGCCTCTTCGCTATCACGCTCGCTTGCAGTTTCACGAGCACGGCCTTTGCCGCCGACACCTACCCGCTGCCGCCCGAAGCGACGCCGAAAGACGGCGTCCCGAAAGGCACCGTGACGAAAGCCACGTGGAAGAGCGAAGTCTTCCCCGGCACGGTTCGCGACTACTGGGTGTACGTGCCCGCACAGTACAAAGCCGATGGCCCACCCGCGTGCGTCATGATCTTCCAAGACGGTGCCGGTTACCAAAATCCCACGGGGCAGTATCGTTCGACGATCGTGATGGACAACCTCATTCACGCCGGCGAGATGCCAGTCACCGTGGGCATTTTCATCAACCCCGGTAACGTGCCCGCCGCCGATCCGAAACTGCCCGGACGATCGAACCGAAGCTTCGAGTACGACACGCCCTCACCGCAATATGCGACGTTCCTGGAGAAAGAAATGCTCCCCGAGGTCGGAAAGACGGTGAAACTTCGCACCGATGCAGCCGGTCGTGCGCTCTGCGGGATTAGTTCCGGCGGCATCTGTGCATTCACGGCCGCATGGGAACGCCCGGACTTATTCAGCAAGGTGATTTCGCACGTCGGCAGCTTCACAAACATACGCGGCGGCGATGTCTATCCGGGCATGATTCGCAAGACCGAACGCAAGCCGATCCGCGTATTCCTACAAGATGGCGCGGGCGATTTGGATAACTTGCACGGCCACTGGCCGCAAGCGAATGTGTCGATGGCGTTCGCACTCAAGTACATGAACTACGACTATCAATTCGCGTTCGGCGACGGCGGCCACAACGGCCGACACGGCGGTGCGATCCTCCCCGACTCGATGCGCTGGCTCTGGCGCGGCACGAAGTAAACGGCGTGTATAATTATGCGATCCGACAAACCGACTGGGAGTAGAGACAATGAACAAACCAGAAACCGAGATCGATTCAACCGTCGATCCGCCTTCGAGGAGTGACGCATCCAGTTGGGGTAGCAAGAACGACAGGCCCGACGACATCTATCTCGAACTCGATGCCGAAGGATTGGCCGCACAGGCGGATGTTGCGTGGATCGACGAGGAGCACAACAAGGGGTCGTTCACCGCTTACCTCGGCGAGTATATCGCCGTCGTTGGTAAGCAACTACTCGGCCATCACAAGAGTCTGAAGGTACTGCGAAATCAAGTGTCGCAAACAACGGGTCATTCGCCGTCGCGAATCGTTACCACGTTCATCGAACGTCCCGAATATTAATTGAGTGGGGAGTCTTACTTGGCTCGTCTTCGCCTGCGTACTCGCACTCGCACTCACACAGAAGATTTGACTTACACCGGCACGGGTGAAGTCGTAGCTATGCCGACGTTCCGGCTATTCGTCGGCTTACATTTTGTTCGACCGAATGAACAGCCGAATTGGCGACCTCGTGCGGAAATCAATCAATTGCGACGTTTCGATGCCGTTGTCGACACGGGAGCGATGCTCACCAATATCCCGTACGAGATATGGGAGCCTTTCGCGAACGAAATTCAGTGGCCAACGAGCGTATCCGGCCAAGTAAAGGTAGCCGGTGTCAACCTTTCCTATCAGCTCGGTCGCGTGATGCTGGCCGCCTTGGAAATGATAACCGGTGGATGCCACCTGCCTGGACCGTCGCTCGCTGTTGGCACTACAAGGAAGATGCGCCTTCCCCATTGCTCGGGCTGACCTCGCCATTTTTAACCAACAATCGGAGTCTGAGACATACCAGCCCAACGGGAAAAGGCGTCGGCGAAGAGCAGCCCGAGTGGTGGCTCGAAGACCCGTGGTGGTAACTTTACTTCTTCTCGACGCACGGCTCGGTTTTGAAAATGTGGCCGTCGTGGCCTTCTTTTATTGGCATACCTGTCGAATTCGAGGTGGTTAGATCTTGTGGCCGGCATTTCGGACGGAGATGCGGACATGCGTCGCTCATTCGTTCGATCCTATGTTGCGACAACCATCACCCGAATAGCCCACTTATGGGGTCGCCACTGGCGATGGGGTAGGGGCGGTTGGTGCCGTCTTGGAAGTGGCCGGTGGGGTCGATGCCGAGTGCGTGGAACATCGTTGCGGCGAGGTCGCCCGGCGCGACGGGGTTCTCGCCGGGGTACGCCGCGATGCGGTCCGAGGAGCCGTAGATCGTTCCGGGCCGAATGCCTGCACCTGCGAGCATCACCGAGTAACAGCCGCCCCAGTGCTTCCGCCCCGGCGAACTGCCCAGGAAGTTCTTTTCGATCGCTACACGCGGCGCACGACCGAATTCGCCCATCACCACAACCAGCGTAGTCTCAAGCAATCCACGCACCCGCAAGTCTTCGAGTAACGCGGACACACTGCCGTCGAATCGCGGCAGCAGGTGCGTTCGCATCGCGTCGAAAATATCGTTGTGCGTGTCCCAGCCGTATTGATCGGTCTCGGTCGGGTGGTCGTCTTGCCCGCGAATGCAATGGTTGAAAAACACCGTCACCCACGGCACCCCCGCTTCGACGAGCCGACGCGCGAGTAAGCACGCCTGCCCCGAACGATGTCGGCCATACCGCTCGCGGAGTTTCGCGGGTTCGCGGTCCAAATCGAACGCATCGCGGGCCACGGGCGATAGTAAAAAATCGTACGCCTGACGCGCCAGTGTCAGTTGGTCCGTCGACAACGGCAGGCGCGGAGTCGCGTTGCGTTCGAGTTCGCCGACCAGCTTTCGCCGCGCCGCCGCGCGTTCGAACGACACATTTTCCGGGAATGCAAACCCTTCGACTAACGCATCGGTTTCCGTGACGTTGCCCACGGTGTACGGATCGTAGCCGCGGCCGAGAAACCCGCCGTACTGCCCCGGCGACACCTCCAATGGCGCGAGCAGTGGGCCGTTCACGTGAACGGCCGTTTGCGGAAAACGATCCGTCGGGCGAACCCGTTTGAGGATCGCCCCGAGCGCCGGGAAGTCCGTCGGCTTCGGCGGCGGGTTCGACGACTTTTGCGGATGACGTTGACCGGTCAGTGCCAGGTAACACGCCGAGCCATGATCGAGATCATCGTGCGTGACGCTACGAACGATGCTGAAACGGTTGGCGATTTTCGCGAGTTGCGGCAGGTGTTCGCAAAACCGCACGCCGGGGATTGCCGTCGGGATGCTCCCGAACGCACCGCGAATTTCGACCGGCGCGTCGGGCTTCGGATCCCACGTATCGAGTTGGCTTTGACCGCCACTCGTGAAGACGACGACGACCGATTTCGCGCGCCCGAAACCCGGCCGGCGCGAATCCGCACGCAACCGAGGTGACGTAGCCGCCAACAGCGACGGCACCCCCACACGCAGCCAGTCGCGGCGCGTAGGCACGATCGTCGATCCGAGTTTGGCAAAAAATGGAGGCATATTAGAAAGTGTAACGCGCCGCACACCGGATGGGAATCACCCCTTCGGTGGCGCGACTGCAAATAGCCCTTGCGTGCGTTGGC
>JAYVQG010000212.1:0-6692 GCA_043757025.1 Limnoglobus sp.
TAGTGGTCTTATTTGGCAAAACTGCAACCGGGTTTTGAACCGTGCCAAATTTTTAGTGGTCTTATTTGGCAAAACTGCAACCGGGTTTTGAACCGTGCCGCGATTTTTTAACTTTAAGCGTTTGCGTATTTGGCTAGCCAAACACCACAGACGAACGTCTGTGGAGAGTTCGCATTTGCAGAACCGAATGAACGCCGAGAGCAGCCTCTAAGAAAGCGGAATGGGATATGTTGCCTGATACGTGTCCGAATTGCGCTCTGCAACGTAACATACGGTTACAGAACAGATTAAATGTTCGAAACTCTGTTCAAGCTAAAAATCGGAGATGGTCCGTAAGAAAATCTCGGCATCAAACTCGTGTTAGATGTGGTAAGTAACGCAGATATCGATACAATGCGTTTACGAGTAATAAACTGACACCACTAGCAGAAACCCATGTCGTTACCTGTGCCAAAACCAACGCGGTCGTTCTTTGAACGTTATCGCATGATTGCGATTGCTGGTTTCATCACCGCTGCCGTAATCGCGTGGGTTTATTGGCAAAACTGGGCGAGTATGTGGGTCAAATGGGATCGCGATCCGCGTTACTCGCACGGCTACTTCGTGCCTTTGTTTGCCGGATATTTGTTGTGGTCGCGTCGCGTGCATTTGCAATCAGGTCACCGACGATCTCACGTTTACGGGCTGTTGCTCGTCGTTTTCGGGTTGGCGATTCGTGCGGGTGGAGTGCTAATTTACAACGATTGGATCACGGCGTTATCGCTCTTACCCGTACTGCTCGGCATGGCGATTCTTGCCTACGGTGCTAGTGGTTTTCGTTGGGCTTGGCCTGCGGTCGCATTTCTCGTTTTCATGGTCCCGTTACCGTATCGATTTGAAATTGCACTCACCCACCCACTGCAAGGCGTCGCGACGGCGGTCAGTACTTACCTACTTCAAACCGCCGGATTCGTTGCGGTTGCTGAGGGTAACACCATCCGCATGGGTGATGGCGTCCGTCTCGGCGTCGTCGAGGCGTGTAGCGGATTGAGTATGGTAATGATTTTCCTTGCACTAACGACCGCTGTGGCAATTCTCATGAAAAGACCCTGGTACGAAAGGGTCGTCGTTCTTGCGAGCACGATTCCGGTTGCACTTCTCGCCAACATCATCCGGATCACATCAACGGGAATACTCCACAAGTTGGTTAGTCGCGAGTTTGCCGACCGTGTCTTTCACGACTTTGCCGGATGGCTGATGATGCCACTAGCACTCGCGATGCTTTGGATCATCATGAAGATCGTTTCCCGATTGATCCTCGATATCGAGCCGGAACGTGCGATCGGATCGGTGGCTAAAATACCCACGCGCACTGCTGGATTGAGCGGCAAATAAACGGAGTACGTAATGCGAATCACACTGTGGATTTCGGCATGGCTTCTTGCCATTTCATTCGGCTTCGGCGAAGGCCTGTGGACGGGTCGCTGGGCGCATTCGGATGTGCTCGACGTGGCCGCAAAACAATTGGGGAAACTGCCAAAAACCATCGGCGAGTGGGAGAGCACGGATCGCGAATTGAGTCGCGAGGAGGTGGTGATGGCGGAGTTGTCGGGGCACGTGATGCGTACATACACGCGAAAAGAAACGAATCAGGTCGTCTCGGTACTTCTCGTTTGCGGCAAGCCGGGTCCGATATCGGTTCATACCCCCGATATTTGCTTCAAGGGTATCGGGTTTCAAATGACTACCGAACCGGTAGTTTTGCCTTATGAAGAATTGACCGCTCGGTTCTGGACGACGCGGTTTGAAAAAGGCAATTCCCCCGTCGAACAATACACGGTTCTGTGGGGGTGGACGACCGACGGAACGTGGGTTGCAGCCAATAACCCGCGGATCGAGTTTGCTACGCAGAATGTTTTACACAAGCTGTATGTCATTCGCCCACTCGGCACCAAAGACACCGCCCCGAAAGACGATGCCCCGCTCAATGAATTCCTCTCGGTATTTATGCCGAGCGTCAATCTTGCACTCTTCACCCAGTAAGCATTTTGCAGATAGCTATCGAGAGAACTGAGCCATGCGAATCCAGAAGCGATTGAATTTCAAGCTCGGTTTGAGCCTCATTTTCGGTATGGCGGCTCTTGCAGTCGGCGTCCACTTCCTGCATGCGTATCAACTCCGTCGTACGTCGCGAGGGTTGTACTCGGAAGCGATACAACTCGAAGAGGCAGGTAAACAAAAGTTGGCACTTGAGTTTTACGAACACTATATTTTGTTGAATCCTTCCAACGATGAAGCACGCATTCGCTATGCATTATTGCTTCACAAGATGTCAGTAAGCCCACAAGATCGTTTCCGTGCGTACACGAAACTGAGCGATGCGGCACGACGTTCGCCTCGCGAAGGGGAATTGTGCCGCGCGCTCGTGCCGTTGTGTCTAGATCTAAAACGCTACAAAGAGGCACGAGATTATCTCGTTGAGATGCGACAACTGGGGATCGATGACCCCGAAATGCCTCGCCAACAAGCGGAAGTTGAAATCGGAGAAAAGAAACTCGATGCTGCCGACATGTGGTTTCAAAAAGCGGTGACTGCGGCACCGACTGACGCGAAATTGTCGCTACAATTCGCCACCTTCCTGCGCATACAGCAAGGGAAACCAGATCTGGCAGACAGTGAGATTTTCCGACTCGTCAAGATAGGCGGAGATCTTGCTAAGGTCCGGATTGGGGCGGCACAATACTTCATGCGTTGGGGTGACATCGACAAAGCGGCCACCGTTTTGACATCCACTTCTGACGAGCCTTGGGCAAAAAACAATGAAGTCCTTTTATTGATCATCGACGTGGCAATGGATCGCAATCAACGTGATGTGGCCCAACGAAATGTGGACATCGGCCTGAAGGAGTATCCTGCCGATTATCGCTTCTCGCTGAAGGCGGTTCAGTTAGCGATGCTCGATGGGAACCGCGAACGTGCGTTGATATTGATCCAGCCATTGACGAGCAAGCCGCCCAAACAGATGGAAGATCTCTGGCAGCTCGTCAATTTCATGATCGACCTCGGTCAAACCGAACAATCCGAAACGCTGCTATCGCAACTCGGCGACAAAGGTAGCAGCTGGATTGGCGACTATCTACAAGGTCGGATCCGCTTCCAGAAAGCCGATTGGAATGCCGCTCGCGTCCGTCTCGATCGCGTGATCCAATCGACGCAAACACCGCCGCCACTGGTCGTGCGGATGACGTATCTCATGCAGGCCGAATGCTTCGGTAGGCTCGGGAATCCCGATCAGCAGGCCAATGCGTGTCGGGCGGCGCTCCAGATCGAAGATGGCTGGCATCCAGCACGAAAAATGCTTGCTTCTACTCTGGTAACACTCGGCCAATTCGACGAGGCCCAGCGGCAATATCGCCGGCTTCCCGCCAACGATGCCGATGCGCAAACTGAACTCTTCCGATTGTCAATTCGGAAAAATTACCGCCTTTCTGCACCCGAACGAAACTGGAAATCAGCTGAGGAACTGCTGGCGAATCTTACGCAAAACGCAAAGGTGGATACGAGCATAATGCGACTCGAATTGCTTACTGCTCAAGATAAAAAAGAGGAAGCCCGAAAGCTCGTCGATGAAATCCGCACCAAAGACCCAAAGCAAGTGGCCCCTTGGGTCTATTTGATCGACACGGCTTCGCAAACCGGTGACGCGGCACGGTTAGTGGCGACGATCGCTGATGCCGAACGTGTTATTGGCCCTCGCGCCGATTGGTCGGTGGCACGCATCCGCTATCAGCAAAATATGGCCGGTGCCGATCTGCCCGCACGCTTGCTGAAAACCGAGGCTGAAGAGTTGGCCAAACTCGCCGTTTCCGAACGCGAACGATTACTTGCGGGTTTACGCGATCGGTATCTACAGGTCGGTGATGCGTTATCGACCGAGCGTGTGTGCCGACAGCTTGCGGACCTTCGACCGAATGACACGGAGACCCGATTTCGGTTGTTCGAACTGGCCGCCAGCCGCGACGATATGCCTGCCTGTCGGAATTTGATTGCAGACCTCACACGAATCGAAGGAAACGGTGGTGCGTTGTCCGCGTATGCGGAAGCCGATCTGTTGCTCATCAAAGCCCGGAAAGGTGATCGTACTGTCATCCCGCTTGCACGCCGCTTCATAACCGTGGCCATTGCCTCGCGACCATTCTGGCTGCCTGCTAAAATCCTCGATGCCGAGCTTTACGAACTCGATGGGCAGACAGCCAAAGCCCTCGAACGGTACGAGGCACTCGCGGAATCGGGGCAAGTGCCGATCGAAACGATACGCAAAATCGTTCAGTTAATGACAAAAGCAGGTCGGTACGTCGATGCGCGGACACTGCTGAGCAAAATTCCCGAACAGACGATCGCGAAGGGTGGGCTGAAAGGCGCTACCGTTGCGTTGTCGTTGCTGACCTCTCAAGGCGAGGCAGCGGGTGCGGCCGAGAATCGTCGCCGGGCTTTGGACGAAGCCCGTAAAACCGTGGGGCCGAATTCGACCGATCCCAAAGAGTATCTCTGGCTCGGGGAAATGGCTTTGTTAGCCGGCGAAGCGGGCGAAGCCGAAACGGCGTTTCGCAAAGCACGCGACCTAAACGCCGCCGCCCCCGAACCGTGGCTCGCGCTGGTGGTGTTATATGCTAAAACCGATCCGAAAAAGGCAACGGCGGAACTGATGGCTGCGAAAGCGAAACTCCCCGAAGCACAACTTCACTCGTTAATGGCGGCGGGTTACGAAGTCCTCGGTCGCCTGAAAGAGGCTTCCGAGGAATATGTTGCAGTTCTCGCTGCAAGGCCGAACGATCCGTACGCCATACGAGCCGTTGCTGGATTCCAGCTACGCACTGGCGAGTGGGCGAAAGCCGAAGCGTCGCTTCGGAAACTTCTGACGATCTCAAAAAACGACGAGACTGTAGTATGGGCACGCCGTTCGCTCGCCATCACGCTCGCACGCCTAGGCGGATTTACCCGCTTCCAGGAAGCGGAAACCTTGCTCGCCGAAAATGCCAGCCGCAACGAATCCACCTCTGCGGACCGCTCCGTCCGCGCCATGATTCTCGCGTTCCAACCGGGATACCGACGGGAAGCCATTCAACTTCTCGAAACCGAAACCACTAACAACGCTGCGATGCCGCCCGATTTGCGGTACCTCTTGGCGCAACTCTACGAACGAGATGGGCGTTGGCAGTTGGCGCAGGCGGAACTTTCGGCCATCCTGAAAACCCACGAGCGGAATCCCGTTTACCTGGCGCATTACACGCGATTGTTATTGTCGCACGGCGACGCCAATTCGGTGGAACCGCTGATCGAACGACTGGTCGCGATTACCGGCGAATCGGCGATTGCGATGGAACTGCGTGCGCGATACGCAGTAAAAAACGGACGCGCCGAAGAAGCCACCAAACGCATAGTCGCGTTTGCGGCTACGCAAAATCTCGAGACGCAACTCGGTTCCGCTCGGCTTCTCGAAGAGTTGAACGCGAAAGAAGCTGAGCAACTGTACCGCGATTATGCGAAGAAATCGCCCGATCCGCGTGCGATCCTGCTATTGGCGGGGTATCTCGCGCGGCACGATCGACTGAGTGATGCTCTGAGCATCTGCGATGGGGCATGGAAAACCTGCCCTCACGAAGCCGTGGCACAAACGTGCATCGCATCGATCCGCTCTGGTAAACCGACACCGGATGACGTGCAGCGCGTCGAACGTGGGCTGGCGGCTGCGAAAGAATCGTTGTCGATAACGATCCAGCAAGCCGATTGGAAACAGTATCGCGAACAGTACGCCGAGGCGATCGCGATCTACCGTGCGATCTTGGCACGCGAGCCAAAACAGGTGGTGGTACTGAATAATCTCGCGTTCCTGATTGCCGTCAAAGACGGCCAAACTGAGGAAGCGTTAAGGCTGATCGATGCCGCACTTGCGGTCACTGGCCCCCATGCTGAGTTTCTCGATACCCGTGCCGTCATCCTCACGCGGGCCAACCGGGCCGATGAAGCGATCGCCGACCTCCAACGTTCCATTGCCGATGCCCCTTCGGCTGTGAAGCAGTTTCACCTAACTCAGGCATATCTCAAGGCGAATCGGATGCAGGGTGCCGTCGATACTTATCGCAGGGCGGTCGAACAGGTTATCAAACCCGACGATTTCCACCCGCTCGAACGACCCGAACTCGACCGCGTTGCCAAAGCGGTGAAGTGGAAATGAGTGAAACGACTGTGCGATATCGACGTAAGTCGGAATTGCGGAGGTTCCAAAACCGGTTTTTGGGGTGTTTTTTCGGTTTTTGAGTCCCAAAAAGTCGCCTTTTCGATCGCGAAATACGGATGCGTATCCCGCATCTCGAACCCATATTGTGGGTTACGCCGATTGCCATCGTTTCAAAAACCGGCGCAAATATCGACCGACCACGACACAAAATCGACCGACCACGACACAAAATCGACCGACCACGACACAAAATCGACCGACCACGACATTCTCACGACACTTGGAGACACTTTCACGACACTTCGAGACACCTTGCAAAAGTCGACTTACGTCGGATCGTCTTGGATTTTTTGACTTATGGTGTTCGTATGGGTGTCGGATTTCACCCTGCGCGTGCGCGAAAGTCAAGGAGATTACGAAATCAGCCCCGGCGACATATCGCCGGGGCTGATTTCGTAATCGCAATCCGAGCTTA
>JAYVQG010000213.1:0-6681 GCA_043757025.1 Limnoglobus sp.
ATTCCGAAATCGGGAATGATTCCAGGGATGGGTGGGTGGGTAAGTGGTGGAATCATTCCCTGCTACCCAAAATCGCCGCAATTGAAACCAGGCCGAATATTTAGTGGTCTTATTTGGCAAAACTGCAACCGGGTTTTGAACCGTGCCATGGAAAACGACAAAACCATGCGGGCTGCTCGTAGATGAAGGGCAGCCCGCATGGTTCGTTGGCTCGACTCCGTTTTCGATCAGTCTTTCGGGTCCATGTCGAGGGCTTTGGCGATCTCGCGGACGAGGCCGCCGGTTGGCTTCGAGCCTTGATGGTAGCCCCACATTCCCTTCAACAAATCGAACGACATAATCCCGCCGAGGAACGTGAGCAATAAGCACGGCAGCAACACGATCGCAGGGAGCGGACCCCATTTCGCGGGTGGGGTGTAACCTCGGGTGGGCGTGGTGTCTTCGTCGTCGTCTTGCGTCCGACGGCTGACACCGCGGAGCGCCCCGCTGGCCGAATCGCCGGTTTCGAGTTCGTCGCTACCGAGTTCGACATCGTCCTCGTCGCTCGATTTCTTGTTCTTTTTGCGTGCGGCAGCGGCGGCGGCAGCGGCGGCACCGACTGCGGCGGCTCCCACGGCGGCACCAGCTAGGCCACGTCCGCGGCCCTTCTTGGGAGCTTCGAGTTCGGGTTCGTCGTCGAGCAACACGACTTGGCTCGCGCTGTCGTCGTCGCCTTCGATGTCGGATTCATCTAGCGCCAAATCGAAGTCCGAGTTTTCTAGATCGGTATCCGACGACTCGACCGCAACGACTTCGGAGCCGGAATCGGCATCGTCGGCTACCACCGGAAGCTCGAAGTCCGTCTCGAAAATGTCGCCTTTATCGTGTTCGTCGGAAGGATCTTGCAGCGAGTGGACGAGACTATCGGTGATGCCCGAATTGTCGTCGAGCGTCAGTTCGAATTCGCTATCCGAATCGGACGATTGCTGTTGCGGAACCTTCACGCTTTTCGGGCCGGCCAACTTACGCGACGACGGCGTCTCGGGTTCGGGATCGAGCGACAACTCGAAGTCGTCCGAATCTTCGTCGTCGGTTTTTTCCAGCGACACGCCACTGTCGGCGGGCTTGCCGAGGTTGATTCCGCTCTGTCCTTTACGACCCGGTACGGCGCGCTCGACCGAGCCACCCAGGTCGATTTCCTCGCTGGCATCGTCGTTGAGTTGCAACTCGAACGAATCGCTGTCGGCATCGAGGCTCAGTTCAAATTCGCTACTGCTATCGCCGCCCATGAGATCGTTCGATGCCGGCGGGCCGGGGATTTTGGTCGATGATGCCGGCCCCGAAAGATTCGGCCCGGACTTCGGAACGCCGAGCCGCGCACCACTACCACCCGAACGCAAGATCGCACTACTGCCTGGCCCGCTCAGATCGAGCGAAATTTCCTCGGTCAGCATGTTCAGTTCTGAACTATCGTCGTTGTCGACCGCACCGGTTTTTTCGAGACGAACATCGCTGTCCGAACCGGATTTCGGCTTCTTCGATTTACCCGAGTCACCGGCCGCGACGGAGAATATGTCTTCGCTGGAACCATCCAGTGGCGAAAGATCGTCGGGCAACAAAAATTCGTTCGACGACGTGGGAGCCGACCCCGGCTTGCCGAGTTGTAACCCCGGATCGCTCGCTTCGCCGAGGGATCGCGCGAGTTCGTCGATGTCGGCGGCCCGGAACCGGAGCGTGGGGCCATCGCGAAACGAACGGATCGTTTTCCAGTCGGTTTTCAAACGTCGTTTGAATTCCTCGACCGGTACGTTCAGTCGTTGGGCCGCTTCTTCGAGCGTATACGTCTGCGCCATGTTAGCCTCACATGCCGAGCATGGATCGATTCGAGGAGTCGGGTATTTGTGGCATCTACTGAAGGATTGTAAATGCTCGTGCGCCGAACGCAAGTCAAGAACGGCGGATGGGGAGAGTTGCGGAACGTAGGAAAGTGATGCAGGCAAGGGTCGTGCCGATTAGGGCGCGACCCTCCATCGCGAGTTACGTGGCCGCGTCGAACATTTTCAGCAGTTCCGTCGCGCCGGTGAGGTTCTCGAAATCCCAACACCGTGCGAGAATATCGCTCGCCCGTTTCGCGCCGTACTTCGGTTCGACCGTGCTGCGGAATTTCGCTACGACCTCGGCATCGGTCATCGGGTTGCCGGCGTGACCGCGCGGGAACTCGACTTCCTTTTGCAACGTGCGACCGTCGCTCAGCGTCAGTGTGATTCGATTCGGGATGCCGTGCGGATAGCGGGCATCGAGCGAGGCATCGTGGTGGATCTGGACCTTGCTCGTAAACGCCACGAGTGCGGGATCGGCAAACCGCGATTCGTCGAAGGTACTCAGCGCGACATCGCCATCGTAGAGCGCCGCCGCCGTGCAATACGGCAAGCTGTGGTCGGCCGTTTCGCGGGTCTTCGGTGCCCACGCTTCTTTGTACTTCCCGATGATGTTGTAGCTCGCCTCGAAGGTGTGAATGTCGATCTTCGCCACTTGGGAAATATCGCCGTCGAGTTGCGTGCGTAGCTGAATCGCCGCGTCGATCGCGCTCTGCGAGTGATACTCTGCCGGCCAATATTTGATGTAAGTTTTGTCGATCATGAAGCCATCGGTGTTGCCCGCTTCGGCACCGAACGGCGCGGGGTCGAATGCCTCGCGGGTGACGAGCGGGAAGAACCCGAGGTCGCCCTC
Organism: Limnoglobus sp.; assembly: GCA_043757025.1. Taxonomy (GTDB): domain Bacteria; phylum Planctomycetota; class Planctomycetia; order Gemmatales; family Gemmataceae; genus Limnoglobus. Next base: position 2,710 of record JAYVQG010000213.1, read on the forward strand.
GAACAGCGGCGCGGGGCCGGTCATGCCTTCGGCGGCCAGCATCGCGGCGAAGGTGCCGTTGCGGGCGGCGTTCGCAAACGCGCAGCCCTTCCACATGCTCAGTTCGCCCGACCGCGTTTGCCGAAGCGCGACGTTGCACACTCCCGCCAAGCCAATGGTGTGAACGATGGCACTCGTCGAGAGTTGCATCAGTTTCGCGGCGGCGACGGCGGAGGAAATCGCACCGTACGTGACGTGATCGATGCCGTGTTTGCGAAGGCTGGCCGCATCGCAGAACCGGCACTGGATTTCGTACGCGAGAACCGCCGCGACGATCATCGCTTTGCCATCGGCACCCGCCGATTCGCCGACGCTGAACACGGCTGCCAGGTTATCACTCGGGTGCGCCGGTTCTTTGGACAAATACGTGTCGTTGAAGTCGAGATAACGAATCAGCAAACCGTTGACGAACGTTGCCCACTCGGGGCTGGACCGCCCACCACCGAGGAGCGTGGCCCCCGGCTCCCCCGACACGCGCAACGCGCATTTGCGGGCAATCGCGTACGCCTCGCTCGGCATTGCCCCAACGGCGGTCGCGAACGAGTCGATGATGCGGCGTTTCGTTTCGTGAATGGCCGTCGTCGTGAGGCGATCGTAGGAAAGCGCGGTGGCGTATCGTGCCAACCGCTCGGCCAATGTCAGAGGCATATCCGTTCCCACCGTGTCTATCGTATGTGTGTGGGAGACGTTATATCAAGCGGCCCGTAGCTGGCGGGCGGCGGGGATCATTTCCGCATCGCGGAGGTGCCGAAGTCCTTCGCCGACACTGCGAAACGCCTTCGCACCCAGTTCGGAACGCAATTTCGCGCGATCGAGCCACAACGTGCGAGATCGCACCGCTTCCTCGCCGAGTTCGACGGCGCTCACGGCTTCGACGTCGTCCGAATCGTAGCCGTTCAGGAACGCCACCATCGACGCGAACGCATACTCGGTCATCTTGTCGGGGCCGACCGCGTGATAGGTGCCGACGCAGTCGTGCTTGATGAGATCGAAGATCGCAGCGGCGAGGTCCGGCCCGTACGTCGGCTGGCAATGGCGATCCATCGCCGCACGGATTTTCCGCCGATCCGACAGTCGGCGAACCGCGTGCAAAGCGGGGTTCTTCGCTCGCTCTTCCGGCCCGTAAACATGACTGGTGCGAACGATCAGATGCTGTTCCGGCAACGCCGCACGGATCGCATTTTCCGCATGAACGACGGACTTCCCGTAGACGTTCAGCGCGGCAGTCGGGCTGTCTTCCTTGCGGGAAGTCGGGCATTCGCCGAAGACGTGCGACGAGGAAACGTACACCAGTTTCGCGCGGTGTTGGACGCACGCCATCGCCACGTTTTCGGCACCGGTGCCGTTGATGGCATGGCACTCATCGCGGTCGGTTTCGGCGTAATCGATCTGCGTCATCCCGGCCACCAAGTACACCACTTCGGGCTGACACTCGGCGATCAACCCCGCCACCGCTTCCGCATCGCGGACATCCAACGGCGTCGCATCGTTCTGCGGCCAGCGGTACCACGTTCCCTGGAACGGCTGCTGTCGCAGTTCGCACTCGGTCGCCAAGTTTCCGCCAATCTGCCCCGAAACGCCCAAAATCAAGTTGCTCATCGTGTCGTCCTCCTTGACGTCGAGTTGTAATTTACGCGACTTTCCGCACGGATTCGTTCCCCATCCTGGGGATTGCGGACCATAACCCGTTGACCGGTATCGCGTCGATTCGCGCGATCGCCTCGGTGGCGTCGAGTAATGCGGTCACGGCCATTTCGACGGTTGCGGCTTCGTGGGCATCGCCCCAGTTCGGCCAGCGAACGAACGCGACGCGCAGGCCGTTCGTGGCCGAGGTGCGAAAATTCGGCAACGTCCCACTACGACCGTCGCACGCCACCGTCACCGTGGCATTAGGCCGCGCGGTGGCGACCGTTCGCAGCAGTCGGTGCGTCGTGATATGTTGCGGATCGCAGGTGAGAATCGCATCGATTTCGTGAACGGCGAGCAATCGCTGAAGGGGGCCGAGGTCGTCCCACGAGCCGCGGACCACGCACGACGATTCGTAGAGCCGACGCTGCATAAAAGGGGAATCGGTGGGCAGTTCGGTCGCAAACACCGTGACCGCGCCGCCATTAGAAACAATTGCCTGCACGACGCCGCAACCGAGATTGGTTTCGCACCCGAGAACGAGCGCACGACGGCCAGGCCAGAACAGCGATTCCGTCATTCGTACCCCTTCCGTGGGTGCGGCAGAATTTCCCACTCTCATCCATGAGAGCAAGACATTTGGCAGGGTATGCCGTTTCGTTCCGGCGTGTCAAGCGGAATTTCCGGCCACTAACTTCCCGCCTTCATGATTTTCACCGATTCAAAAACGATTGCAGCGGCGGCGGCGGTGGCATCGTAGGCGGCCGAACCGCTGCTGGCTCGTAGCGACCGGTCGTTCTTCCATGCGGAAAGTGTGGCACGTAATACGAGGTCTGCGAACACGGCGGTCACCACCAACAGCTTGGCGAGCAAGTCGACCACGAACCGCCACGAGGAGAGGTCGAATGCGTAGACGAACGATTTCGATTCGGCGAGTGCGGTTTGCACGTCTTCCAGGCTCACTTCATCGTCGGTGTCGCTGAGTTCGGCGATCTTCGTCGATACGGCTTTGCCCCGTTCGAATCCGACGATCTTCAGCCCGACGACCTTCGACGTCAGCATAAACGCGAGCAGCAAACCGGTGCCAATCAGCGTCGTTAACAGCACGAGCTTTTTGACGCGACCGATGCGTGCCGCTTCGGTCGCACCGATCTGCGATTGCACGAACACCTTACCCCATAGCGAATACCAGATCGGTGCGCCGGCCCACAGCAACACGCCGAAAACGAGCAACGGGCTGCGGGCAGCATGATTCGCGAGGACGAGTACGACCATCCAGAACAGCAAAAACGCCGGTGCTGCACAGACGAGCAACCAGCCAGGCAGCTGTGCGGCAGGGAGTAGCGCCTTGATCCGCAAGCAGCCGTTCAGTGCACCGGGGATCAGCGACATTACGGCGGGAAGTAAGAGTAAATAGCCGCTGCCGGAAAGCACGAACTCGACGGCGAGTTCCTCCATCGCTTGCAACTTTTCGAGCTTGACCGGATCGACGATTACGGCCAGTTCGACTTCGTCGTCGGCCTCTTCGTCGTCATCGTCGGGCATCGCCGCTTTAGCGGGTTTGGCTTTCGCTGCGGGTATGGGCGACTTGACAACGGGCAATGTCGCGGTGATGTCGTGGACGTGATAAATCGCGTTCACCGGTAGCAGGGCATACACGAACGGCAGCAGGAACGCCGTTGCCCACGCGCCCGCCAACAGGCTGGACATTCTGCCGGGACGCTTCCAGTAGATGATCCCTGCGAGGCACGAGATGGTCAAACCCGCTGCCGCCACCAACCACGCGATCTCCAGCCCGACGCCGAGTTTCGTCAACTCGCCGAAGCCGCTTTCAAAGGTGTCGATGCCCGCCAACGCGAACGCCAGTAACGTCGGCACGAGTGTCACCAGCAACAAGCTCCGCCGCCACGCCGCATATCGCTGCACCGTCGGGTCGGTCACTCCCGCGGCTTCGAGGGCCGTCGATTCCGTTTGCGAAGGAACGACTTTCCCGAGGTTCCACCCGAACGCACGCATCAGGTGAACGAGCGGCGACGCCGCAACAGGAACGGACATTCAGTGGCTCACATTCGGATAGAATCGGGCAAAACTAACCTCTGTTTTCAACGTAGTGCGATTCGCGATGACGGCGATACAGAACGGCAATTGCGGGCTGTTTCAAACTTCGGTTATCGTTTTGACTCGGCAGAATCGACGTAAGTCCGAATTCCGGGGCCTGGTTTCAATTGCGGCGATTTTGGGTAGCAGGGAATGATTCCACCACTTACCCACCCACCCATCCGTGGACTCATTGCCGAATTTCGGAAC
>JAYVQG010000214.1:0-25165 GCA_043757025.1 Limnoglobus sp.
GTTGATTCCGAAATCGGGAATGATTCCAGGGATGGGTGGGTGGGTAAGTGGTGGAATCATTCCCTGCTACCCAAAATCGCCGCAATTGAAACCAGGCCCGCAATTTGGCAACACTTATCGTTCCACTGATGCGAAAATTTTGACACCGGCGTGGATTATGCGTTCGGCGCGAGGGCCAACCCTTTCGACATCTCGCGTTGAATCTCCGCCAGCGGTTCGCACCCGACCGATAGCCGTATGAGGCCGGGAGTAATGCCGTGCTTGCGCTTTTCGTCGTGCGGTTCGTACCGATGCGAGGTCGTATCGGGGTGGCTACAGGTCGTGCGGTGGTGGCCGAGCGACGGGCAGAACGGTATTTCCGGTGCCTGGTGCAGGAATCGATTCACCGCATCGCGACCACCAGAAAGCTCGAAACAAAGCATATTTCCACTACCCGATGGCAAGATTCGCTGCATGAGCTCGTGGTCCGGATGGTCGCGCCGACCGGGGTATACGACCCTCACGACGCCGGGTTGTGCAGCCAGCCAATCGGCGATGGCGATGGCGTTGGCCGTGGCTGCCGGCATTCGCAAATCGAGCGTGGCGAGGCCGCGTTCCGCAAGCCAGCAATCGAACGGATTCGCCGCCAAGCCCCACGTGCTAATCCCCGCGCCGATCGGTGCAGAATGCGCAGGATTCGACCCGCCGACGAAGCCGAGCGTCACGTCGCTGTGCCCGCCGATCATCTTCGTGAGCGATTCCATTACGAGGTCCGCACCCATTTCGAGCGGCCGACAGAGGAACGGGCTGGCAAACGTATTATCCACGAATAACAGGCAATTTCGCGCGTGCGCCAGTTCCGCGAGGGCAGGCAGATCGGCAATGCGGCAGAGCGGGTTCGACACGGTTTCGACGAGCAAGATTCGCGCCGGTGCGTCGAGCGCGGCACGAACCGCGTTCAGATCGTTGGTGTCGAGGAACTGCGAAATTACGCCGAACCGCGACATCTCCTGCGCGAGCAATTTCGTCGTTTTGCCGTAGAGACTATTGCTGGCCACGATGCGTTCGCCCTGCGAAACGAGTGCGAGCAGCGGCCCCGAAATCGCCCCCATACCAGTCGCCGTGACGATGCCCCAACTGGCCGCCTCCGCCTTCGCAAGCTCCATCGCCAAGCTACGTGCGTTCGGGTGGCCATCGCGCGCATATATGAAGCCGGGTTCATCCCCGGCATAGATTGCATCGAGTACGTCGAGGTTCGGAACGCAGTAGACCGCCGACGGGTGAATCGACGGCGCAAGTGGGCGAGTTCGACCGAAATCCGGTGCTGACATGTGCGTTCTTCGCGGGGTGAATGAGGTTTCCACCCGCCATCTTATCGCTTTGCGGAAGCGTCTTGCATCGCTTGCCAAAACTTCAGCCGTTCGGGTGCGGTCGCATCGCGTAAACCGAGTGGTGCGGCCCGCACTTGTGCGGCATCGTCGCCCAGCGATTCGATGTTGCGGAAGTAGGCGTACCAGAGGCAACCGGTTCGCACGCCGTCGTCGTCGAAGACGAACGCGGGGCGGTCTTCTTTCACGCCGATTGCTTCTGCGAACGCCCCATAGCCCGCTTTCCAGTTGTCCGCAGACACCGGCACGCCCACGAACTTCATCCCCTTCGTCTCGACGAGGTTCCGCGTCGCGGAGACATCCGCTTCGGGGGCATGGAGGTAAATTGCCGTCTTGTAACCGCCCGAACGCAGGCCGTCGAAGCCATCGACGTTCGGCTTGCGGCCGTTCGCCAAACCCGCGTTCACCACGGCGAAACCGGGCACGCCCGCCGGTGCGGTCTTTCGCTCGTAATAGCCCGTTTGCACCATCGGATTCGTGGCCGCTTTCGCGGTCGTCGGCGACGGGCTGGTTATCGGCGGTAGGTCGCTCGTCGACTTGCTCGCACCGGTGCGAGCCGGTTCTTCGAGGCGTGCGCCGAAGGTCGGCACTTCGAGTAACGGATTGACTTTCGGCTTCGCCGATGACGTTGGTGGGAACGGGTCCGGGAGCAGAATTTCCTTATCGGGCTTCACTTCCGGGCGGAAATTGCTCGGGCTGCGCGTATCGGGAATGCTTGGGGGCGGGCTGCCGAAGTCGCCACCCGTTTGCACGTTCGGCGGTGGAATCAGCACGTCGCCACCACGGGTCGAACCGGGACGTTCGAGGAACTCGCCGGGTATCGGCCGAATCTCGTTTCGACTTTGCCGACGGCAACAATGACGACAACCCAACGAGCCGAACAACAGCCCCGATGCCAGTGCCGCCAATAAAATTCGCCGCGTCATGGGATCGCCTCCATCGAACGTAATACCACTGACAATTTTACGTCATCGAATGGGGCGATTGTGCCGAAACTGCGCGCCGACTCCGTGCGAATCTGCGGAAATAGCGAAGCCTTGACGATTACGCAGGCTATAGAGCGCAGGAAAGTGAGGCGAGCGAGAGATTGGCTCAAGTTTTGCTTTTGTAGCTGGCCTCTATGAGGCCGGTCAGGAGGCTCGAAATCCGGGGTCACAGACCCCAGCTACAAAGAATAGCTACTCGGCTGTCAGTGGCGAATAGCCAGGCAGCACGATCGTCTGGGGGGCCTTGCGAAAGATGACGCTGGGGCGAGGGTTTTCGATTGCCCACGTCGTACACAATTGCCAAAGGTCGTGTTGCAAAACCGTTTCGGGGTCTTCTCCCGCCTTGAACAGGCGGAAGCCCTCGCGTTTCTCATGGACTTGCTCGGACTTCCAAAGCGTCTTCGCGGCTGCGTCCACGATCTCCAACTTCGCTGTGATTTTCTTCAAGTTGATCACCTTCTTTGTCATGTTTCCCGATCCGAAGTCACTCAACTCCATGCGTTCGCCGGTATCGGTCGCGTGGGCCGTGAGAATCAACTTGAGCGGTGCCTGGGTCTCGACCTGGAATCCGTCTTGTTGCAAGGCGGTCGTGAACCGGCTGGTCATGTCACTGTCGAATCCCGCTCCCCGATTGCTCCGCACCTCGACAGCAATCGTCATGCCTTCTTTCATTATCGCCACGGCATCAGGATCGCGAATGGCTGCGTTCGCTTTTTCCGCGACGCCGTCGGGAAGCCGAGTTGCGTGCAATAGTCCCCCGGCGGCCCCTTTCGGCACGCTCGTGTGCCAGTGCCGCAGGTCGGGCGGTAGTGCCGCAAAGCGACGAAGGCTGCTGTAGTGCCAAACGACGATTTTCGTTTCGAGATCGATGAGTGTGCGGCCGTTCAGCATCAGTAGGCGCGGGCCGCACCATTGCAGAGCGGTCGGCGGTGCGGCCGAAGTTTTGAATGAATCGACCCGTTTGCCACTCTCCAGATTCCACGTGATAACCGCCTGACGATTGTTTGCGGGAATCGTCGCGGCGAGTTGTTTGCCGTCCGGGCTGAAGGCGACCGGTGCGGGCATTTTCCCATCTTCAGGGGCGGGAATGCCGGTCGCGACTCGCCCTTTCCGTTCGCCGGTTGTCGCATCAATGATGTCGTAACCGAGGCCGTAATAGACGGCCAGCCATTTGCGATCCGGGCTGAGCGTCGCCGTGGTTCGATAGGCTGCGTCGGTTTCAGACAAGGCCTTGAACGCGGGCAACTCCCACAGTGTGATCTTGCCTTCTCCCAACGTGAGTAGTTTATCGTCGGCCACGAAGCCGAGCCAATCGATGCCGGCGGCGTACGGCACGAAGCGGCCCGGATGTTTGCCCTTTGCCGCAAAGACATCGAGCCGTTTCGAGTCGTCCGGATGGCGCAGTGCCAAGAACGAACCCGATGGACTCTGATCGACGAGCAGGCCATTTACCAACGGTTTCTTCACGTGCGTGACCAGTTCGATCATCCCGAGGTGCTGCTTCTCCGCGAAATCGTAACGATCCCAACGCAACGCTTTGCGCAGGAACGGCGTGGGGGTTTCGGTCAGGCTGACGACTCCGGCAAGGTTGTTCGTCGTACTCACGGCGATCGCCAACGCGTCTTTGCCCGCTGTGAGAAGCGGAATATTGCCCATCCATTTGTCGTTCGCGGGAGCCGCGTTACCCTTGACCGACCACATCGGTTCCGCAGTTGTGGCGATGGCTTTCGTGCCGGTGCGGTTTGCGGCCACCTCGGCCGGAGAGATGTCCGCACTGCCGCGAACGGCTTGGATCGTCGCGGTATATTTGCCGTCATCGAACGCAACCGTATGGAGGGAAGGATTCGCCTCCGATGTTTCCTTGAGAATTGCGTCCGAGAACAACCGCAATCGGGGCATCGTTTGCTTTGCCAGATTCGGCTGCAAACGCATCAACTGCATTCCGGTATCGCGCTCGATCAAGAGGCGTTCTTCGATCACCCAAGCGTTGCTGTCGGAGGTGTACTGGATCGGAACGATGTCGCTGTGTGCGCTGGGGCTTTTTTCATCGAGCGGGAGAAAGTGCGATCGGATCGGATCGCCGCCTTTGGCCAGATCCCACGCATAAATCTGCAATTCGTTCTTGCCGTGCTCGTGAAGGATCGCCGCCAATTCCTTCCCATCCGGTGAAAAACTCATGCCCTTGCAGCGCTGCAAGGCTTTGGTTTCGCCGAGTGGGATGGGACGCGTGCCAACGAGCTTGCATTCGGTCAGGTCGTACACGAGTATGTTACTGCTGGTGGCGAACGACAGGTACTTCCGGTTCGCACTGAAGGCGATCGATTGTTTTTCGTAATGCGGCACAGCGACGGAAGCGACCTCTTTGCCATTCTTCCATTTTCGCAATGATGCCGGCACAACTCCCGCAATCACGAACATCTCGTCGGAGGATTCTCCGAAGTCGTACCAACCGATGTGGCCCTTTTCGCCTTGCCTGAGGTTGAAGGCTTCCCGGCCGGTGGCGAACGAGTACACAACGACGGGATTATCGCTGTCGTACCTCCGGCCCGCGAGATACTTGCCATCGTGGCTGACCCGGAGCGGTTCGCTGAGCTTCGCGCTGGCTCCGATTTTGCCGGGTGACACATTCTTCGTCAAATCCCAGATTGTACAGGTATCCGTGCCGCTGCGCGGATTGCCGATCGCCACGAACGGGCTGACTGTCGACGGGAGATGGACGTAGGCATTCGCGATCGGCATCGGGATCGCGAGATTCGCTGTAATTTTGCCGATCTCGACAGCAGGATCGCCGGGGACATTCCATTCCACGTCGCTCAATTTCTGCTCGTCGATCTGTCCGAAATCGCCGACGACAGAAGCATCCATCGCCGGCTTGCTGCTGCCGCTGAATGCGAAATAGAGAGCGGTTACCAGAACGAGGAGACCGACACCGCCGCCGATTAGGAGTCCCTTGGGGAACGATGCCTTTTTCCTGTTCTGGGGCCGCTCGTTGTCGTCTTCATCCACTCGACGGCGAGCGCGTCGGGGGCGTTCGTCTTCCGCTTCCTCATCAAGTACCCGCTTGCGGGTTGGCTTCGGTCGCTCCTCGTCATCCTCCTTCGCAGACATTCGCTGACGCGACGGCTTCGGTTTATCGTCCGCGTCGTCTTCGACGGGTAGCGGCTTTCGTGCCGTCTTTGGCCGTTCAGTGTCGGCGGCTTTTTTGGGTGAAGTCGCTCGCGGGGGAGTCGGCGCGTGTTCCGGTTGCTCGGCCTCAGGTTCGGAGTTTGCCAAAAAGGAATGTTTGCACGAACTGCACCGCACGCGTTTGCCCTCCGCCTGATCGGGCATCGTGAGACGTTTCAGGCAACCCGGACACTGTATGCGAATGGGCACAGTCGCCCCCTGATAATGAGATGTGGGAGAGTACGACGGTGATCGTTATAGCCGCCATTCGACAAGATGTGTAGACGCGATAATTGAGTTCCACAATATACTTCACGCGGCATCGAACGAACGGTCCCTTCAGGACCGAAGCCGTTTGCCCTTGCTTTCCCAGGCCTGCGCTCGCTTCGCGTGCTCCGACCTGGGCTGACAGAACGGTCCCTTCAGGACCGAAAACCGGCCCATTCAGAAACGGAAGGGTAACAGAAATCGGATGAGTGTCGTCGCAGAAATTCAATGAAAAGCCCAACTTCGCGTCACCGCAGACCCCAGCTACAAAGAACCAGAGAGTCACTTTTGTAGCTGGCCTCTATGAGGCCGGTCAGGAGGCTCGAAATCCGGGGTCACAGACCCCAGCTACAAAGAACAGGGAGTCGCCTGGCTCAAGTTTCTCAGCTGACTTTGTGCATCTTTGGGCCGCGGATGTCGGCACGGGTGAGGCCGAGTTGCGCCAGTAGTGGCGTGACGACATCGTTCAGGTAGTTGCCTTCGTCGAAGATTTTGAGTTCCTTGACGGCGGCGATCCGGCGGCGGCCGTCGGCGAGCAGGTGGTCGGCAGGCATCGCGAACGAGTTCAGCACCATGCGGATCGTTTCGAGCGTTTCGTTTCGGTGTTCTTCGAGGTAAACCGAAACGAGTTGGCGGAAGAAGTGGCCGTGTGCCGCCTCGTCGATCTGGATCAGTTCGAGCACTTTATCGAGCACGGGGCAATGGCCACCCGCCGCGCGGCGCAGGTTGCGGTAGTTCACCCGCGTCGCGACTTCTTGCACCATCGTGTACACGACCGTGGCGAGCGGGTCGTTGTAGCGTAAGCTCCATTCTCGCTCGAAAACGCTTTCTTCCATGTCGTAAAGCTGTTCTTCGGTGCGGTGGCCGGACCGTAACAGCCAGTCGTTCAGCACCATCGAGTGCTTGGATTCCTCGTAGCCCCAACTCGCGAGCATCCAGGCGCGGCCCTTGTTCCCGCGCACTTGCGGAAGCTGCTTGCTGAGGTAATCGGGCAGGAATAGCTCGATCATGCAGAAGGTCTGTACGACATCCGCGAGGGCCGGATCGACGCCGGGATTGCACGAATCCCAGGGAATGTCTTCGCGCATGTTCCAGCGCCGCTTCTTCTCGGCGGCGTCGAAGTAGTCGCGGTAGATCTGCCAAATTTTCGCCTTCAGGCGGGGATCGTCGGGCGTGAGTGAAACGGCCATGCGTGGGTAATCCCGTGAACTGAGGCAATCTGTGTACCATCGGATTATAAACTGCCATCGCTGGGCTCGACTATCCGAGACCGCAGCAATCGGGCCGCAAGTGTCGGCGCGTACTCGGCACAACCTGCCCACTGCATATGGAAAACTCGTTGGACACCTTCACTTTCGGCATCCCTACAATTACCATGCGAACCGATGCCGCTTCGTTGCACTGTGGGGAATCGAATGATCGAACCGTTTCGTACGCTGCGTTGGTCGACTTGGCTCGGCTGGCAGGTCGAGAGTAACTGGGCGAACCCGTGGCTGTTCACGCTGTATTTGGTGGTGAAGCCGGTGACCGGTTCGCTCATGCTCGTCTGCATGTACATGGCCGCGAATCAAGCGGTGCAGGCGGTCAATCGGCCGGGCATTCCGACCGAGTTCTTGCCGTACGTCTACGTGTCGAATGCCTGTTACGGTCTCGTCGGTGCGGTGATGTTCGGCATGTCGTCGGTCGTGCTTTCCGACCGCGAAAGTTACCGGATGTTGAAGTACGTGTTCATCAGCCCCGCACAATTTCAGACGTACTTTTTCGGTCGCGGTTTGGCCAAAGCGATGGAAGGTGCGGCAGGCGGATTCATCGCGATTCTGGCCGGGCTGGCATTCCCCGGCATCCGCAACAGTTTGCAAATTGGCAACCTCGATTTCGCCTGGCTGTTCGCGTATCTCAGCGTCGGCTTCGTCATGCTCTGGGCGGCGGGAATGCTGCTTGCGTCGGCGGTTTTGAACATGAATCGCAGCAGTGCGTTCCTCAGTGAAGGCATCGCGGGCGTCGTGTATTTCCTCAGTGGCGTGGTGTTTCCGCTCTCGGTGTTGCCGTCGTGGCTGCAACCGATCAGCGTCTGTTTGCCGACAACCTACTGGATGGAAGGGATGCGCCGCGCGATCCTCGGCAAGCCGCCTGAAGGCTCCGCACTGGCAGCCACGCCACTCACCGCGTGGACGAACGCCGACTTGCTCTTCGCACTCATCGGCACGACGCTCGGCTTGGTGATTGCGGCACAGTTCTTCTATCACTGGAGCGTTCGCCGCGCCTGGCGGAATGGCAAAATCGAAGAAACGACAGGGATGTGAGTGAAATGGTGAAATGGTTGCTGTTCAATCACTGGGTACGCCGACTGAAACCCGCCTACGCCGGTCCTCGATCCGACCGCTGACGCGGTCGAGTGATTACCCGACCACCTGGCACTTCGGGCAAAAGTGCGAGGATCGCCCGGCGATGCGGAGGACTTCGATCGGCGTTTCGCAGCGGGGACACGGTTCGCCGGTACGGCCGTAGGCGGCGAATTCGTTCTGGAAGGTGCCCTTCAAACCCGAGCCGCCGATGTAGTCGCGGATCGTCGAGCCGCGGCCGTCGATCGCCTGGATGAGTACCGTTTCGACGGCGATGCGCAGCCGTTCGCACTGCTTCGCCGTGAGGTCGTTCGCCCGCGCGTTCGGGTGCAATCGGGCCGCGAATAGCGCTTCGTCGGCATAGATATTACCCACCCCGGCGACGAGCGATTGATCGAGGAGCGCCGCCTTCACCGTTCGTGCAGTCTGCGACAGTTTCTTTTGAAAATACTTGGGGTCGACGGCGAACGGTTCCGGGCCGAGTCGCGCATCGAGAAACGCATCGAGTTCGGCACGCGCTACGAACAGATCGAACGAACCGAAGCGGCGAACGTCGCGGAATCGCAGCTCATCGGGCTTGCCACTCAGGCCGAAACGCAGATGCGTGTGATCGGGCAACGGCTCGATCGCGGCGTTGACGGTGAACTGCCCCGTCATGCCGAGGTGAACGAGCAGCCACGGCCCGTCGCGGAAATTCAAAGTGATCCACTTGCCGCGCCGCTCGATCGACGCGACGGTCCGACCGATCAGTTTCGCGTCCCAAGTGGCGTTCCATTTCCGGCGCAGCGACAACTCCCCCGCGCGTGCGGTTTGGAAAGTCCGCCCGATGAGGAGGGGCCGCAAATCGCGGACGACGGTCTCGACCTCCGGCAGTTCGGGCATACTGGCACTCGGGAATATCAATGGAGAAACAGTGCTGATATATATACTGCGGAATTGTTCGCGAGGAAGGATGCACCTGCTACCCAAAACCACCGGTTTTTGAACCGTGATCACTTTTCGCAGCCGCTCGGCACTTGTCGGAACAGTATTTGACTTCGTCCCAATTCTTCGCCCACTTCTTACGCCAGACCATCGACCGCGCACACGCGAGGCACACCTTCACGGGCAGATCGGACTTCCGAATCGATTTCGGCATGATTTCAAACGGGTTGGGTTTCGATGACGTTGCGCCAGAAGGCGGGCATACCAGCATAGGCTTGGCCGTAACTGAGTTCGAGCGGCGCGTCGATGTATCGCTCGCGGTTGAGGAACAACGGCATCGCGGTCAGCGCGTCACCCACGGCATACGGCTCGATGTACGCCGTGGGGTCGTAGCCATCCCAGCAGTACGAAGCCATCGTCAGCGGTTGGCCTTCGGGGGGCGTGTATCGCTTGCGGTCGAACAGACGCCAAATCGCGGCGTGCATCCCGGCAGGGTCGTTCGCGGTCGGCGGAAAGGGATCGATCATGAGGACGTGAACGCCCGCATGGAGAAAGCCAACGACCTTCTCCGAGAAGCGTCGCACGTGGCCGCGACGATCTTTATTGGAAGGTGAAACGATCTCGATGATCGCAACGATATGGTGACCGCTGATGTGCCGTATCGTGATGCGGCGTTCGGGTCGATGCGGTTTGGCCAACTTCAAAAGCGGTTGCGTCTGATATTTCACCCGTGGCGTCATTTCGAGAACCGCCGTCCCATGCGATCCGTTCGCACCGGCGCGATACGCGACCACATCCGGCTCCGCAATATCGACGCGCTGGTCGGTCATCGCGTAATAATCGTCGGGTAACGATTTCGTGTTCAGCGCCACCGTCAGCTCTGCTAACCAGATTTGGTGAAAGCTGTGGTAGATACCCGCGCTGACTCGCGTCCAGTCGTGCATCGGCATGTTGGTTCCTCCGGTACGATTTCACACCATCGTACCAGTTCCTAACGTGCCGCGTAAGCCTCGCCCTACTTATCAAGGCGTAGATCACGCGGCTCGCGTGACGGTCAAAGCCTTGAGGCGACTCGGATTTCGACACGCCGTCACGCGAGCCTATGAAGGGCGTAGATCACGCGGCTCGCGTGACGGTCAAAGCCTTGAGGCGACTCGGATTTCGACACGCCGTCACGCGAATGCGCGTCGCGGCGAAACGTCTATACACTGGCTACTCACAATTACAGAGGAACTCGCGATGCTCGTCCGTCATTTCGTTCTTGCGGTTTGCTCGTTGGCGATGCTTACCGCGCCGCAGGTGATTGCCCAGGCGGATGCGGATAAGCCTCTGTCGCACATCGCGTTCGGTTCGTGTGCGGACCAAGACAAACCCTGCCCGATTTGGGCTTCGATTGGCAAAACCAAGCCCGAATTGCTCGTTTTGCTCGGCGACACGATTTACGCGGACCTCGATAAGTCGAAGAAAGTCACGGCGGACCTGATTCGCTCGCAATACGACAAACTCGACGCCTTGCCCGCGTTTGCGGCGCTGAAGAAGTCCGTGCCGATCATCGCGACGTGGGACGATCACGACTACGGCAAGAACGACGCAGGGGCCGAGTGGCACCTCAAAGACGAAGCCCAGAAAGTGTTTTTGGACTTCTTCGGCGTGCCTGCCGATTCGCCGCGCCGCACGCAGAAGGGCGTTTACAACGCGCAGATTTTCGGGCCGGTCGGCAAGCGAGTGCAAGTGATTATGCTCGATGGCCGCTATTTCCGCAGCGAAATCCAACGCGGCAAGTTCGACCCTCGTACCCGCATCACGCCATCGATACCGAACAACGACCCCGCCGCGACGTTCCTCGGCGATGAACAGTGGAAGTGGTTCGAGGAACAACTGAAAATCCCTGCGGACTTACGCTTGATCGGCTCCGGCATTCAACTGTTGTGCGACGAACACCCGTTCGAGAAATGGGCACTGATCCCCAAGGAACGCGAGCGATTCTTCCAGTTGTTGCGAAGCACCAAGGCGAACGGCGTCGTCGTCCTCAGCGGGGATCGGCACCTCGCGGAACTGTCGGTCAGCAACGATGCGATTTCTTACCCGCTCTACGACATCACGAGTAGCGGTTTCAATCAAGCGAACAAAGCGTGGCGTGCCCCCGAGAAGAACAAGTATCGCGTGGCTACGATGCCGTTCGGCAACAACTTCGGGATGATTCACATCGACTGGGCCTCCGAAACCAGCCCGCGCGTGACCCTGGAACTGCGCGACGAAGACGGCGAGATCGTCGTGCGACATCCGATCCGTTTGGCGATGTTGACGCCGAACGACAAAGCGCCGGGTAAAGCGAAGCCTGTCGAGCCAGCGAAAGCGGTGGAACTGCCTGCGGGCGTGCTAACGCCAGCCGAGGCGTTCCAGAAGGCAAAGGGCGACGAAGTGACGGTACAGTTCGAGGTAAAGGGCGGTAGAATGACCGCAGACAAGAAGCGATTGTTCTTAAACTCCGATGCCGATTTCAAGAGCGAAGCGAACTTCACGGTGGTAATGAACGCCAAGGCACGCAGCGACAAGTTCAAGGACGCCACCGGCGACACGTTCAAGGGCAAGACCATTCGAGTGAAGGGCAAGTTGTCCGAGTATCAAAAGAAATTGCAGATCGAAATCGACGACGAAAAGCAGTTGGAAGTGGTCGAGTAAGGGCGCGAAAATGCCACCGGGATTACCTGATGGCAGCGTCAACAGGTCGAGAGGGCCACGCGGAGTTGAGCATTCGGCGTCAGTGCGAGTTGTTGGGGTTGGCTCGTTCGAGTTGGTATTTCGAGCCCGTGCCGGTATCGGCGTCGGACTTGGCGTTGATGGCTCGGCTGGATCGTTGGCACACGGACCATCCGTTTTTGGGGAGCCGCAAGTTGGCGACGCTGGCGAGTTTGCCGGGGGAGGAGGTGAACCGGAAGCGAGTCCAGCAATTGATGCGGCGGATGGCCTCGAGTGCTTGTTTCCCAGACCGAAATGTACGGTGGCCTCGCGTTGTCACACGAAATATCCATACTTGTTGAAAGGGTTAGAAATCGAGTGTCCGGGACAGGTGTGGAGTGCGGTCATCACGTACGTTCCGATGCCGTCGGGGTTTATGTATTTGGTGGCGACAATCGATTGGTATAGCCGTCCAGCCAGTCACGTTCGGTGTCTGCCAACCGCTTCTCGACCCCGTCGTATGTCCTGGACGTCCACGCCATGTCCGACGATCTTCATTGTTCTTCCTCCAGCCGTTGTCAGGACGGATCTGAAGTTCGACTGTCGCGACCGAGCCAGCCGATTTTCCGGTCGTAGAAGAAGACGAAGGCGAGGGTGCTGAGAAAGCACAGAATACCGGACCCGATAAGCCAGGGTTGGACGGACCCGTACTCGAACTTCAGAGGCAAGGTGATGTGGGTGTTTTCGCAGGTGGGGATCGTGAGCCGGTTGTCGTCTTTGGCGGAGAATTCGATACCCGTCGTCCCGGCGGTGATCAGGGCAATTGCGACGTAGAAGCCCCACCGGGCAGTTTGCCGCTGAAGGGCGGAGGGTGCCAGTTTCGCCTTCACGTGCCCGTTGATCACCAAGTAGACGACGGCGAGAATGACGACGGAAACGAGAAAGGCGACGACGTTTCCCGCGTAGACAGTGATCGGGGTAATCAGAACCAGGTACAGCCCGAGTATGATCAGAGGGCCGAGCCAGACATGCCACCACGCCTCATGGGTCCGGGGAACCTCTTCAGGAAGCGTGTTGTGCCCGAGGGCGATTGCCACGACCTTTACGACGGAGTGCCCCTCGTCGACCCGGACCTGTGCGATGTTCTCACACCGTTGCAGGTGGCCTTCACCGGCGGTTCGCTTAGTCACGACCGGGGGAACGGGCTTCAACTTGTCGTAGTTGAACCTCGCCATCCCGGCCGACCCCGGAAAATTTGGGGCGTAGACCGTTTCGATCACCGAGGGGATCAGGCCGTGCGTGGTCCCGCAGTGGGGGCAGATCTCCCCCACAAGCCGCTGGAAGCTCTCCTCAGAGTCGGTCTCGAACATGATGCCGTCTTCTTCGGACGGTGTTTCCGGGCACTTCACCCTCGTCCAAAGTCTGAGAACGGTGAGTTCCAGTAGTTGACGGGCAACCTCCTCGGCGGTCTCTTCTGGCACTCGAAGTTGCTGGGCGTCGAGCCAGGGCTCGAAGAACAGTTCGCGATTCTCCCGTGGGTCCGTGCTGCCGTCTTGTCGAATGCGGATACGGATCGCTTCGAGCACGGCTTCCAGACCCCGCATGCCGTTGCAGCGGATACGGACGATGTCCGCTGCCCGGTCAAAAATGGTCTCGAATCCGCTGGATGACATGTTCCACTTCCTCGTCGCAGTACGGTTTAGCGAAGTACAGCCGGGCGACCGGCCGCGTAAGAGTTTTGCTGACCTTGACCTGTTCGTAGTGCATGCGGACATCGATCTTGGATTCGCCTTCCGTACCCCAGATGCCGCGGATGCAACTGCGGGCGAACCCGCTCTCGTACGCCCATTCCGAGTAGTCGCGAATGTCCTTCCCGAGTTCCGGAGCCCCCTTCTTACTCATGCTGCTCTTGAATTGCTTGTTCTCCGGGTGATCCGTATGAAGTTGAAAGTCTTCCCGGTTGAGGACGACCTTCTGAAATGCGTCCCCGATCTTGAACGGCTTGACCCGGAGCAGCCAGGCGATTCCCGCTTCGCAGTACTGGGACTGAACCAGGTCGGTGATGAACTCGTAGACGCTCTTCGACGTATCGACGCCCGGGGCCTGTTCTTTAATCGGCACCCGAAACTGCAAGAGGCGGGAAGTTGGATCGTACTTGACGATCATGGCCGCCCGTTCCTTCTCCCGCTTCTGCTCGACCTTCTTGTAATCCGGCTGCGTGACCCGATCAATATCCACCCAGTACTTCCGGGCGGCGATGATCTTGGACAGCGTGTGCCCGCCCCTCATCGGCAATATCCGGGTGTAGGGTTCGAGCGGGATCTTCCAGAACTCTTCCAACTCGGTCGGCTTGTCGTTCAACGTCCGTGGCGACGCGAGGCTAGACTGCACCGCTGCCGCGTCGGCCTCATCGACCGTGAAGAGACACACGTGCTGCCTCCCCGCGATCTCGGCCTCATCGAGGATTCTCGTCAACGCCTCGGTGTCCAGCCAGCCTTCCCGCAGGGCGTTGGTCAGGGACTCCACAATGTCCTCGTAGGAGGCGTCCTTGGCGGTCGTGACCTGCCCGGCCTTCAGGGCGTGAGCCTCCTTGACCGACTCGAGCAACTTCACCATCCGCTCCTTCAGCTGCCGCCGCTTCAGGAAGTACTCAAATCGCTCCTTCTCGTCCTTCCCGATGGGCGTTCGCGTCGTCGGCATTGTCACCTCTTGAAGTTATTGTCGCCTAATCCAAACAGGCTGGAATGTCGGTTGGTAGTCGAAGGGTCATTTTCGTCAAGATTCCCGTCTCGTCTAGCTCCGTTGTGTTTGTTCCCAGGTCGAGAGAAGGTACGTCGCCATCGCCCCGGCCACGGTGATCGCAAGTTCGGCCTGGAGGGCGTCAGCCGTCGCGTCGAGCGGACCCTTGCCGTGGGCGTCGCCCATCTTGTTGCGGAACTCGCCTACTCCTTGAACGATCTGAACGCATCCCCGCATGACCTGCTTCAGAGCCTCGTCGGCGTAGCCGTCGTCTGTCAGGCCGATCGACCTGGCGGCGTGCTTGTACAGCACCAGGAGGTCTGCCGCACGGTCGTAGTTGCCCACCCCGAGGACGTGCTTGCACACGGCCTCGATCAGCGAGCGGGCGATTGTGATAGCCCCGTCGGGGTCTACTTGCCTCCGTTCAATCGCCTTTTCCCAAGTTTTCCGGACGTGGACGGAATCCACAGTGCCGAGCGACTCAGCAAGCACTTCCTCCACCGAGGAAAGTTGTGGCTGTTGAAGCAGATCGAGGAGAGGTTGGAACTCGTCGACAATCCACGTCCGGCGACCGGAATAGGGGGTGACCTGGCTCCCGGTGCCCCCGTCGAGTCGTTGCGACCGCTGCCGGACTTCTTGCAAGGTGGTGTCGGACTTCAGGAAGCCAGGGATGAGTGGGGTGAGCCGCCGTTCCTGCAGTAGACGCCGACGAAGTACGGCGTATTGGGCTTCGTCACCGCCGCCGTGCTGGACATGGTGAAACAACTGCTTCTTCAGTTCCTCGGCGACTTCGAGAAGTGGTGAGAGTTCCATGGTACCCTGGAGTGGCAGGTTACACTTCGCACCGATGGGTCGCGTTACTTCTTGTACTTCTTGGTGCTGCGATTCTTGTGCTTGATGCCTTTACGGCGGCGTTTCGCAGCCGTGCGGAGTTCTTTCCGCTTGTGTTGGATGCCCATCGAAAACTCTCCTGCCTCGTGACGTTCGCCATTTCAGAAATAGCATTCTACGAAGTCGCCCGTCCGAGTCGAGGGATGCAACCGGTTCGTTTCACGACTCGAGGTGGGCCACCGTATTCGGTGCGATTGGAACCCGCGTCTCGACTTCACCTACTCGAACGCCAGTAGTCAAAAAGTTCTAGACGATTTGACGTAAGTCGGAATTTGCGACGTGTCGCGAAGTGTCGTGAGAATGTCTCCAAGTGTCGTGAGAATGTCGCGAAGTGTCGCAACTTGCGCCGAGTGTCGAAACGATGCCACTCGACGCAAATCGCAATGATGGTTCGAGATACGGCCAACAGAGGGCGAACAAATCGGTGATTTGCGATCGAAAAGTGTCGCGAAAACCGGAAAAACACCCCAAAAAACGGTTTTCGAGCCTCTGGAATTCCGACTTACGTCGATTCCCTGCAACCCGCTTTTCACCCGAGACAGTGAATTGGCGGTTCGGCAAGAGGTTTGCCAGTGGGGACCGCGTACAATCTGCAAGTCGCCGACTGGCACACCTTTTGGTAAAGGTATTGCACTATGCCACGCATCTGAATCGTTACACCGGCACCACCGCGGTCGCGGTTGGGCAATCGCATTACGGCGATCCGTTGGGCCAAGATGTTTCGCGAACTCGGTTACTCGTCGGTCATTTTGAACGAATACGATCGCGAACGTTGCGAGGCTCTCATCGCACTCCATGCCGTGAAGTCGTTCGCAAGCGTTGCACGCTACCGCACGATGCACCCGCAGTTTCGCATCGCAGTCGCAATCGCGGGCACGGATGTCACGGGCGAACCGACGGTCTTTCGCAAGTGCCTCGAACTGAGCGATCGAGTCGTTACCCTTCAGAGCGCGACGGCGTGCGTCCTTCCCAAAAACGTGCGGTCCAAAGTGCGCGTCATCGAGCAATCGTTTGCCGCACCGCGATTGTTACCGAAGCCACTCGCAGGTACCTTCGATGTGTGCGTGATCGGCCATCTGCGCGATGTCAAAGACCCCTTCTTACTGGCGCGGGCGTTGCGATTGTTGCCGGAACAATCGCAGATTCGCGGCCACCATATTGGCGGAATCTTGACGCCGAACATGCGTTTGGAAGCGATTCGACAGATGCGTGCTGTGCCGCGCTATCGCTGGTTCGGCGAACTGCCCCGACACCAAACGATCCGCGCGATGGCACGTTGTCGCATACTCGTCATCACATCCAAAAGCGAAGGCGGTCCGAGTGTCGTCTCCGAAGCGCTAGCGTGTGGCGTGCCGATCCTCTCGACCCACGTAGCCGGAGTCACGGGCCTCCTCGGCAACGATTATCCAGGGCTATACGACGTCGGCGACGCCGCAGCGTTAGCCGCACTGTTGCAACGCTGCGAAACCGACGCGGCATTCTCCGAATCGCTTCAGCAAGCCTGCGCCGCACGAAAATACCTCGTATCGCCCGAGCGCGAACGAGCCAACTGGAAGTCGCTGTTCGACGAATGGGGGTGGCGTAACGGCGAGTGAAAATCGGCACGGACGTTTGTCCGAGGGGCGTTGGGGTTGGCCGCAAGAAACGCTCGGTCTTATCATGAACGCATGACGCAGTCGGTTTCCGTTTCGATTTGGTGGCGGGTTCTCACCCTCGCACTCCCCGCCCTCGCGCAACAGTATCTGTTGTTCGTCATTCAACGCTACGATCAGTTCCTCGCGGGGCGATTCTCCGCCGACCACCAGGCGGCACTTACGAACGCGAATTACCTCTACTGGTTCATCTCCAGTTACACCGTTGTCGTCAGTGCGGGGGCCAGCGCTCTCGTGGGGCGGCTCGTCGGTGCGGGGGATCGTGAGACCGCAAATCGCGCGGCGGGGCAGTCGCTGCTTCTCGCCGCGTTCTTCGGTATCTTGGCGACCATCGCGGGGATGGTCGGCGGGTTGGCGTTACTCATCTGGGTGATCGACGTTCCGCTCGCGGCACAGCCGATTGCGGTCGAATATCTGCGTCCACTCGTCGTGATCCTCGCATTTCAAATGATCGAAACGGGCGGGATAGCGTGCCTCGTTGGTGCGGGCGATACGCGCACGGGGCTGTACGTGCTGGGCGGGGTGGCGGCGGTGAACGTGCCGGTGGCGTTCGCGCTTTCGACGGGCTGGGGCGGGCTGCCCGACCTCGGTTTTGTCGGCATCGCGTACGGCACCGCGATCAGCCATAGTCTCGGTGGCATCGCCGTGTTAGTGATGCTCTTACGCGGGCGTTCGGGCATTCACGTCGAAGCGAAATTTCTGCTACCGAATCCGGAATTGATCCGCAGACTGTTGCGGGTGAGCGTCCCGGCGGCGGTCGATAGCATGTCGATCGGTATCTGCCAGTTTTGGTTCCTGCAACTCGTGAACCGCCTCGGTAGTGAAGCCACCGCGGCACACGGGATCGCCATCGGTTGGGAAGCGCTCGGCTATCTATCCGGGGCGGCGTTCGGCACGGCAGCAACATCGCTGGTCAGTCGAAATCTCGGCGCGGGTCGCCCGGAAGTCGCGTCGCACAGTGGCTGGGTGAGCCTCGCACTCGGCGGCGGAACGATGGTGTTTATGGGCATCGTGTTCTACACGTTTGCCCCGTGGATGTGTCGCCTGTTCAGCCCGAACAACGAAGTCGTCGTCGCCCAAGGCGTGACCGCACTCCGCACCGTGGCGTTCGCCATGCCCGCGCTCGCCAGCGCGATTGTGTTCACGTCGGCCTTACGCGGAGCGGGCGACACCCGCGTGCCCGTGCTATTTACTTGGATTGGCTTTTTGGTCGTGCGGATCCCCCTCGCGTATCTGCTGACCGGCCCGATGGAACTCGGCCTCTTCGGTGCCTGGCTCGCGATGCTCGCCGACATTTGGCTCCGCGGCCTTTTGTTTTTCTGGCGATTCGCCGGCGGGAAATGGCAATCGATCCGCGTGTGATGCGACTATCAAAACTGCGCGAAGAATCGCAGGTCGTTTTGCCAGAACAGGCGGATGTCGTCGATCGCGTGTTTCAGCATCAGCATTCGTTGTGGCCCCATGCCGAACGCGAACCCGGTGACGATGTCGGGGTCGTAGCCGCCGTTGCGCAGTACCGTTGGGTGAACCATGCCCGCGCCCATGATCTCCAGCCAGCCGGTGCCTTTCGTGAGGCGGTCGCGGTTGGGGTCTTCTTGCGGCCAGTCGATGTCCACCTCGATGCTCGGTTCGGTGAACGGGAAGTAACTCGAGCGGATGCGAATCTGGCGCTCCGGGCCGAACATTCGCCGTGCGAACGCCGTGATCGTGCCCTTGAGGTCCGCCATCGTAACGCCTTCGCCGATGCACAATCCTTCGACTTGCAGGAACTGAATCTCGCTGCGGGTGCTGATCGCTTCGTTGCGGAAGCACATGCCGGGCAGGATGACGCGGATCGGGTTCGGGCACATCTCGCGCATCACGTGAATCTGCCCCGGCGACGTATGCGTACGCAGCACGGTGCCAGGCGGCGCATCCGCGAAGAACGTGTCCCACATGTCGCGCGCCGGGTGGTGCGGCGGCATGTTCAGTAGCTCGAAGTTGCGTTCGTCGGACTCGACATCGCGGGTGCGATAGACCTGGAAGCCGAGTTCGCCGTAGATCTGGTAAATCTCGCGCAAGATCTGCGTGGCGGGGTGCAATCGCCCTTGCGTTGGCCGCCGGCCGGGGATCGTCACGTCGAGCGGCGCGGCATTCAGACTTGCCATTAGGGCCGCTTCCTTGGCGACTGACACCGCACTGGCATACGCCGTTTCGAGTGCGACTTTCACCTTGTTCGCTTCCTGGCCGAACGCGGCCCTCTGCTCTTTCGGGATCGTGCCGAGCTTGCCGAGCGCGGCCTTCATCTGCCCCTTTTCGCCGATGAACTTCGACTTCCACGCCAGGAGCGTCGCTTCATCGATGCAAGCGGTCAACTCGGTAATCGCCGTGGTTTCCAGCGTTTGCAGGTCGTCAGTCATCGCAGAATCCTTGTGCGCCATCCGGTATGAACACCCCGTAAGATACGCCGACATTTACGTAGTGGACACGGGAAGGATCGAGGGGAAATTTCAACCGTGAGGCGGATCGGATGGATCGCCCTCGTACAATGAAACCGCACTCGGATCTGTCGTTCGGGTGCGTTCTCGTTCGTAGGCGGGGCTATGGCTGCGGGTCGATTAGGTCGATATGCCATGTTTTCGATCGTCGCTGCCGTGTGTACCATCGGCATGAAGGGCACCGCGTACGCGCTCACCGGCTCGGCGGGGTTGCTCTCCGATGCGCTCGAATCGGTCGTCAATCTCGTTGCGGCCTTCACCGCGTACTTTTCACTTTGGTACGCGGCTCGCCCGGCCGACAACAACCACGCTTACGGCCACGAGAAGATCGAGTTCTTCGCCAGTGGGATGGAAGGCGTGCTGATTCTCCTCGCTGGAGTGGTCGCGATTGCGTTTGCCGTCGAACGGCTATTTCACCCGAAGGAACTGAGTGCGGTCGAACTCGGCGTCGTCATCGCGCTGGCCGCTGCGGGGGTGAACTTCGCCGTGGGGCGGTTGCTCATTTCGGTCGGACGGCGAGCGCATTCGATCGTCCTCGAATCCGATGGCGAACATCTCATGGCCGACGTCTACACGACGGTCGCCGTCGTCATCGGGCTGAGCATCGCGGCGATCACGAAGATTCACGAAATCGATGCGTTACTCGCGATGGCGGTCGGCGTGCTCATCGGCTGGACTGGCTTCCGACTCATCCGCCGTTCGGTTCACGGCCTCATGGATCATGCGCTCGACGATGCGGAACTGAAGGCGTTACGCGACCGCATTCAATCGGCGTTGCCCGCGAATGCCGACTATCACGCACTGCGAACCCGCCGGGCCGGTCGACGGACGTTCGCGGAGTTTCACTTGCTGGTATCCGGTGCGATGCCCGTTCGCGATGCGCACGCGGTGGCACACAAAATCGAAGCCGAAATTCGCACGCAGTTCCCGCTGATGACCGTGACGATTCACATCGAACCGATCGACGACCGGACTTCGTGGGAAGATGTCGAACTCGTTCCGCTCGACGACCCGATCCCGAAGGGGCCGCCGAAATGAACCTGTTCCAATCGCTAGCGCTCGACGATCCGACGGTGCAAACCGTCACGGCGGGGACGGCACTCATCGGCGCGGTCGGCGGCTTCGTCGGCACGTTTGCCGTGATACGCCGACGGAGCCTCGAAGGCGATGCGGTGTCCCATGCGGCACTGCCGGGCGTGGCGATCGCGTTCTGTTTGGGTTCGCGTTCGCCGATCGGTTTGCAAATCGGCGGCGCGATTGCGGGCTGGTTCGCGCTCATGACTGTCAACGGGCTGTCGCGACGGAGCGTGTTGCCGTTCGATGCCGTCCTCGGTGGCGTCCTCGCGGTGTTCTTCGGCATCGGTTTGGCAACGATGCGTGCGATCCAACAGTACGTGCCCGGTGCGGCGAATCACGGCCTCGAACGCTATCTCTTCGGCCAAGCGGCGACGATGCGGATGGACGATCTCCACGCGATCGCGGGCTTCGGCCTAATTGCCGTCGTCACGCTAATGCTACTTTGGAAGCAAGTGAAACTCGTCAGCTTCGACCCCGCGTATGCGGCGGTTCAAGGAATCCCGACGCGGTTCATCGATGGCGTGTTGGCAGCACTCGTCGTCGGTGCGGTCGTGGTCGGGTTGCAAGCCGTTGGTGTGGTTTTGATGAGCGCGTTACTCGTTGCGCCGGCTGTGGCAGCGCGCCAATGGACGAACCGCCTCGGGCCGCTCAGCCTCCTCGCGGCGGGCATCGGCGCAATCGCAGGAGTGGCCGGCACGTTGCTCAGCACCGCACTCAGCGACGAGACGCGAAGTGTCTCGACAGGGCCGACCATCGTACTTTGCGTCACGAGCATCGTCGTTGCGTCGATCCTGTTTTCGCCGCGAAATGGGCTGCTTTCGCAGGTCTTTCGTCGAAAGGTGCTCCCCACGTGATACCCGCTTGGGTGACACCGGCACACGAAACGACCGCCGTGATGGTCGCCGTCGGGGCCGCCTGCGCCGTGCCCGGCGTCTTCCTCGTCCTTCGCAAAATGGTACTGATCGCCGATGCGATGAGCCACGTGCTATTGTTGGGAATCGTGCTCGCGTATCTGCTGGCGAACGATGCCACTTCCGCATGGCTCTATGTCGGGGCGACCGCGTCCGGCGTGCTCACTGTGGCACTCGTCGAGATGTTACAGCGAACGAAACGTCTGAAGGAAGATGCCGCGATCTCGCTCGTGTTCCCGGCATTGTTCAGCATCGGCGTCATCCTCTCGACGCTCTATTTACGCAACACGCACCTCGACGCCGACCGCGTGTTACTCGGCTCGGTGGAACTCGCGTTCCTCGATCGCTTCACGATTCGCGGCATCGATTGCGGGCCGCGTTCGTTCGTCGTACTCAGCATTTGCTTTCTCGGAATGCTCGCGTTCACAATCGCGTTTTACAAGGAATTGAAGCTGTCCACGTTCGATGCGGGACTCGCCACGACGCTCGGTTTCGCACCCGCGATCTTGCATTACGCACTCATGACGAGCGTATCGCTGACGACGGTGGCGGCGTTCGACGCGGTCGGGCCGGTGCTGGTGCTGGCATTCTTCGCGGTGCCACCGCTGGCCGCGCGATTGCTGACGAATCGCCTGTCTCGGATGCTTATTTTCAGTGTAACGTTTGCCATCGTCGGCGCGATTGGCGGTACGCAACTCGCGTTCCAACTCGATTCCAACATCGCCGGAACGGTGGCGGGCGTACTCGGGATGATGTTCGCATTCGTCTGGGTGTTCGCCCCGGAACGCGGGCAGATTGCAAATATGTTGCGCGAATATCGACAGCGCCGCAGCTTCCGCGAAACGATGCTGGCGATCCACCTTCACCGCCACGAAGGCACGCCGAGCGAACCCGAAGAATCGCTCGCCGCAGGGCTACACTTGCACCTGAATTGGACCGAAGCCGAAACGACCGCCACCGTCGAACGCGCCATCCGCCACGACCTCATCGCCCACAGCGGCGAGTTTCTGATACTGACTGAAATTGGCCGAAACCGCGTCGCCGAGATGTTGAACGCACTGCCGTGATGGATGCGCGAAAATAGCTACTCCATTTTGTCCGCAAGTTCGCTGTAAATGTCGGGCTGCTGTCGATTCCAACTCGCTCCGAAATGTTCCCATAGTGCGACCAACCCCAACAACTCTGGACCGGAGTACGCAGTGAATTGCTGACTATCCTTCATCGCGCACCATATCGAACTGTTGTCCCCTTGTTCGAGCCATAAATCGTAGCCTTTTTGGCGGAGGACAATCAAACATGGGTTGTTTGCATTTCCCGATGCAACGAGGCTCGAACGAATTTGCGTTTCCATATCCGCTCCACAAAATTTAGTTTGCACGACTCAGAACACTTTCGGGTATCTGGCCCTCGACCAGAATTTCGCTGTTTTTCACCATCGTGGATCGTACGTCGGCTGCTTGGTTCGACTGCTTCTTATTACTTGCCTTCATCATCGCGTAGACATCTTCCGGACTCCATAACCGGATCGTCCCTGCCGTTTCCAAATCGCGGAGAAGTCCCAGATCCGCTCTGTAAACATAGCGGTTATCCGATGACGATGTGAATTTTCGAGCGACTTTGACTTCCTCACTGAATGACGTGAAGCGACTGGTGATACCGGATTCTTTCCGCAGAACATGGTCGGAGATGGACTGAATATCTGAAGAATCTGCTTCGGCTCCTAATGCGCGTCCGACCGTTCCACCACGATAATTGTCATCTCCGCGAAAAAGATAGCTGCGATTCGGGATCGTACTCGCAGTTGCCGCTCGCTCAGCAACAGTTGCATATGCATCGTCGGAAAGAGATGGTTTGAGCACAATAGTATTCTCCTCCAGTCCGAATTACCGCCGTGCGATTTTGACGGCGGTGCCGTAGGCGAGCACTTCGGTGGTGGCTTGGGCGAACTCGGTGGCGTCGTAGCGCATTGCGATGATCGCATCCGCGCCGGCTTCCGCTGCGTGTTCGACCATCCGGTTGTAGGCGTCTTCGCGGGCTTGCTCGCAGACCTTCGCGTACGATTCGATGTTGCCGCCGATCAACTGCTTCAAGCCCCCGAGTAGACCCTGTTTGATACTCGGCGATCGCACCACGATCCCACGAACGATGCCAAGGAATTCCGTCACAGTTGCGCCGGGGACATCGTTGCCAGTCGTCACGATCATGAGCATCTCCATCGTTTGCAACCTTCCGAAGAAGGCATTTGGGTATCACTCTGAGGATCATCATCTATTCGTGCGCGACCGTCAATGATTTTGACACTTCGTTTTTTAGAGCGCGTCCATCCGCGAACGTCATGTCACCACGATCTCGCGTAAGGCTCGTCTCGCATCGTTGTGTCCTTTCGACGAAGCGAATTCGAGCCACTTGTACGCCTCGTTTAAGTTCCTGCGCACGACGGTACCGTCGCGGAACATAATGCCGACGCGATAGGCGGCCTCGGGGTGGCCTTGCTTGGCGGCCTGCACGTACCAGTTGGCACCGGTGAGTTCGTCGATCGCCATGCCTGCGCCGTTCCAGTGCATACAGCCGATCTGGAACATCGCATCGGCGTTTCCCATCTGGGCGGATTCCTTCAGCCAACGCATCGCTTCGCGGTCGTTCGGCGTGCCGAGCATCGGGTCGCGGTGCCACATCCCGAGCGCGAATTGCGCCTTCGCGAATCCCCCTTCGGCGGCCTTCGTGTAACACTGAATCGCGAACTCGTAGTCGCGCTTGATCTCGTCGCCAGCAATCAACATTTTGCCGAGTTTGTACATCGCGGGAATGTAGCCGTGGTTCGCCGAACGCAGGAACCACTCGGCAGCCACCATGGCGTTCGGCTTCACCGCGTGGCCATCGTAGTGCATCAGCCCGAGCGAATACTCCGACGGCGGGTGATCCATTTCGATCGCTTTGGTGTACCACGCGAGTGCCGTCTTGCGGTCGCGTTCGACGCCCGCGCCATCGAGGTAGCATTCGCCGATCAGCCACATCGCATCGACGAGTTCCGCTGCGGCTTCCTCAAAATTGTCCGCCGCTTTGTCCGTGTCGCGCCGCGTTTGAATCCCTTCGGCGAGGCATTCGCCGTACAGAACCTGCCCGCACGGATGCGCGCAATGGGCCGCCTCTTTCCAGTCGCGAAACCGCGTCTCGGCCGCCAATTCCAGGTGCGCAGGCACATCGCCGCCCCGACGCAACACGCGCGCATACTCCTTGTAATCGTCCTGAAGCGCAGTCTGCTGGTGTTCGCTGAGCGAAGGCATCGTGTCGGGCATGGTTCAACCGGAGTTCGGAACGCGGGTGTGGCAAAGTGAATTTAGTGCGCGATTCGACGACGTGTGGTAAGGAAATATGGCCTGGGCATAGAGAAGTGTGAATGATTCCACCGCTTACCCACCCACCCTTCCGTGGAATCACGCCGAATTTCGGAATCAACCTAACACACCAACGACTTACGTCCGAAATGGGTCGTCTGATCATTTCCGGCAAAACGGCAACCTCGCTCTGAACCATGCCCCGATATCGACATGTGCGAACCACGCCGAATCCCGATGCGGGTAATCGCCATTCGGTTCAGTTCGAGGCACAATTACTGCTCAATCGAAAACAATCATCCTCGAACCGGAGCAACAACGGTCGACCGACCACTGCGCATGCCCACCCATGC
>JAYVQG010000215.1:0-6668 GCA_043757025.1 Limnoglobus sp.
ACCACCAATTCCGTAGCCATAGCCACCTCTTCCCTGAAGTGCTCATTAACTTACAGAAAATGTCGAATACACGGAATAGATCTTGGACGGGTACTTAGTAACCGTTCACGGGGACAGATTGCATATTCAACGTTCCAGAACCCGTAGGTCGTGGTCGAAGAGGCTTTGCGATGAGGCCCGACAGAGTATCCGTGACAAAAACCCCCGCAAGGTTTGAAATCGTCGCGTGAATGCACTGTCGGGCCTCTCAAAGCTTCGACCCGACCTAAATACCAGATGATTCTCAGAAAAACGGAATACCCCGTGAACGAATACGAGAAGAAGTAGAGTTCCGGGTGCAATCCACCCGTGTGCGGACGTTCCTTCAGAAATAAATCTTGCGATCTATCTCCTTGCGCCGCGCGGGTTTGACGCGCGGCGGCCATTTTATGTGTTGCCGACTCGCGGTCTGGCACTAAGATTCACCCACCTAAGGAAGGGACAACTGGCACGGATGCCCTTATTTTCCCGTTCGCATCGCGGTGTCTCATGCCGGATGCCCCACCTGCTGCCGATCTTCGCGACCACCTCGCTTTGGCACTCGTTCCGGGTCTCGGGCCGAAATTAACCGCCGCCTTGATGTTGCACTTCGGTACCGCCGCCGCTGCACGACGTGCCACTTTCAACGAACTTCTTCGCGTGCCGCTCATCGGCGACAAACTCGCTCAGTCGTTCGCGCAGTCGTTGCGCAACGTCGATGTCGATGCCGAAGAACGCTTGATGATCGCGCACAATGTTCGTGCCGTCATCCTCGGTCGCGACGATTACCCACTGCGGTTGACCGAGATCGCCGACGCGCCGCCACTCCTCTACTTTCGCGGTGAAATTACGCCTGCCGATTTGAATTCGATTGCCATTGTCGGTTCGCGGGCCTGCACCAGCTACGGGCTGAAAACCGCCGAGCGCATTGCCGCCTCGTTGGCGCGGGCGGGCTGGACGGTGATCTCCGGGTTGGCGCGAGGCATCGACGGGGCCGCACACAAAGGTGCGCTCGATGCCGGAGGCCGTACGCTCGCGGTGTTGGCGGGTGGGCTGGCGAGAATCTACCCGCCCGAACATGCCGAACTCGCCGATGCCGTCGCCAGACAGGGTTGCCTCATCACGGAAACGCCGATGACGGTGCAACCGCAACCGGGGATGTTTCCCGCACGGAATCGCATCATCAGCGGCCTGTGCCGGGGCGTGGTCGTGATTGAAGCGAACGCGAAGAGCGGGGCGCTGATCACCGTCGATCATGCGGCAGAGCAAGGGCGGGAAGTTTTCGCGGTGCCGGGGCAAGTCGATAGTCCATCGAGCGCCGGTTGCCTGGATTTGATCCGCAAAGGGGCGAAACTCGTTCGCGATGCGGACGATATTCTGGACGACATTCGCGGGATCGCACCGCCCGACCCGATCGCAAAAAAGCCGAGCGCCCGCAAGACCGCACCATCGCCCACATTGTTCGAGGAAGCGAAACCGGCCGCCGCGCTCGATGGCGTGCAACAGCAAATCTGGGACGCGCTCACCGGCGCGAAACACGCCGACGAACTCGCACGCACGCTCGGCCTACCGATCGGCGACCTCAACCGGAATCTGATGCAACTGGAACTGAAGAAAGTCATCCGCAGGCTACCCGGCAATCAATACGAACGCCGGTGATAGGTTGCGAATTGCGTGGCGCGTACGCGATTCGCCACGAAGCCTGCGCGATGCTGCGGATTCTTGCACGGTCATTTCGCTTTGGCGTGAGCGATCATGCGCAAGTATTGTTCGGCGATCGTTCGCAGGGGGGCGTCGGGGGGCAGCGCGATTCCCTCGGGTTCCAGAACTTGTCGGAACCGTCGCTCGGCATCGCCGACTTTGCCTTCCTGTAGCGATAGCAACCCGCGACTGAGATAGAAATTCGCCTGTTGATCCCAACCGCCGACGATGTTGTTGGTGATTTCCTTCCCAAATGAGCCTCCGAGGATGCCGCCAACGCTCGCATGGGGCACACTGATACCCGTTGCCAGCATCGAGGGCAGCATCTCGCCGACGAGTGCTGCTCGGATCAACCGCTTCGCGTCGTCGGGCATCTTGCTTTGTCGTAGCATGTCGGACTCGTACGCCTCACCGAGTTTCGCGTAATTGCCGGTGACGCGCCACATCGCAACCTGAAGTTGCCGTTGCCGGTTCGTCAGTTGTGCGACGATTCGCGCGTCGGGATTTGCCGATTCCGAAAACGTTTTGATCTCGCTTTCGATCGCTTCCAGCCCGTTGGTCGCATCTTCGATGCGTCCGCTGACGAGTTGAATGTTCGCAATCATCAGGATGGTCTCGAAGCTTGCCAGTGC
The DNA here is from genome assembly GCA_043757025.1 of Limnoglobus sp. Classification (GTDB taxonomy): domain Bacteria; phylum Planctomycetota; class Planctomycetia; order Gemmatales; family Gemmataceae; genus Limnoglobus. The sequence goes on from JAYVQG010000215.1 coordinate 2,352, forward strand.
GTTCGGGCCGAGATCGCGCTTCTCTTCGACCGCCTTTTGAAATTCGTCCATCGCTCGCGCAAACAGTCGACGTTGCACGGCTGCATTGATGAGCTGTGCGACATCGGGCTTCGCATTCGAGACGTACTGATCGAACGGATCGTTGACGGCGGCCAAGCGATTCGTCGAGGCTGTGAGTGCTTTATCGAGTTGTTCGATTCGCTTCTTTTTCACTTCCGGATCGACGATCCCATCGGCCCCACGGCGGAGGAGCTCGCGGGCTTCGGTGAGCGTACGCTGTTCGAGGTCGATGAAGCCGGACGCTTGGTAACGTCCGGAAAGTTCCCCCGCGATCTCATACGCCATGAGTGCGCTATTCGGCGGAAGTTTGTCGAGCGGCGGAAGGCGGTCTAGGAATCGGCGCAAGCCAGCTACGTTTTGTTCGATGCGTTCTTGTTCTGGAATACCCGGAATTCCGACGAAGCCCGGCCCCGCAGCACGGGCCAACGCGAGGTACGAGTCGGGGTTGTCCGGATTCGCCGCGATCGCACGCCGAGCGGCACGAATCGACAGCAATTGGAAGGCCACCGACACATCGCTCGGGGGCGGCGGCGTCACGAGGCGACCGAGCTGGTTCGTCTTGACTGCCAAATCGGCAACCATCGGAGAGATGGCTGCAGCAACGGACTCCGGCCAAATATAGTTGTGTTGTTGCACTTGGTTCTGCCGCGATAGATTCGCCAGAGAGTAGTAGGTCGTCGAATCGAGCGCATCGACCGAGAGAACCTTTGGCGACGGCATGAAAAAAGCATCGAGAAACTCGGGCGATTTCACCGAGGCAGTCGTCGGACGTGTGGGTTCCGGTAGCGGATTTGCATCGTTGGCGGGATCGAACGCCAACCGGACGGGATCGAACGCAAGTTTCGCAAAAATGGCTTGCGTCTCGCCGATCACCGCCACGCGGCCATCGATGTGCCACAACGAGTAACCGCCGTTGAACTGCGTCAGTTCGATCACCGGTCGCAGGTCGAGTTCGCGCGGCGGATTCCGACTATCGGTAATCACGATGTACGAGATGTCGTACTTTCGGCAGATTTCGCGGAGTGCGACTGGATCGGTCTCATCGACGCCGGTTCGGTTGACGAGCGCCTTGCGAACCTTCAACCAATCTTCGAGTTCGGGTAGGTGATAGCCGTACCGACTGTTGGCGAACACTTTTTCCTTGGTGCTAAACCACGCGGTGTGATTCGCCAGATCGGGGCTGAGGATCAAGCCGCGGTAGCTATCCGGCAGTTTGCCCGAATCTCGCCAACTGTCGACGATCGCCACGGTGCGAACGAGGCCCGCATCGGGTTCGACTGCCCAGGTGACGCGGTTCATGTATGCGGGGTCGGAAACGAGCGGATGCAGCCAGCCGGGGTAAGCCGCCGCGACGAACGTTAGCAATACCGGAATCGCGAGCAATCGCACTACCGTCGAACTCAGCAACATAAACCGCGTGTTCATGTTGGACACGGTACCGAGCGTAATGCGGTTCGTCAGTTCGGTGATGGCCGTAGCCAATAGCGGCACCGCCACGATGGCGAAGAACAAGATCGAGCGAAAGTGCATCAGTGCGAGAAACGCAAACGCGACCCAGAGGAGCGCGTGCGAGATTCGCTGACGGCCGTAGGCGAGCGCGAGCAACATTCCACCGACGAACAGCAGCACGGCGAACGCAGCGACGTTGAGGTTCCAGCCGAGTTCTGGGCGAGAAAGGAAGAAGTTGTCGAACGTGGGCAACGCGATCAACCGAAACTGTTGATCGGTCTTCACCGATGCGGGAATACCGATGCCGAACTCTTGCGGGATCTGCCAGACTCGCACGTGGTGCGGATTCAACATACACGCCACGACACCGATGCCGAGCGCCTTGAGTAGCGAACCTATAGGAATGCCCGCCGGCGAACCTTTCGCCAATATCGCTTGTAGCCACTCGCCGATGAGAACCAGCAACACGCAAAGTGGCCCGAGGAAGAACCAGCTATCCGAGTTCGCCCACACGCAGAACAGCACGCCGAGCGCGATCGGGTTGACCCAACTGCCCGATTTCCATTCGCGGCCGAGCAAAATATACAGCGTAACGGCCAGGAAGAACGCGGAGGCGACCAACGGACGCAAGCCGGTGTGCGGCGTCGCCGCCATGACCGCAAGCGCACTCACGACCACCCACGGCCACCACGCCTGCCCCGGTTTTCGGATGAACAACAGCACGCCGAACGCGAGCATGAACAGACCAGCCTTCACGGCAACGATCGTCGCCCCCGTCGTGTCGGCGGTGTAAAGGAAGTAACTGCCGACATCGAGCAACCAGTTGTGGTTCACCCAGGTGCGCGTCGAAGTCACGAACGAAAGTGGGTCGATGCCGAACGTGTATTGCCCCTTCACAATCGCTCGTCCGACCGCATAATGCGTCCATTGATCGCTATTGCGCGCCGTGTGCGAGGCCACCATGAACGCCGTCGCCAATACGAGCATCGCGAGGAAAAGATCGACGCCGGAGTGCCACATCGGCCACCGGGCTTGCGCGTCCGCAGCGGATGTCGGGTCGGCCACGGGGGTCGGCAACCCCACTTGCGCGGGGTCGGTCGGTAGCGAGATCGTTGCGTCGAGTGGTGGTGTCGGCTCGGGAGTCGAAGGAACTTTCACGAAGGCCTCTGGGACGGAACCAGACAGTAATAATGACGTTAGGTGATTAGGTATATCTGCCCCTTCAACGGGTCAAGCACGCAACCTCCCGTTTCCCTGTTACGCCATTCGCACCGATTGGGTTCCGTGAAACTTCCTTCACACCGCGATTAGCGTGCGCTTCACTTCCGGTTTACGCAGCTTCCAGATTTGGCCGTCCATAATAAAGTGGTGCAAATTGATGAACGCGATGGTCAGTGCCGTCGCTTCGGCGAATCCGGTGAGGCCGGAGTTCACCATCAACATCGGCGTCAGTTCGTACATCAGGAACCCGAGCACGATCAGCAAGCCGTAGTAGCGGAAGAACACGCGCCCCGTGGCGTCGCTCGGCTGTTCGTGGTCGTGCGCCGCACTCGCTTTCTTGCCCTGCATGTGGAAGTACGTCGTAATCATCAGGTACTGCAAACAGTGGAAGAACGGCACGAAGTTCACGAACTCCGGCGTATTCGCACCAATTACGAACCAGACGCATTGAGCCGCAACGACCACGTGCGACACGCCAGGCAGTGCCTTCCCGTTTCGCCGGTACAACCGCAAGTTCAACACGGCATATGCCACGATACCCAAGCCAAACGCGACTTTCGAGGCCAGCGCCGCCCACTCGGGTAAGCCCAATGGGTGAATCGCCATCGTTTCGCCGAACATCATCGGCGCGGCGGCGGCATTCTCCATCGAGCACAGAATCCACAACCACGACGTGTAAATCGGGGCCATGAGCAACCATTTGTCGGTGCGGTTCAACCCGAGTTTCGCCTTCCCGGCGAAGATCAGCGCGATGCCGTACGTCTGCCCGGAATAGTGATAACCGCTGATTAACAAGTACAATTTGAAGTACAACGGCACGCCATCGCCACCCGTGGCGAGTGCAATTCCGGCCAGCACTGCCAGGAGTAATGGCGCGACGAGGCAACTCCACCAGTATTCGCGAATGCTGGTGGTACTGCGGTAGGCACGGGCGTAAGTGGCGGCGTAGTGCGGGTAGTTGACGGCGTAGGAAGCGATTCCGAGGAGCGCGATCAGTGGGGCGGCAATCCGCCCATCGGCCATTCCGAGCGGCGTGAATGCGGCGATCAGCCAGAACGCGGGCAGTGCCAGCAAGCTGAGGCCACCGAGTGTCAGGACATCGTAGCCGATGCCGTACAAGCCTGGTTTTGCAGGCGAACGCGGCGGTGGCGTGACATCGACGGAGCGGTACGTCGGTTCCGAAGCGGTTGCAGTCGTCATGGTCCGTCTCTGGAAGGTGCCGATTCCGACGGAAGTGTAGTTCACAAAGTGAAACTTCGGCACAGTTCGAGCCAGGTTACGCCAGAATCGACGTAAGTCACAATTGCGGACGCCCCAAAACCGGTTTTTGGGGGTGTTTTTTCGGTTTTTGAGGTCCAAAATCGCGGCTTTTCGATCGGCTTTCGCTGTTCCGTATTCCGCATCTCGAACTCTTGTCGCGGTTTGCGTCGAACGGGGTCGTTTCGACAACTGGCGCAAGTCGCGACCAAAAATCGACCGGATGCAACACAAAATCGACCGACCACGACATTCTCACGACACTTGGAGACACTTTCACGACACTTCGCGCACGTCGCGAATTCCGACTTACGTCGGATCGCCTTGGAT